>JAZSKN010000049.1:0-50383 GCA_045534895.1 Acutalibacteraceae bacterium
TCCGACTTCACACTATCGATATGGGATACGATCTTGAAGAATCTCTGCCTCTGCTTCTCCGCTACGCTCACCTGACGGGCGAATACAAGGAGCTTTTCTACGATAGATTTATGAAGCACCTGATATTCCTTTTGCCCGACGGCGCAATCGACAACAGCTTCGGTGTCCGGCACAACAAATGGACATATTGGGGCAGCCGCACCAGCGACGGTATGCACGAGGGCTTTGTATATTTGGCAAAGGAGAATGCTGTTATTGCTAAAGCTGTACGCCGCAATATAGAGCTTTTAGAGCGTTGTACTGTAGACGGCAGACTATACGGCGGTCTTATGTATCACAGTGCCGACGAGCCTGCTTGTATTCATCACGCATTCGACAAGGTTAAGTCGCTCGCTGTTATGTATCTTGAAATGGGCGACGAGTTTGACACTTGCGAGTCGGCACTTTTACCGCGTGAGGTTGAGGGCATAAAGAAATACCAAAACGGCTATCTCTATACCGTTACCAAGGGCGATTTTACGGCTACTATTAATGCTTGTGACACACATATATATACTGCAAGTGAAACGGGTGGCGGCGCAATAAGTATGCTTTACAATCGTGATTACGGCGCGGTTATGGCGGCAACACTTTATCGCTTTGTTACCACCGAGCCTATGAATATGCAAATTAGGCGCCACGCTGACAACGAGGTTTGCAATACTGCTCGCATTGGTCGCAGTGATACTGATAAAACGGTAGAGCTTGTGCAAAATGATTATACTATTACTGCCAAGAGTGAGAAATCAGACTTTGAAATTAGATATGATTTTACTGACAAGGCGGTAAATATTTGCGTTTTATCTAACGTGGACAGCGAATATGTTTTACCAATAGTTAGCCAAATTGGTGACAGTGTAGAGCTTGCCGACAATGAGGTTGTATTCAAAAATATGTTGTCGGTATCGTTTGACGGTGAATATAGTATAGACCCCACCGACGAAAAGCGCCATTTTCACCCCGTAGGTGGCTTCCAATACAAGCATTTAACATTCCCTGTAAAAGCCAAAAAGCCACTCAACATTAAGATAAAAATAAATAAGTAAATTTTAAGACGCGGTCTATTGACCGCGTCTTCTTTTGCGTCTTGCTTTGTTTATGTGTCGTTCAAAATCACCGCAGCTTATAAATTCGGCAAGTACAAGTTGATTAAACAGAGGTACACTGCAAGAATAAAACCCAACGGTTTTTTGATATAGCTCTATCATATTCTCGGGCAAAAGCATATATGCCGTTCTTATCGATGGTGAAATGGTTTTTGAAAATGTGTTTACATATATAACGTTACTGCCACCCGACAAAGAAAATACTGTTTCTTCTGACTTTTTTAGCAAAGTAAACTCTGATTCAAAATCGTCTTCCACAATTATGCGATTGCCATCTTTGGCCCAACGTATATATTCACGTTTTTTAGAAGCACTTGCACTAACACGACTTGGGAAACTGCGATATGGTGTTATGTGTAAAACTGTGGCAGGTGTTTTGTTAAGGTGCTCGCTTGATATACCGTCGCTATAAAGTGGAAGAAAAAGTGTTTTTACGCCGTTCGCACGGTATACCTGACTTATTTTAGGATAAGAGGGGTCTTCAAGCGCATAAATTCGGTTTTTACCAAGCATCTGCACAATTAGTCCGTAAAGATACTCACTGCCGGCTCCTATTACTATTTGTTCGGTTTTTACCTGTATGCCACGGCTACGCATAAGATAATCGCGAATTGCGGTTTTAATCTCAACACTTCCGCTGCTATCGCTTGAATTAAAAATATCTTCGCCGTAACTGCTTAAAACCCTTCGTATCGTTTTTGCATACAGTGAAAAGGGAAAATCACTGTCTAACGCGGTGCAGTGGGTGTGTATAATAGGTAGGGCTGATGCTTTTGGCGGTGCCACAAATGTGCTGTCGGGATTATAACACACAAAATAACCGCTTCGCTCTCTTGTGTTAATGTAGCCTTCGTCATAAAGTAGTGAATATGCGTGTTCAACCGTTATTACGCTAACGCCGATTTCTTCAGATAAAAATCGCTTTGACGGAAGCTTTGTATCATACGGATATACGCCGCTTACAATATCATTTTTTATTTGCTCGTAAATTTGCAAATATGCTTTACCTTTTTGCTTGTCAATTATATATTTCATCTGGTCTTATAAAATACTCCTGTTTTGATTATTTTTATATTATCAAAATAATTATATACTTTATAACAATAAATTTCAAGGAGCAATTATTATGCAAAAAAGAGTAGCAGCAATTCACGATATTTCTTGCTTTGGTAAGTGTTCACTTACCGTGGCGTTACCAATTATTTCGGCGGCGGGCATTGAGTGTGCGGGCATACCCACAGCAGTGCTTTCTACCCATACAGGCGGTTTTTCGGGTTATACATTCCGCGATCTCACCGATGACATTATGCCCGTAGCAAGTCATTGGAAAAAAGAGGGGCTTACATTTGATGCGGTTTATACCGGATACTTGGGCTCGGTAGAACAAATTGACCTTGTATGCGAGGCGATTGATACCTTTGGCACCGACGATACACTTTTAATAGTTGATCCCGTTATGGCAGACCACGGCAAGCTTTACGGTGGTTTCCCCGAAAGCTTTCCAAAAGAGATGGTGCGACTTTGCGCAAAGGCTGACATTATAACCCCAAACATTACCGAAGCGGCATTTATGACCGATATGCCATATATGGAGGCGCCTCACAGCGAGGAGTATATTAAAGGCTTGCTCGACGGTTTACGCAAAATTACAAACGGCAAAATTGTGCTTACAGGCGTGTGCTATAACGAGGGTGAAATAGGTGCCGCTTGTCTTGAAGGTGAAAAGTTAGAATATATTTTCACGCCACTTGTTAACGCGATGTATCACGGCACAGGTGATGTGTTTACAAGCACACTTACTTGCGGTGTTTTAATGGGAAAAACATTATCGGAATCGACACTTATAGCAGCAAAGTTTACCGCAGGCTGTATTAAAATTACTAAAGAACAATACCCCGAAATGAAATACGGTGTAAATTTTGAATCACAAATTCCAAACCTGCTTAAATTGCTTGGCATAATATAGTTTAAGCAAAAAAACGATTGGAGAATAGGGTTTGAATAACGAAAAAACAAAAGTGAATAAAAATACGGTTTTGTTAATCGTATGCGCAATGATATTAGTAATAGCGCTTGTTGTTTTGGTTTTTGCAGTTGTAAATCTTACTAAGGAAAAAAATGATACTAAGACCCATAAAAATAAAACAGTTGTATCCGCAAATTTTTTAGATAAAGAAACCAACAGTTCAAGCGATGAGCCCACCGGCGTTATTACATCCTCTGAAAATTCGACGGACAACGGTATTGATAGTTCGGGTGCAACAAGCAATCAAGATAATGTTTTAAATAATACTTCTGAGATTTTACAAAACAGCGCCGACAATTACGACACGGATAATAAAAAAACATCACGTCCTGAAAAGGTTATGCATATATACCCATATAAAAATAGATTTAGTATGCCAAAGCCTTTAAAGGATACATTTTACGATTCCCAAAACGGCAACACATTAAAATATTGCTTGTTTTTGCCTGATGATTATTCACCGTCTAAAAAATACCCTGTTATCTTGTTTTTGCACGGCGCGGGTGAACTTGGTACCGATAACGTGTCTCAACTTAATAACATAAAAAATATGTTTGGTTGCAACGGTGATTATATATCAAACGCAATTCTTTTATGTCCACAAACGGCTGAGTGGTGGAATCTTGACCGTGAAGGCTACGGTGACCAAAAGGGTACTTTGGGAAGCGCATTGCATTTGTTAAATAAAATACAACAAGAATACTCTTGCGATAAAAACCGAATATATGTAACCGGTCTTTCAATGGGTGGTTACGCAACGTGGGAGCTACTTGAACATTATGGCGATATTTTTGCCGCAGGCGTTCCTTTATGTGGTTTTGGTAACACAGAAAACGGCACAGCGTTTAAGGATATACCTATAAGAATTTATCACGGTACGGCTGACCCTACAGTTTCTTTTTCAAGCTCTCAAAGAATGTATGATTCTATTATAGCAGCAGGCGGACAAAAAGTAGAGCTTTTTCCACTTTTAGATGTAAAGCACGACGCGTGGAACTATGCTTATGCAGATAGAGATTTGTTTGCTTGGCTTTTTGCACAAAGCAAGAAGGCTGATTCAGACACAAAATACGAGGTAACACCGTGCTTTAAAGTTGTTGATTCAAGTGGAAAAACGGTGATTTTCGACAACGACATATACGTCGTTGATTATTACCTTGATTACTCAAATGATTTAAATTCTGTCGATGTTAAAATTTGGTTAAATCAAGAAGGTTTATCTAAACTCGAAAAGGCGTATTCTTCCGGCATTGGTAGCGAGTTTACGGTATACTATTTAACACAAAAGCTTTACACCTTTACTGTGACAAAACCGTCTATAGATGACTTGTTTTTAATAACGGGAGTTTTTAATATAGATAATTATTTGGATTTTTACAATGTAATCAACGTGGTCGTCAGTCAAAAATAGGCTATAAACCCCAAACGGTTCTTTTAAAAAAGGGCCGTTTTATTGTTTATTGCAGCATTGACAAAATGCTGATCGAGGTATATAATCATTGTGTATGTTTATATTTAATTATATATTTGTATTAAGGAAGTAATAATTATGAAATGGATGTCACTTAACGAACTTAGAGAAAGATATTTATCATTTTTTGAATCAAAGGGTCACCTGCGTCTTGGCAGTTTTTCTTTGGTACCTAATAATGATAAATCATTACTGCTTATAAACTCGGGTATGGCGCCTATGAAAAAGTATTTCACAGGCGAGGTTACCCCACCCAGAAGCCGTGTTACCACTTGTCAAAAATGTATTCGTACCCCCGACCTTGAGCGTGTTGGTATTACTGCACGTCACGGTACATATTTTGAAATGCTTGGCAACTTCTCTTTCGGTGATTACTTTAAAAAAGAGGCTATTCCGTGGGCTTGGGAATTCTTGACAAAAGACCTCCAAATCCCTGCAGAGCTGCTTTGGCCATCTGTTTATGAAGAGGATGACGAGGCTTATGCACTTTGGCGTGACGTTATCGGCGTGCCCGAAGAAAGAATTGTAAAGCTTGGCAAGGCAGACAACTTCTGGGAGCACGGCACAGGTCCTTGCGGTCCTTGCAGCGAGATTTATTTTGACCGCGGTGAAAAGTACGGTTGTGGCTCACCTGACTGCAAACCTGGTTGCGAATGCGACAGATATATGGAAATATGGAACAACGTATTCACACAGTTTAACAATATGGGTGACGGCACCTACACCGAGCTTGAACACAAAAACATCGATACAGGTATGGGCCTTGAGCGTCTTGCTTGCGTTATGCAGGGCGTTGACAATATGTTTGAGGTTGATACCATTCGCAATATACTTGACAAGGTTTGTGAAATCTCGGGTAAGACTTATGGTAGGGACCAAAAGGTAGATATTTCTATCCGTGCTATTACCGACCATGCACGCGCTTCTACATTTATGATTAGCGACGGTATTATTCCTTCAAATGAGGGACGTGGCTACGTGCTTCGCCGTCTTATTCGTCGTGCGGCTCGTCACGGACGTCTTATAGGCATTGACCGCGCATTTCTTGTAGAAATGGTAGAGGCTGTTATCAAAGAAAACGCTTCAGGTTATCCCGAACTTGTAGATAAGCAAGAGCTTATTAAAAAGGTTATTGCTAACGAAGAAGCAAGCTTTTCAAAGACTATTGACCAAGGCCTTACAATACTAAACGATTTAACCGCAAACGGCGGCACACTCTCGGGTGAGGATGCATTCCGTCTATATGATACCTATGGTTTCCCACTTGACCTAACACGTGATATTTTGGCAGAAAAGGGTATGACCGTTGACGAGGACGGCTTTAACAATTTGATGCAACAGCAACGCGAAAAGGCACGTAATGCGCGTAAAGCAAGTGACGGTGAAAGCTGGAGCAGTGACGGCATTAACTTTGACGATATTGCCGCTACCGAATTTTTGGGTTATACACAAAATGAATGTGACGCTACCGTTCTTGATATAGTTGTTGAGGGCGAGCACGTATCTTCGGCAATGGCGGGTCAAAAGGCTATTATTGTGCTTGACAAAACCGTCTTCTATGCTGAAAGCGGCGGTCAGGTAGGCGACACCGGTGTTATTGGTGGCTTTACAGTTGTTGACACCAAAAAGACCGTAGACGGCATATTTACTCACATTGGTACTGCAAATGATACTATTTCTGTAGGTGACAATGTAAATGTTAAGATTGACATTGCTCGTCGTGAGGCTATTCGCCGTAATCATACTGCGGCTCATCTTTTGCAGGCAGCATTACGCGCGGTTCTTGGCACCCACGTTGAGCAGGCAGGTCAGCTTGTAAATGAAAAGGCAGTTCGTTTTGACTTTACTCATTTCTCGGCTTTAACTGCCGAAGAAATCCAGCAGGTTGAAACTCTTGTAAATACCGCAATTCTTGACGGTATTGTGGTTGACAATCGCGAAATGCCTATTGACGAGGCACGCGCACTTGGCGCTATGGCACTCTTTGGCGAAAAGTACGGCGATATAGTTCGCGTTGTAAAAGCAGGCGACTTCTCTACCGAGCTTTGCGGCGGCACCCACGTTGATAACACTGGCAAAATCGGTTTGTTTAGAATTATAAGCGAAAGCGGTATTGCGGCAGGCACAAGACGTATTGAGGCATACACAGGCTTTAATGTTGTAAATCTTATAAATCATTATAAATCATTGCTTGCAGACACTGCGGCTACTCTTAAAATCGGTAATATCGAGGATGTAGCGGTTAAGGCTGCGGCTACTGTAAAGCAAATGAAAGAAGATTCAAAGAAGATAGAATCTTTGGAAGCAAAACTTGCTTCGGGCAAACTTACTGACCTTATGGCAAACGCAACCAATATAAACGGTGTTAAGGTTGCAACCGCTAAATTTGACGGCACTGCACCCGATGAACTTCGCAAGATGATTGATACCATTAAGGCAGAAAATAATGACGCTGTAGCAGTTTTGGCAGCCGTTAACGGCGAAAAGCTTACTTTCTGCGCAGGCGTTGGTAAAGCGGCACTTACAAAGGGTGCACACGCAGGTAACATTGTAAAAGCAGTTGCTCAAATCGCCGGCGGTAACGGTGGCGGCAAGCCTGACAGCGCTATGGCAGGCGGTAAAGAAATTGCAAAGGTTGACGAAGCTTTGGCTGCAGTGAACTCTATTGTTGAAGGTCAGTTGAAATAAGTATTATGAAAATTAAATTTTTAGGTACCGCGGCGGCCGAGGCATTCCCCGCAATGTTTTGCGACTGCGAAAATTGCAAAAAAGCAAGAGAATTAGGCGGTAAAAATATTCGCACACGGTCACAGACACTCATAGATAATGATTTATTTATAGATTATCCGTGCGACACCTATTATCACGTAATAACGCACAATATTAATCTTTTAGACATTAAAAATGTTCTTATTACCCATATACACGACGACCATTTTTATCCTAATGATTTAAACTGGATGGCAATAGGTTTTTCTTGTCCACCTGAGGATTGGCACGGTATTACGGTTCACGGTAGTGTAGATATAAAGGCACCACTTTCCGAAATAGTGACAAATTCTAGTGGGTTTTTAAGGTGTGAATCACATTCTGCGTTCAAGCCTTTTAATGTTGGCGATTATACTGTAACTGCCCTTAAGGCTACTCACGGCACCGAAAATCCGTATATATACATAATTAGCAAGGAAAACAAAACGCTACTTTACGCGCAAGATACAGGCTTGCTACCCGATGAAACGTGGGAATATTTAAAAAACAGCGGTCTTTATTTTGATGCGGTTGTTATGGATTGTACCGCAGGCACTACCGATATCAGTTATTCGTCACATATGGGCTTACCACGCAATATTAAAACCCGTGACGAGATGCTTGCGTGCGGATTGGTTGACGGCAACACTAAATTTATACTCAATCATTTTTCACACAATGGTGGAGATGCCGTGTATGATGATTTTGCACCCATTGCAAAAGAAAACGGGTTTATTACTTCTTATGAAGGTTTAGAAATAGAGATATAGGAGAATGAAATATGTCTGATTGTTTGTTTTGTAAAATAATTGCAGGGGAGATACCCTCTACAAAGGTTTATGAAGACGAGTGGGTTTATGCTTTTTTAGACATTGACCCACAAGCACCATTTCACGCAGTTATAGTGCCAAAGATACACATTGCATCTGCGGCTGAAATAAATGCAGAAAACAGTCATTACATTTCAAAAATTTTTGAGGCTGTGGCTAAAATTGCAGCGCAAGAAAAACTTGAAGATGGTTTCCGTGTGGTAAATAACTGTGGTAAAGACGGTGGACAAACGGTAGGTCATATTCACTTCCACCTACTTGCACGCAGATATTTACAGTGGCCACCGGGCTAAGTTTGAGTAAAATTGCCCACAGCACCATTTTTGCTCGGGGCGGTATCTACATACAGCACCGCTCGCTTCAAAAAGGCGCTGTGAACAATTTTCTTTCAAACTAAATTTATTATCAGATAGGAGAAATAAATATGTCTGAATTTTATACTTTAAAAATTGCGGGTCTTGAGCGTAAGCTCGAAAAATTCCCCGTAAGCGACAAGCTTGATATTGCCGCTTTTATAATCTTTGGTGATGTTGAGCTTACTATTGCAGGCTGTGCCGAACTTCTTAAAAAGGTTCCCGAGTTTGATGTAATTCTTACTCCCGAGGCAAAGAGTATTCCTATGGCTTATGAAATGGCTCGTCAGAGCGGCAAGCCTTACATAATTGCTCGTAAGGGCGTAAAGGTTTATATGCGAAACCCACTTGACGTTTCGGTGCACTCTATCACAACGCAAAATGAACAGCATCTATACCTTGGCGAAAGCGAAGTAGAGCAGATAAAGGGTAAGCGAGTGCTTGTTATTGATGACGTTATCAGCACAGGTGAATCACTTGCCGCTGTTCGTGAGCTTTTAAAACAGGCAGGAGCCGTTGAAGCCGCTGCTTGCGCATTCCTAGCCGAAGGCGATGCCGCAGAGCGCGATGATATAATCTTTTTAGAGAAATTACCTTTATTTTTTAAATAAGGTGAAGAAATGAACGAATTTGAAATTAAAATTCTTGATTTTATACAAGAGCATCTTCGTTTTGGCTTTTTAGACGATATGATGGTTTTGCTTACCCGACTTGCCGATGATGGCATAGTTTGGATAGTTTTAGCATTAGCACTTATTTGCTTTAAGCCTTCACGCAAAATGGGTATCACATTAGGACTTGCATTATTGCTTGGACTGTTTGTAGGTAATATGGGGCTTAAAAATCTTTTTGCCCGTCCGCGTCCATATACCGTTAATCCCCAAATAGTGCCTAATATGCTTATTGAAAGACTGAGTGATTATTCGTTCCCGTCAGGACATACGCGCTGTTGCTTTGAAAGCGGTATGGCAATGTTTCTTTGTGATAAGCGCTTTGGTAAGGTTGCGTTTGTGTTGGGCGGATTCATAGGCTTTTCAAGAATCTACCTTTATATGCACTACCCAACTGACGTTATAGCAGGCGCGTTATTAGGACTGCTTAACGGATTTATCGCATTTATAATAGTAGATAAAATTTACAAAGCTATAAATAACAAAAAATCTAAGCTGGTGAAATAATATGTTAAAAGAAATACTTAAAGAACGCGATTTACTACCTATTCTTAAAATGAATGATGGTCGCGATGTAACACCGGAGCTATGGCAGGAGCGTCGCAAAGAGATGCTTGATTTGTTGCAAAAATATTCATATGGCTACACCCCAGAGTGTTTAGGTGAGGGTACGGGCGAAGTGATTTTTGAAGATAAAATCGCCTATGCCGGTAAGGTAACCGAACAGCATATAAACATTACCTTTAATACACCAAACGGACCTTTTACATTTTATAGTGAATTATATATTCCAAACGGTGTAGAAAAACCACCTGTATTTTTAAATCACGCATTTCGTCGCGCACCCGACCGTTATTTACCTATAGAAGAAATAACCGACCAAGGATTTGCTTTGTTTGTAATGTGTTATAAAGACGTTGTAAACGATAATCACTACGGCGACTTTTCAGACGGACTTGGTAAAATGTTTAACGTGCAAGATCCACGTCAAGATAAAAGCGAATGGGGCAAGATTGGTATGTGGTCGTATGCCGCATCGCGTGCGCTTGACTATCTGCTTACCCGCGACGATATTGATGCTACACATACTGCGGTTGTTGGTCATTCACGTCTTGGTAAAACGGCACTTTGGACCGCCGCACAGGATGAACGTTTTTGGTGTGCAATATCAAATGATTCGGGTTATGGCGGTGCCGCAACCTCAAAGCACGGCACAGGCGAAAAGATAGACGACTTTTTAAAGTGGGGCAGTTGGGAGTGGTTTTGCGAAAACTTTAAGGATTATCAGGGTAAAGAAGACGATAAACCCTACGACCAAGCGCATCTTATAGCATCTATCGCGCCGCGTCTTGTTTGTGTTGGCTCGGCGGTAGAGGACTATGCCGCTGACCCCGTGTCAGAGTTTTTGACCACACTTCATGCAAGTACGGCTTGGGAGCTTTTGGGCGAAAAGGGACTTATTACTCCCGATAAAATGCCCGAAGTAAACGACCACTTAACCAAAGGTAACATAGGTTACCACCTACGCGCGCACAGACATTTCTTCTCACGAGAAGACTGGAATCATTATATCAAGTTCTTAAAATCTAAATTATAAAATAAAACCCTATGCTTTAAGCAAAAGCATAGGGTTTTGTAGTTATACCATAATAACTACAAATATACCGAATATTATAATTATCAACGAGAGTGTGTATATAAATATATGTGAAACATTTTTTATTTCTTTATACGAACAGTAGGTGCTTGGATCTTTTGGATTAATATATATATCATAAGAATTGCCGACAATAAAATATTTTTTAATAGTTCTTTTATTTCTCGAATACATATCATAACATTCGTAATTTTTTCCATTATGTTCGAAACTAAAAAGCGTTAAGTAATATGTATATCTGTATCTGCGGCGTGCCACATCTTTAAGTTTTGCTTTTACCAAAACATTACATTGCTTATATTTATATCGAAAAAGAATCATAAATAAGAGTAAAGCAAAACCAAAAGCAATTATTGTTGCATTGTAAAATTTTACCGATTTAAAAATATATGCAAAAACAAACAACGCAACAGTAATATAGCAAAATAAAGATAAAACGGTGTAAAATCTTTTTTCAAACTTAGTTTCTTTGGCAAAAATCATACACAGCGAAATAAATCCTGCAAATCCAAGAAAACAGCACCAAAAAATTGTTGAAAAAAGAGCACCTGTGTCATTAAAAGTATCCATTATATCACCTCGTAGTAAAATTATACCATAAAAAATAAGGGATGGCAACAGCCATCCCTTTTATCTTTACATTTAATTATGCTCTCTTTGAAAGAACGTCCTTTTCGTACTCTTGAACCTTGCTGAACCATTCGCCGTCAACAGGTGCGCCACAGCATTCGCAGTAATAGTTCCAAATATCACCGAATGGTAATGTCTTAACCTCTTCGCTTCTTACCATAAGCTCGGTGTAATTGCCCTTGTCTTGCAATTCTTTGAGTTGTGCGTTTGGTGTAAGCATTGCCATAAGTAAAGCCTTTTGCCAGCTACGAAGACCAACTGTCCATGCAGCAATACGATTAATGCTTGCATCAAAGTAGTCAAGCGCCATATATACGCGGTCGAATGCGTCACAACGTACGATTTCCTTTGCCATCTCGCGTGTTTCGTCATCAAAAAGTACTACGTGGTCAGAGTCCCAACGGATAGGACGTGTAATATGTAATGCGATTTCGGGGAAGAAGGCAAGAAGCGCAGGAATCTTGTCGGATACAACCTCGGTTGGATGATAGTGACCGTTGTCCATAAGAGGTAAGCAGCCGTCGTGTGTTGCGGCAAAGGTTAGTGAAAATTCAGCCGAGCCTACGGTATAAGCCTCTACACCAATGCCGAATACTTTAGATTCTACGCAAGGCTTAACAAGATTTTTGTCAAACGGCTCTGATAAAATAGCCTCGATAGATTCTTTATATCTAACGCGTGGTCCCATTCTGTCAGCAGGAATATCCTTAAGACCGTCGCCTGTCCAAATGTTCATAACGCAAGGAACGCCTGTTTCTTTTGCAAAATACTCTGAAATTCTTACACAAGCCTTACCGTGCTCAATCCAGAAATTACGGATATTCTCGTCAGGGCTTGAAAGGGTAAGACCGCTATCTGCCATTGGATGCGAGAAGAAGGTTGGGTTAAAGACAGGACCCATACCGTGCTTCTTTGCAAATTGAACCCATTTTTCAAAGTGCTTTGGTTCTAACTTGTCACGGTCAACAAAGCCGTCCTCGAAAATCGCGTAGCACGCGTGAACGTTAATCTTTTTCATACCCGGGCAAAGTGAGATAACCATATCCATATCTGCCATAAGCTCTTCGGGTGTGCGTGCTTTGCCGGGGTAGTTACCTGTGGTCTGTATGCCGCCGGTAAGTGGGCCGTCGTGGTCAAAACCGATAACGTCGTCACCCTGCCAGCAATGAAGTGATACAGGCTGTTTTTTTAGTGTTTCTATTACAGCGTCAACGTCAATGCCGAGCGCCGCATATTGCTTTTTAGCTTCTTCTAATCTGCTCATTTTTTATTCTCCTAAAAATAAATTATAGTTTTGAACAACCGTGACAGTTTACAAGCGCATCAATTTTTTCGCCTGCTTTGCAAAGCGGACATTCGTGCGGCTTGTAGTTTTGGTAATCGGGAAGGTCTTTTGGATTAAATACCGAATGTACAGGAATACCTGCGCGCTCTTCTTTGGTAGCAAATATAGAGCATATACCCGCAACATGACCGCCGTAGTATTTAACAGCGTCAACAGCAGCTTCGACTGTACGTCCCGTCGCAACCGATACTGCCAAAATAAGCACGTTTTTACCTTGAATTGTTGGAATAATGTTATCACGGAACATAAGCTGGCTAGAACCTGTAAACTCAGGTGTTACAACATAGATTGTCTGATGTGCGTTCATATTGGCATAGTTTGCCTCGGTGAGACGAGATGCAAGACACGCACCAACAACCTCCATACCGTCAAGACAAAGTATGGTGTCAACAATTGTATTGCTACGGTAAAAGCTACAAAGCTCTTCTGCTACAGCACGTGCCTCGGAAAGACGTGTCTTTTGGGCGGTAACGTCGATATAGTAGTTACTGTGGCTGTTGCTTGTTGCAAAATGGCCCTTGCAAACGCGCAAAAACAAATTTTTACGTTTGGTTTCAATTTTCATTGTGTTAGAAGTTGGCATAAATTAACCCTCCTAAATTTATATATATTATATTTTACAATAATTGTTTCGCAAATACAAGAGAATTATTGATTTTTTTGCAAATTTATTATATTATATAAAATAAATATTGTTATCGTGCGGGGTGATAGTATGAAACAAAAAAGCAAAAAAAGTGCATCAATGCGTTGGCGTTATATAGCTATCGTTTTTTTAACAGTTTTACTATGCCTTGCTATTACGTTGCTATCATTGGTTATTGGCGTAATTTTTAAAAGCAATTCGCAGGACAAGCCACTTGATGGCATAGTATCTTCGAAGGAAGAATTTGTATCGAGCGAGGCAATTGACCCAAATGCAGTTTTAGCAACGGCAACCGTTGTTAATACGGGGGATATTATGTTGCACAGTCCCGTGCTTAGCGGCGCTAAGACTGCCGACGGAGGTTATGATTTTTCGGCATTTTTTACCGAGACTCAAAAATATTTTAAAGCGGCAGACCTTGCAACCGCAAATTTTGAAGTAACCTTGGGCGGTAGTGAATCAGGTGCGTTTTCGGGTTACCCTATGTTTAATGCCCCCGACACATTGCTTAACACAATAAAAGACAGCGGTATTGGCTTTTTGACAACCGCTAACAATCACTGTTATGATACAGGGTTATACGGTCTTAAACGTACAGTTCAACAGTTAAGATTAAACGGCATTGATTTTATTGGTACAAAAGAGCTTGATACCGACCCTACCTACACTGTAAAAAACGTTAACGGTATAAACATTGGTATGGTGGCTTATACTTATGAAAATGCCGGTGCCGAGGGCAAAAAATCCATTAACGGTAATATTGTAAAAAGTGAGGCAATACCGCTCATAAATTCTTTTAGTTACGACCGTATAGATGCATTTTATACCGAGGCGCAATCGGTTATATCAAATATGGAGCGTGACGGCGCACAGGCAATAGTTTTTTATATGCACTGGGGAGAAGAATATCAACTGTCGGCAAATACGTGGCAAAAATCCATAGCGCAAAAATTATGTAATATGGGCGTAGACGTAATAGTGGGCGGGCATCCACACGTGGTTCAGCCGATACAGCTTATTCATTCCGAAGACAGCGAGAATATCGCTGTATGTATATACTCTATGGGTAATGCCATTTCAAACCAACGACAAGAGGTAATGGATTCTTGTCCGTCAGGTCATACCGAAGACGGTATGCTGTTTTACTATACTTTTTCAAAGTATGGCGACGGCTCGGTTAAGCTTACGGGTGTTGATATTATACCTACGTGGGTAAACAAGTATCGTGGCGGTAGCGGATATCAGTATACAATGTATCCGTTAGAGACGGTTGATATGGCAAGCAGTTATGGATTTAGCGCGGCCGCTCTTTCAAAAGCACAGGCTTCTTACGAACGCACAAAACAAATAATCTCAAGCGGACTTAAAGAGTGTCAAGAACATCTTGGTTGTGAAATACGCTTTGCAGAGTAGGAGAAAAGCAATGAAAACAAATATTTTGCTTGCTGATTTAAAAGTTAGTATAGAGCACAAATATGAATTTATGAAGTCATTTTGCCGTAAATACGAGGCACAGTTTGACGTTGCTGACATTGTGGCAAAAACTAACGATGACGCGATTAAAAAAGAAAATCAAATGGTACCTACAGCACCCATAGAGATTTGCGAAAGTTTGTGCCTTTATAGATGTATTGCCGAGCAATTACCGCAATTTGACCGATTCGTTTTTCACGGTGCCGCAATAGAGTTTGACGGAAACGCCTATCTATTTACAGCACCCAGCGGAACAGGAAAAACCACACACATCAATTTATGGAAAAAGAATTTAGGGGACAGAGTAGATATAATAAACGGCGATAAGCCAATTATATCTTTAAAAAACGGTATTACTGTCTACGGTACGCCCTGGGCAGGTAAAGAGGGCTTGCACCGTAACGCAAGCGCCCCACTTAAAGCAATTTGTGTTTTAAAACAAGGTATAGTCAATAAAATTACAAAGTTACAATCATCACAGGCTGTCAATTATATTATGCGACAGGTATATATGCCCCATAATGCAGAGGCGTTATCAAAAACCCTAACATTGATTGGTAAAATAATAGAGACAATACCCGTTTACATATTAGAATGCGATATTTCTAACGAAGCTTTTGAAACGTCTTTTAATGAGATTACGAAATAACAGAGGTGTGCATATGGCAATTAAAGCAGTTTTATTTGACCTCGACGGCACGCTGGTTCCTATGGACCAAGACGTGTTTGTGGGCGATTATTTTAAAAGAATTTCTACATTGCTTTCTGCACACGGTTACGACCCAAAACAACTTGTTGATACGATTTGGAAAGGCACCTATGCTATGATTAAAAATAATAGCGAAATGTCTAATGAAGAGGTCTTTTGGGATTATGCGGTTTCTGTGTACGGTGATAAAATTCTTTCTGACAAGCCATTTTTTGACCAATTTTACGAGCAAGACTTTGATAATGTAAAATTAGTTTGCGGCTATAATCCCAAGGCCAAAGAAACAGTTTATAAATTAAAAGAAATGGGTTATAAGGTGGCACTTGCCACAAACCCTATTTTTCCCGAACGTGCTACGCGCTGGCGTATTGCGTGGGCAGGGCTTGAGCCAAATGATTTTGAATTTTATACAACGTATGAAAATATAAATTGTTGCAAACCGAACCCAAAATACTATTTAGAGGTTGCCAAAAGAATTGGCGCGGCACCCAACGAATGTCTTATGGTGGGCAATGACGTAGGTGATGATATGGTAGCTCAAGATATAGGAATGAAGGTCTTTTTACTTACCGATTGTCTCATAAATTCAAACAACGAGGATATATCTTGTTATCCTAACGGTGATTTTGATGATTTAATAAGTTATATACAACAAAATAAACAATAGTCGGATTAAAAATCTTGTCGCATATTATGTGCGGCAAGATTTTTTTGTTTTAACTTGTTTGCTGACCGTTTATTTTATAATAAAACAGGCAAGATATATTTGGTGATAACGTGAGGTTTTATTTAAGAATAATCGGCATATTTTTGTGCGGCATTTTAGCGACTGTGGTTGTTTATCCCTTGTTGCACGAGGCAGGTCATTTTGCCTCGGCGGTTTTTACGGGCGCAAGGGTGACAAATATAGGGATTATACCGTTGCCTTTTGTTGAATGCAGTTTTATAAGTTCTGATTTAATTTCACAGTTTCTTGTTGGTATTTCGGGAATAATAACGCCATATATGTTTTCAATGCTTATAAATCCAAAGCAGTTTTGGTTATGGTATGTTTCGTTTGCATTAAAGATCGCAAGCGTATATACCGCCATATTTTCTTTTTTTTCGGTGATTTTTTATATAAAAGGAATAAAACTGATCAAAAACGATGTTGCAGTCTTGTTGCAAATATATCCACAAGGTAGTGTCTTTTTGCTGGTGATTTTTGCAATAATGTCGGTATATGGAATATGCGCAATCACTAAAATTTCGCCTATAAAAAAATGCGTTGAATTTTTTGTAAAACAGTAGGATTTTCGGGCAAAAAAATTGTAAAATTCGTTGACTTATTATACCAATTATGATATAATGTGTAGAAAATTGGGTGCATAGCACATTTTTACCAAAAGAACAAGTTTATTTTTGAAACTCAAGATTACTTTATTAAATAATATATACGTAATATCGCGAAGGAAGGTAATAGCGGTGCGGTTTTTATCTACAGCATATACCGATATAGGTATTAGCAAAACGGTAAATCAAGATGCATTTTGTTTAAAAATTGCAAAAGCATCGACCGCTAATATTGCATTCGCGGTTTTGTGCGACGGTATGGGCGGCTTAAATAATGGCGAGTTTGCCAGCGCATCGGTAGTAAACGCGTTTGCGTCTTGGTTTGCAAAAGAGCTTCCTGTCGCATTTGCAAAAGGTTTGACCTTTGCAGCGGTGGCTGAACGTTGGAACGAAATCGCTATAGGTCTTGCCCAAAAGCTTCTTGAACACGGTCAGGCAAACGGAATTTCTTTGGGAACCACGCTTACCGCTGTTTTAATTGTTAATGACAAATTTATAAGCATTCACGTAGGTGATAGCCGACTATATAAAATTAGCGATGCTATGCATCAAATAACCGAAGACCAAACGGTTGCCGCACTTGAAATACAGCGCAACCGTATGACTATAGAGCAGGCTAAAAACGATCAAAGAAGCAGTATATTGCTTCAGTGTATTGGCGCTTCGCGGGTTGTGGAGCCGGCAATATATACCGGTACCGTTGCCGAAAATGATGCATTTATGCTTTGCAGTGACGGTTTTAGGCATCTTGTTTCAGAAGAAGAAATGTATCAAAAACTTTCGCCAATGCAATTAACAAGTGAAGACGATATAAAAAACGCGTTGTGCGAGCTTGTAGAGTTAAATAAATCTCGCGGTGAAAACGATAATATAACATCACTTTTAATAAAGGTTGCGCAATAAATTAAGATTAAGGGGGTAAGTGTCTATGGCTTATATGGGCGAAATAATCGACGGAAAATATGAAATACTTCGCGAAATAGGTCGCGGCGGTATGTCGGTTGTATATCTTGCAATGGACAAGCGACTTAACAAGCAGTGGGCTATTAAAGAATTCCGTAAAGATAAAGACGATTTGAGCAAGCAGATAGCGCTTAAAGCTTTGTTGGACGAAGCAAATCTTATGAAAAAGCTTGACCATCCAACGTTGCCCCGAATAGTTGACATTATAGACAACAGTCAAAATGTGTATGTAATAATGGACTATATCGAGGGTGAATCACTTAACAAGGTGCTTGATGCATATGGTGCCCAACCGCAAGAAGCGGTTATAGAGTGGGCAAAGCAGATAAGCGACGTGCTTGACTATTTACATACACAATCACCACCAATTATTTACCGTGATATGAAGCCGGCAAATATTATGCTTAAGCCTGACGGTACGGTAAGACTTATAGACTTTGGTATCGCGCGTGAGTATAAAGAGGGTAAGGCCGGTGATACCGAGGCAATAGGTACCCGTGGATATGCCGCGCCCGAACAGTTTGGCGGTCAGGGTCAAACCGATGCCAGAACCGATATTTACAGTTTGGGTGTTACCCTTTACCATTTGGTAACAGGTAAAAATCCGGCAGAGCCTCCGTATGAGCTATATCCAATAAGACAGTGGGATCCATCTTTTTCAAGTGGACTTGAGTGGCTTATACAAAAATGTACTCAGCTTAATCCCGGTGATAGATATCAATCCTGTGCCGAGGTTACATACGTACTTGAAAATCTTGATAAATTTGATGCTGAGTATCAAAAATCAAAAAGAAAAAAATTTAATGTATTTTTAACAACGGTTATACTTACTGTTGTTTTTGCAATAGCAAGCGTAGGATTTTTTATAGCCAGCAAAAAGGCTAAACAAAATTCTTATGAAGGCTTAATTAAAGAAAAGCTTTACATTAGTGCTATGGAGGTAGATAAAGAAAATCCAATAGCATATACAAGCCTTGCTAACCAGTTATATAACGAAACAACCGGTGTAACAACCGGTGAGCCATCGGGCAATATAACTCCGGGTCACAGCATAACAAAGGGTGATTTGTTGGCGTGGTTCCCTAACGATATGATGGCAACCTTTAGAAAAGAGCATCCTGCAGAATATGCCGAAATTCAGTTTAGATTAGGTCTTTTACTGTGGGAAAAATACGATGGCTCTGATTCTGAGGTTATCGAGGTTGCTATGCCACACTTTGAAAGGGTAATATCGGTTGCACAAAGCGGCGCAGTTGATGACTATGCCGGACTTAAAGAGCAACAGTTTAATCTTGCAAAGGTGTTGTATTCGGTTTCGTTCTTCCAAAACAATCGAGAAATATTAAAAGAAAACGCCGCCGGAGAAAAGAAAAGTCTTTCAGAGGTTGAAAAGTTTGCGGGCATAGATGCCGACGTGTTTGAAAAGTCTGCATATTTGTCTTTCTGGAATACAAATAAAGAGGTCATAAACGTTATAAACAGCGGTGCTAATATGACCGACATTTTAAAACTTCAAACGTTAGATAAGCTTTCATACGTTTTATATGAAAACTATTCGCGTTTTGGCGCCGAGGTTAAGATTGACGAAATGAGCGGTTTGCTTAAACAGTTTGAATCAGCTCTTAACAGTATTCCCGATTTAGATGATAGCTACAAAACCGCAAAAGCCGAAATTAAAAATGATATCAATAAGAAGTTAATCCCTTCTATTGAAGCCTTCTATAAAGCAGAAATGGAGGAGATTATATAATGTACGAATTACTTTTTATTATTGGTTTGGTTTGTGCAATTGTTGCGGGCATCTTTTTAGCGGTCTCGGTTATATTGTTTTTTGCTTTTAACATTCCCTCGCTTCGTAAAGATATGAGCGGTTCATTACAGCAAAAACAAATTGAAGAGATTCGTAAAAGCAGCAGCGATGCTATAAACCGTCGCCGCAAAGGTAACGTGTTTGAAGAGCTTGAGAAAACAGCGAAGGTTAAAAAACACAATACCCACAGCCTTAACGTAGGACCCACAACCGATTTTACAATGGTTTTAGGTGATGAAGGCACTGTTGTGTTGGATGAAGGTACCGTAGTGTTAGATGAAAACGCAGCTGCCGATAATGCCGGATTTACAATAGAAAAAGACACCACCTACGTTAGTACTACAGATGTTATTTAATTTTAATGAATAAACATAAAATTTTCATGGAGGAATCACAATGAAAAGAGTTAAAAACGTGTCAAAAAAGATGCTTGCATTGCTTATAAGCGCGTTGATATTGGTTTCTATGATACCAATGTCTATGTTTATGGTATTTGCGGCAAACGACTACGATGTAACCATCACAGTCGTGGACAAAACAAATAATCCACTGCCGGAATTGAACGTTAAGTTCAAGCTTACCGACCCTGCAACAGAAAGCTTTTGCACTGCAAAAAAGGTTTCTGAAGGTGTATACCTCTTAGAGCAGGCATCGCAGGCTTTGGCGGCAGCTCAGTCGGGTAGCGGCTCAATAACCATTTTCTATAACGTTGAAGCTACGGGTCGCGATATGGTATACGGCGAAGTAGTTGTAACCCGCGATAACAGAAATATCGAGGTTAACGTGGCAGAGCTTGAAGAGCCATTCATCGAGTTTACAAACCCCGAATATAATATGTTGTCAATTGCTGAGGTTTGGTACGGCAAGAATGCTAAAAATATGTTCGATGTTTCTGCTGTTACAAACGAGGATAACGCATCGGCAATTAAATACGAAATTGTTGACAGTACAGTTGCAGACGCTGTAATTGATGAAAATGGCGTTGCAACCGTTAACGGTATAGGTAATGTTAAGGTTAGAGCTTGGGTTGAAACCAACGATGTATATGATTTTAACGAAAGATTTATAACCATTATCACCAAAAATGATAACATAGCTCCTTCAGACCTTGAAATTGAATATTCTGTAGATTATAAAGATGAAAAGGTTGTAAGCAATCAAGAAATTACTGTTACTTTAACCGGTACTGATAATGAAACCGGTGTTTACAAATACTACTATAAGCTTGACAATGCTTCTGATTACGTTGAGGTAACGGGCAATACCTTTACAATGAATCCAATGTACAGAGGTACATTAAGCATTATTGTTGAAGACTGTGCAGAAAACACAAGCACATTTGACAATGGTGGCAGACTTATAGTTCTTGATAATGAAAATCCAAAAATTAACGCTGTTTATACTATGGAAGATGGCGCAAACATCTTTACAAAAGCTGACGGCGTTAAATATACAAACGGAAACATAACCGTTGATTTTGAAATTAAAGATGCCAACTTAGATATTTCGGGTCAACCCGAAGTAAAGGTAAATGGTGTTGTTGTACCTGTTACTTGGGATCAGGCAACAGGCAAAGGCACGTTTGTTCTTACCGAAAGCGGCGTTTATAATTACTCTGTAAAATATGAAGATATTGCTACAAACACCACTGTTATCGATAGCGAAACTACTCTTGCTATCGATAGAGAACCTCCTGTAATTAATGCAATACACGGTAATCCTACCGAGTGGACAAACCAAAGCATTACCCTTACCGTAGAGGCAACTGATGCCGGCTGTGAAGGTATTCTTTACAGTATGGATAATGGTGTTTCTTGGCAAGAAAGTCCTGACTTTACAATTGATGTAAACGGTAAATACTATTTTATTACTAAAGATGCTCTTGATAACACAAGCGATCCTACCGAAGTTATCGTTACCAAGATAGACAAGGTTGCTCCTGTAGTAAGTGACGTTATATCTGATCAATTAGATGAAAACGGCAACGTTATTTGGGTAAATCCTGATCTTACTCCTGATGCAAACGATGTTACTGTTGAAGGTAAGGTTACCGATGATTTATCAGGCGTTGTAAAACTTTTCCGCAAGATTAATGACGGCGAGTTTGAAGAAATTTCTTTTGATGCGGCTGCATCAAGCTTTGCAGACGGTTCAATCAACGTTGAATGCAAAGATGTTTACACATACTACTGTGTAGACGCAGCAACCAACAAGTCAGAAGAAGTAAGCATTGAGGTTAAGATTGATAAAACAGCTCCTCAATTGGTAGAAAAAATCAGTGAAAAAACAAACGTAGATATTACAATCAACGGTTCCGTAACCGATGAAGGCACTTTAATTAAAGATGGTTCGGGCACCGCAAAGGTATACTATCGTTTAAAGGATATCGAAACCGAATGGACAGCAGCAACCTTAAACGGTACAAGCTTTACATTTGAAACAAATCTTGCAGGCAGAAAGAGCGGTTTCTACTATTACGAAATCTACTTTAAGGATAATGCAGGCAATGAATCGGCAATCGACGGTGCTTCTATAGAAATAGAATACGACGGTACAAAGCCTGTAGTTACCATGGAGCCTCTTGATCCTGAAAAATGGACTAACAAGGAAAGAGTAATCCGCGGCAAGTTTACAGATGATTGGTCGGGCGTTAAATCTGCAAAATATGTAAGATACGACGGTGATACTGTTGTAGAGGACATCGCGCTTACATTTGATGCAGACGGCAATTTTGAATTTACAATTCCTAACGATAAGAATAATATCGACACATACAAAATCACCTGCGTTGATAACTTTACCAACGTATCAGACGTTGTAGAGTTTGTTCCATATATCGACGTTGTAGCACCTGCTAAACCTACCATCACTTACAAAACAACTGCTATTCAAAAATTCTTGCAGTTTGTTAGCTTTGGTGTTTATCAGGCAGAGCCTACTGTTGTTATAGAATCAAGTGACGACTTGTCAGGTGTTAAAGAGATTGAGTACAAACTTGGTGACAAGACCGAAACAATAAAAGCTGTTGACGGCAAAATCGAAATCACTGTTCCTTACGGTACAAAGGCAAAATTAACTGCTGTTGCATATGACAATGCAGGCAACAACAGCGAACAAAAAGATACCGGTAAAGACCCTGTAGATTATGAATTTGGTACAGTTATCGTAGATAACGAGGCTCCTGTTGTAGACAAGGCAGAGGCTGACATCACTGATTGGACAAACGGTGACGTTGTAATAAGCGGTACTGTAAGCGATACACTTTCGGGTGTAAAAGAGGTTTACATCAAAAAGGGAACCGCAACAGAATTTACACTATTTGCAACCGCAACAACCGATGCCGACGTTACAGAATTTACATACACAATACCCGCGCAAGATTACGAAGGCAATTATATTATTTACTGTAAAGACTATGCCGGCAATGAATCTGAAAAGGTTGCTGTAGCGGTTAAAATGGATATAACCAAGCCTGTGGTTGAAGATACTATTAAGGCTCAACCTGACGTGTGGACCAACAACAACGTTATTGTTAGTGGTACTGTAAGTGATAATCTTTCGGGCGTAAAGACCGTTTACTATAAGTTATCTGATGGTGTAGTTAAAACTGCAGCGCTTAACGACGGTGTATATAACATCGTTATTGAGGCTAGCGAAGTTAAAAACTATAAGGGCGATGTTATAGTATGGTGCGATGATAATGCCGCTAACGTTTCAGACGAAAAGGCAGTTGCCATTGCAATTGATACCGAAAAACCTGTAGTTGATGACGGTATAGCAACTCCAAACTACTGGACTAATAAAGACGTTGTTGTAAGCGGTAAGGTTCACGACGTTGATGTTAGCGGTATTTATTCAGATATCGCTAACGTACAAATTAAAAAGGATGTAGAAGGCGCTGATTGGTCAGACGTTGATTTCTTTGATAAAGTAAGCAAGGACTATTCACACACTGTAACCACAATCAGTGGCGCAGGCACATATCTCATACGTACTATTGACTATGCAGGCAACGTATCAGAATCAATTGAAGTAGAGGTATATATTGACGTTATTCCACCTGTAGTAGAATCAGGTAAGGCTGTTTCTGCTGATTGGACAAATGAAAACGTAGAAATTTCGGGCTTGGTTTCTGACGAAGCATCCGGTGTTGCTAATGTATACATTAAGAAAAATGTTGAAGGCGCCGAGTGGGAAAAGGTAGACAGCTTTGACGCTTCAACCGGAGCATATGCACATATTGTTGACGCGCAAAACTATGAAGGCAAGTATCTTATCTACTGCGAAGACGTGGCAGGCAACAAATCTACCGACAATGCCGAAGCATTCAGTATTGCTGTAAAGATGGACGTAGATGCTCCTACAGATGTTAAAGTAGAGTATGATGCAGATACCAAGTGGGAACAAATTAAGGAAGATTGGTTTGGCTTTAAGAAAGAGACCATAACCGCTACACTTACTGCAAATGACAATCTTTCGGGCATAGCAGGCTTTGCATACAGCATTGACGGTGGCGAAACATTTATTCCGGTAGATGCTAACGGTAAGTTTACAATTGATCCTCAGTACAGAGGCAAGCTTATATTTAAGGCATTTGACTTCGCCAATAATGAAACTACCGTCGACAACGACGGACGCATTCTTGTTATTGACAGCATTGCTCCAACTGTTAAGGTAGACTTTGATGATAAAAAGTTTGTTCACTCTGAAAAGGATAATATTTACTACACTAACGATGAAGAGATTGATATTGAGTTTGTAATTACAGAATCTAACTTTGATTTAGCTGATGCTCCTGTTGTTACTGTTAACGGTACTGCACAAGAAAACGTTGAATGGACTCAGAGTTCAGAAAACAAAGACAATTGGGTAGGTAAAGTTACACTTAAGGGTGACGGTGACTATAACATTAACATTAAGTTTGCTGACCGCTCAGGCAATACCGAAATAGATTACACTGTTGATGCACAGTTCCGTATTGATAATACAGCTCCTGAAATAGACGTTGAATACGAAGCTGTAGATGGCAAAGAGCTTAAAAACGGCCGCAAGGCAACAATAACAGTTACAGAGCACAACTTTGTACCCCAAAAGGTTAAGGCGATTATTGAAGCAACAGATATCGAAGGAAATGAGGTAAGCATTAATGATTACAACGCTTACTTTGCTGATATCAACAACTGGACAGTTGACGGTGATGTTTATACCACAACTATTACCTTCGACACCGATGCCAACTATAAGTTTGCTTTAACTTGTAGCGATATTATAGACAATACTACAAGATATCCTTCAGAAGATGTTGAAAAATCTGACACATTTACTGTTGATAAAACAGGTCCACAAAATCTTAGCATAAAATATACCGAACCTGCTTTGTGGAAAAAAGTTTTACAAGGTATTACCTTTGGTTTCTTCTATAAAGCAGAGGTAGAGGTTACACTTACTGCTGAAGATATTACTTCGGGCGTAGATTCTTTTGAGTGGAGCTACACACGCGAAGCCGGCGCAAGCGCATCAAACGTTGAAAGTGCAGGCGGCGAGTTAACAGCTAAAGATATTACTTATTCTAATGATGGTAAAACAGCCACAGCATCATTTAAGCTCACAGCTGACGAGTTGACTAAGCAGTATCAGTATCGTGGTTCAATTTCATTTACCGCAACCGATAAAGCAGGTAACAAGAGTGCCGATTTAAATGATAAAAATAGAGTTAATGTTGTAGATAACGTTAATCCTAAATTCAGTGTTGACTACGGCACGGCTGAAACAGATGCCAATAGTTGTTATTATTATCAAAATTGTAACGTTACAATTAAAATTAAAGAAGCAAACTTCTTTAGTGAAGAGGTTAACGTTACCGTAACCAAAGATTTAGTTGATTATCCTGTATCAGTTAAATGGATTGATGAAAAAGATGACAATCACATAGGTAAGTTTACTTTATCAGAAGACGGCAATTACGAAATTAAGATTTCATATGCTGACTATTCTAAAAACATAATGGTAAACGACAATAAAGAAGAAATTGTTGAGTATACTTCACCAAAGATCGTTATTGACCAAACCGCTCCTATTGTTGACGTTGAGTATTCATCAGAAACAAAAGATGAAGAATTGCCCGCTATATTTAAGACCGCTGACGGTAAAGACCGTGAATACTTTAAAAACGGTCGCGTTGCTCTTATCACAATTAACGAGCACAACTTTAGAGCAAGTGATGTAAAAGCAACAGTAAAAACAACAGATGCACAAAACAACGAGATTGCAAATGCATATAGTGCTTACTTGAGTGACGCTAAAAACTGGGGTTATCTTGACGCCGAAGGCAACATCACTTATGATGCTGAAAGCGCTGTAGATAAGGACGTTCACGTTGCACAAATTGTATTCGACAAACAGGCAAACTACACATTTTATATCGAGTACGCCGACCTTGCTGACAATAAGGCTGCTGACTATGCTAAAGACTACTTTACAGTAGATAGCACAGTACCTGCCGACCTTAAAGTAGAGTATAGCAAGCCACAGCTCTGGAAGAAGATTTTAGAGGATATCACATTCGGCTTCTATAACGCTACAATGGATGTTACAATCTCTGCTACTGATGATATTGCAGGCATTTATCAGTTTATGTTTAGCTATATCAATAATGATGGCGTAAGCAAGGTTAATGCAGAGCTTAAGGATCAAATTGTTGTTCCTGAGTATAAGAACAATCGTTATGAAGCAAGCTTTACTATTCCGCTTGGCGTTGCTCTTGATGAAAACAACCAGTTTAACGGTACTATCAAGTTTGCGGCTTATGACCGTTCCGGTAACATAAGCGAAAAGACCGACAGCAACACAGTAGTTGTTGTTGACAGCATTGCTCCAACCTCTACAGTTACATTTAATGCGCCTGTTAAGGTTATTGAAGATGTATCATACTATAATTCAAATATCGAGGCTAAGGTAGCAATAACCGAAGCTAACTTCTATAGCGAAGATGTTGAAATTATTGTTACAAAGAACGGTACACCTACACCTATAACAGTTAAGTGGACCGACAACAGCGTTGACGAACACGTTGGTACATTTACATTAAGTGAAGACGGTGACTATATAGTTAAGGTTAGCTATATGGATAGATCAACAAACCAAATGGTTCCGTATGAGTCTAAACAGCTTACAATAGATAAGACTACACCTGTAATTACTGTAGGCGACGTTATTCACGGTTCTGCAAACAATGATGAGGTTATCGGTCTTACTGTTACAGTAACCGATACAAACATCGCGGCCGAGAATATTAAACCTGTTCTTAACGCAGTAGTACAAAAGGATGCCGGCAACAATGTTTATACTTATGAAACAGTTGCAATATCCCTTGGCGAACCAACTGTATCTACAAATGATAAGGGCGAAACTGTTTACACCTATACAGTAAGCAACTTTAAGCTTGACGGTTACTACACACTTGTATGTAATGCTGTAGATAACGCAGGACATAGTGTGTCTACAATTAACGCACCTTCCGGTAAGGGTGGTACAACAAGCGTAAAAGCAATGAACTACTCTGTAAACCGTAACGGTTCGGTATTCTGGATTAAGACAGAACACAACGACAAGTACACCGGTGAAACATTTACAGACAAGCTTAATGGCGCGTACGCAAACGATAAGGTTGTAGTTAAGCTTTACGAACGTAACGTTGATATGGTTGACGTAAACGAAGAAAAGAAGACAGTATTTACACTTAATGACGGTAGCGATACTACAGATGTTCTTTTGGTTGAAAACGACAACTATACCAAGAATGTAATTGTTGGTACAGGTGCTTGGTACGAAACGGTTTATACACTTGATGACGATAACTTTGATAATGACGGTGTGTACTCACTTAATATCATCACTTATGACCGTGCCGAAAACAGCAACCTTAACACTAAGACCGAATCAGGTACAATTAACTTTACACTTGACCGCACAAATCCTGTAATTTCAGCAAATGTTAAGACCGGTCAAACAATCAATGCAGCTAACTTTGATGTACAGTTCGAAATTGCTGACGCTAACCTTGATGCAGACACAATTGAAGTTGTGCTTATTGACAGAAAGGGTAACGAAAAAGTAATTGACAAGGCAAAGATTGAGGCTATTGGCAAAAACGAGTTTAAGTTTAATGTTGGTAGCGGATTGAACTATTCAATCAAAGTAAAAGCGAAAGACCTTGCAGGTAATACATCTGAAATATACTCTGTTGAAGAGCTTACCATATCAACCAATATTTTTGTTCGTTGGTATGCTAACACACCTCTCTTCTGGGGTTCAATTGCAGCAGTTGTATTATTGACAGCAGTTATTGTTATTATAATAATTCTTAAAAAGAAGAACGATAAAGACAAATAAGCTGTAGGTTGCAACAAATAAAATTTTATACAACGGCGATGGCAATTTATTTTGCCATCGCCGTTGCTTTTTTGTTAACTGTTAAAAGTTAACAAAAAATGACAAAAAACAGGCTGAAATGAGTGCAAAATTATTGACTTGAATTTGTTTTTGTGCTATAATGTGTCCGAATAATGAATTCATTGTATCTAAATAATGAATTTTGTTTTTATTTGTCAAATAAAGGTGTAAAAAATCAAAAAATTTATATGTTATTTGGTAAAAGTTAATAAAAAACAAGGGAGAAACAAAAATGAAAATTAAACTTGCAATATTAGAAAAAGACGTAAACTATTTAAATAGAATAGTAACGGTTTTCAGCACAAAATATGCTGATAATTTTGAAATTTATTCGTTTACAGATCCACAGGTTGCTTTATCAAGTTTAGACAATGCTAAAATAGATGTTTTGCTTGCAAGCGATGCTTTCGAGATTGATGTTGCAGGTTTGCCAAAACGTTGCGGGTTTGCGTATTTTGTTGATTCTGCAGATATTGATACTGAAAATGATCAAAAAGCTATTTGCAAGTTCCAAAAAGCCGACTTAATTTATAAACAAATTTTAAGCGTTTATTCTGAAAAAGCAGGTAGTATTTCGGGCTTAAAATTTGGTGATGACACTACAAAAATATGTATGTTTACTTCACCCAGCGGTGGCGCCGGCACTTCTACAATGGCGGCAGCAGCAGCTTTACGCTTTGCTTCACAAAACAAAAAGACACTTTACTTAAGTCTCGAAAAATTTGGTTCTCCCGATACGTTTTTTGAGGGCGAAGGTCAGTTTGATATGAGCGATATCATTTTTGCTTTAAAGAGCAAAAAGGCTAACCTTCCTTTAAAGCTTGAAAGCTGTGTTAAGCAAGATCCACGCGGTGTGAATTTTTATTCACAAACCAAGCTTGCGCTTGATATGTTAGAGCTTGGCTATGAAGAGATTGAAAGATTAATTTCTGAGCTTAAGTTAATAGGTTCATACGATTACATAGTTGTAGATTTTGACTTTGATATAAATAAAGATGCAATAAAGATTTGCAAGCTTGCGCACTCGGTTATTTGGGTTGGTGATGGTTCTCCCGCTTCTAATGCAAAAATCTTTAGAGCCTATAATGCTATTACTACTCTTGAGGATAAGGCAGATTTACCGCTAAACAGCCGCATTGCCTTAATCTATAACAAGTTTAGCAACAAAACAAGCAAAGCGCTTGACGAAGAGATTGGGCTTAAAAATATTGGCGGCGCGCCTCGTTATGAGCATGCAACTACTGCTCAAATTTTAGAGCAGCTCAGCAAACAAGATATGTTTGATAAAATCTTTAATTAGGAGAAAGTAAATGGATTTTGAACAAGAACAGCAGTTTGTCAAAGACATACGATCTTATGTAACCGAAAATCTTCCGTTAAGTAAGATTGAGGATGACGAGCTTCAAGAAAAGATAGAAGAAATTGTATCTCAAAAATTAGTGGGTATTTATTGTTCAATAGATCAAAGAGTATCTATTATTGAACAAGTTTTCAGTTCTATTCGTGGTTTTGGCCTTCTTGACAGCATTATAAAAGATGACACCATAACCGAGGTTATGATTAACGGCCCCGATAATATATTTATTGAGCAAAAGGGTAGACTGTTTAAGCTTGACAAGCAGTTTGAAAGCCAACGCCGTCTTGAAGACGTTATACAGCGTATAGTTGGTCTTGCCGGCCGTGAAGTTAACCAGGCAAACCCTATATGCGATACGCGTTTGCCTGACGGTTCGCGTGTTAACGTAGTTTTGCCACCAATCGCACTTTGTGGTCCAACACTTACAATACGTAAGTTCTCAAAAACACCAATGACAATCGAACGTCTTATTGCTTACGGCTCTATTACAAAAGAAATTGCCGAAAAGCTTGAGCTTCTTGTTAAGGCTAAGTACAACATCTTTATAGCAGGTGGTACAGGTTCGGGTAAAACAACCTTCCTTAACGCGTTGTCAAACTATATTCCTCATGACGAGCGTGTTATCACAATTGAGGACTCTGCCGAACTGCAGATTGTTGGTATCGATAACCTTGTTAGCCTTGAAACCCGTAATGCAAACGCATCGGGCGCAGGTCAAATTACCATACGTGACCTTATTAAATCTTCACTTCGTATGCGTCCTGAACGTATAGTTGTTGGTGAGGTTCGTGGCGGCGAGGCGCTCGATATGCTTCAGGCCATGAACACAGGTCACGACGGTTCACTTTCAACCGGTCACGCCAACTCTACCGAAGATATGCTCAGCCGTCTTGAAACAATGGTTTTGCAGGGCGCTGCAGGCTTGCCGCTTGAGGCTATCCGTCAGCAAATTGCCTCTGCTGTTGATATTATCATTCATCTTTCGCGTTTGCGTGATAAATCCAGAAAAACAATGGAAATTACCGAGGTTGTCGGTTACGAGGACGGCAAGATTATTCTTAATCCGTTATATGTGTTCGAAGAAGATGAAAAAAGCACGCTTGAAAAGGTGTCAGGTAGCCTAAACAGAACCAAAAACCCAATGCAGAATACACACAAGCTGCAATTATCCGGATTTAAAACTGAAATATAGAGGTGTTTAAGATGGGATTATTTAAAAAAGAACAAAAAGAGTTAGAACCTCAGTATTATTTGTCTGCAACAAATATGCCTACATATAATTACAAAGTGTACTATATGAGTGCTAAAGAGAAAATTTTGTATTTTTTACTTGCATTTGTAGTAGGCGCAGTAGTTGGTTACCTCTTTTATGGCGGTATAGGAAAAGATGAATTTGGTCAACCAACCTTACTGACTTATATACTTAATGTTGGCATCTCGAGTTCCGTTGGTATTATTGCTGGTAAGGCGTTTTTGCCTATAAGAACAGAACAAATTAAAAATAAAAAAAGAAAGCAGTTAAGCCTTCAGTTTAGAGATATGTTAGATGGTATCACTACTTCATTGGGTGCGGGCAACAACGTTGTTAATTCGTTCAATTCGGTATACAATGATTTAAAAATACAGTATGCAGAAGGTTCAGCTATTCTTAATGAATTAGAGATTATTATCTCTGGAATGTCGAATAACATTGATATTGAAGATATTCTTGAGGATTTTGGTAATAGAAGCGGAATTGATGATATCAAAAGTTTTGCAAATGTATTTAAAATCAGTTATCGCAAGGGTGGTAATATTCAAGATGTAATACAAAGCACCCATGAAATACTCAGCAAAAAAATGGAGATAACAGAGGATATCGAGACAACAATTTCCGGTAGTAAAATGGATCAAATGATAATGATAGTTATGCCAATATTGCTTATAGGTATGATTAAATTGATGAGTCCCGAGTTTGCTGCAAACTTTACAACGGGTACAGGTATTATATCTACAACAATTGCTATTGGTTTGTTTGTTGCATCCTACTTTATAGGTAAAACAATAATGGAAATAAAGATTTAAAAAAGGAGAGAAAACAATGCAGTTTTTAAGTATTCAAGATATTGTTGTAATGTGCATAGGAATTGCGACATTGGTTTTTTGGTTGATACTTTTTATGAAATCATCTAAATATAACGAGTATTTTCTCTCTTTAGAAGAAAAAGAATATCCCTTAAAGGAAATATATAGTACGGGATATGCTTTTATGGAGATGATATCATACAAATATGTAAGCAAGTTTGATCGAAAACTTAGAACTATTTTATCTATTATGTATGAGGAAAAATATGTTGAGTATTATCTTCGTATTATTTATTCACAAAGCGTAAGTATAGGTTTTATTGTACTTGTTTTTGGATTTATCTTGTACGGTTTAAGTAGAGAAATTTTAATTCTCGCAATTTGTGTTATGCTCGCAGGCGCAGCAGTTTATTACTTTTTAACATTATCTGAAGCTAAAATGAAAAAACGTTCTGAACAAATTCTTAATGATTTTTCTGAAATTGTTTCAAAATTAGCTTTGTTAATAAATGCTGGTATGATTTTGCGTGAGGCTTGGGTAGAGGTTGCATACGCTGCTGAAGGCGAAATTTATGCTGAGATGCAACGCACGTGTGATGAAATGAATAATGGTGTTTCTGAAATGGAGGCAATCAGGCGCTTTGGCTTAAGATGTATGATACCTGAAATTAAAAAATTTGCTTCAACTATTATTCAGGGTATCGAAAAAGGTAATAAAGAGTTATCAATAATGCTTAGAACACAAAGTGATGAAATTTGGGGAATGAAGCAACAGCGTGTAAGACGTGCGGGCGCTAAAGCAGGCACAAAATTAATGATACCAATGTTTATTATGTTTATAGGAATTTTGATTATGATAGTTATTCCTATATTCACTAATATGGGTGTTTAACGCGATAAGTGCTTTTGATTTATCCGTTAACTATAAATTAAAATTAGAGAAAGGAGAGAAAACAATGTTTAACTGCTTAAGTTTTTATGGTTTTAAGGCAAAACAGGCAGTGAAGAAATTCTTCACAAATGAGCGCGGTGATGTTAACGTAGTAGCTATTGTTGTATTAATTGCCGTTGCAGTAATTCTTGCTGTTCTTTTAAAGGATGAGTTATCTACCTTAATTTCAAGATTAATTGGCGGAATTACCAATAAGGCTGAAACAGAGTTAGAGTTGCCATCGTAAAACCAAACTTTGCCATTAGTAACCGAGCAAGCGCATCTTGCTTGCTCGGTTATAACCATAAAAAAGACATTAGGAGATGCTTGTAAAATGAAAAACTTTTTCAAAAATAAATCAAAAGACCAAAGAGGTGCTGTTGTTATTGTTGAGGCTGCACTTGTTTTTCCTATTGTGTTTTTTGTGGTTATACTTATGCTTTATATGGGAAATATGTTGTATCAACAGTCAAAAATTGATGCTATTGCCGTTACAGGAGCACAGTATTTAGCAAATTTATATACCGCTCCAGTGCTTCAAGAAGATGCTATTCCAACACAGTCTAAAGATATCAATGTAAAACCCTATAGATATTTATTGGGCGATTCAGACGCTGAAGATAAGGCACGCAGATATATGGAAAATTTGTTGGACAAAACCGGCACTGGATTTTTTTCAGGGATGGAAATGGATGCTAGAGTAAAAACTTGTAAAATTAAAAATTATGTTTTATATCAAACGGCTAATGTCGAAATTGAATATACCACATCTGTCTTACCCATGCGGTTGTTTGACGCATCGGATTTATTTAAGGTGAAATGCGCAAGCGCTACTGCAGCAACCGACTCTGCCGAATTTATTCGAAATATTGATATGGTTCTTGATTATAGTGAAGAACTTGGATGGACAGATAAAATAAACGAATTTGTAAGCAAGTTTAAATAGTGCGAGGAGAATATAAATGAATCGTTTTATTAATCAAACCAAAGGTGCAGTTTCTATATTTTTAATTATTATATTAATTCCGGTAATGACTATGGCAGGTCTATTTGTAGATTTGGGGCGCACAAAATTATCATCTGGCGTAATATCATCTTCGGCTGATTTAGCCCTAAACACAGTGCTGTCTAAATACGACAAAGACCTCAAAGATTATTATGGAATGATAGCTTCTGCACAGAATATGGATGACGTTTTATCTATATCTAAAGAGTTTTTTAAATCTTCTATGATTTCTGCAGGCGTAGATACAAATCAGGCAGAAGAGTTTGTTGACGGTATAGTCGATGCTTTTGTTGGCGATGAAGATATAAGTGATTCGTTGCTACTTTCAGTAGATGGCGACGTATCAATAACTCCTGCAACCAATGGTGCTTTAAATAATCCCGCGCTTGTAAAAAAGAATATTGTAGAATTCATGAAATATCGTTCGCCAATAAATGGTGTTGCGTCACTTTTTGAGGATATTAGCAATTCTGATGCTACAGAGGGTGTAAAAGATTCCTCTGCGGAGGCAAATTTGGTTGATGCAAAACAAGATTTCTATGAAGCTGAAAAAAAATTAATGAAGCAAGCACAACAAGCGTATAAGGCTATAAAAAAGTATGAAGATTTCAAGGCTCACGATGGTAACAAGTTAACAAGTGATGCTTTTTGGAATGGCTTTTCCAGCTTGATTGTCGATTCAAACGGCAACTGTAAAATAGAGGCTGATTATAAAACTGCTCATGAGAAAATGGTTAAAAATTTACATAATACTCACGACACTACTGGAACTTTAAAGAGCAACTTAATGGGTAATGTGAGCATAAGTTCACAGAGTTCGGTTAATACTTATTCAACTGACAATACTGCCTCTGCCGATAAAATTAAAGAATTGCTTAATAGTTTTAATTCAGCATTGTCAAACTACAAGAACAAAAGGCAAAGTTTAACATCCGCATGGAATAATCTTGGCAGTAAAAAATCAACGGATTACGATGTTCAATATTGGGTTCAATTAACCAATAAATGTTCATCAAAAATGTCAGAGTATGCAACTGCTTCACAAAATTTATGGAAGGCGGCCAATAAGTTAAAAAATGCAGTAGATCATCCTGCGACTGATGCGATGAAAGCTCTGATGTTAAAACCGTCAAATTCATACGTAACTTTTCCTTCAACAAATGCTTTAAATCAACTTTCTTTACAACAGGTTTATGATGCTTTGTGGAATTCGTATACAGATGGCGCACAGGGTGAGGTAACTGGAGGAGGTTGTTCTGCGTTTAAAAATGTTAATTCTCAGGTAACATCGCTCAATAATTCTGGTGCAAAAAGCAAGATCGAATTAACAACTGTTAATAACATTTATACTTTAAATGGCAAATTGAAACAATATAGAGACGATTTTAATGCTGCAGCAGATCTTCTAAAAAAAGCTAAAGACGAGACGGCTGATTTAAAATCAAAACTAAAAGCCTATAAAGAGGCTTTTGAAGTGTGGGATGAGGCAGCGCGTGTTCCGGAGCTTGCAGGTAATGAACTTGCTAATAGTGATATTGAAGAAATTGATAAACTAAAAGAGACCGGCATCGAAAAGTTTTCAGAGGATTCGGTGGATGCGTTAGTAGATAGATTAAGTAATATCAAAACAGTATGTACCACCTTAAGCGATGATATTGAGGGTATTAAATACAAAAGTACCAAGGTTATAGATATAACAGGATATACAAAATTTAGAGCCGCTTCGGGTTTGAACGCGAATAAAATTGTAGTGAACAATAATTCGTTAAATTCATATGTTAGCGAGACATTTAGTTTTACTATTGAAAAACAATTAACTCGTATAATTATACACGAGGGTTCTACGGCAGAATTTGATAATGACGCAGGCGGTGAATATGTTATATCTGATCCGTACAACCCAAGTCTTACCCAAACAGAATTGGAACTTTATAAATGGTTGTACAAAACATTTTCAAATTCGCCAAGCGGTCAATCAATATCAGCAAGTGATACTGGATTTAGTTATGATGTTAATTCGGAAGAATCTGCCGATAAAGCTGATGGAGATATTGAGGATAAATCTGAAAATGCTACTGTCGATACAACCGAGAATATCAGCGGAAAAAATGTAAGTGAATATAGTGGCGCTGCGTTGCCGTCAAGTAACACCACTTTTGAGACAGAAGAAGTTAGTTTAGCAGATAAAATTGCTAATGCGGCAGATTTTGCTAGTGGAATATTCTCTAATTTTTCTGATACTTTCGGTAGCGCAGTAGCAAGCGTACGCGATGATTTGTTTACGGTTGACTATATAATGAATATGTTTACATATGATACATTCGAAAACGAAGGTTATTACAGTTTGCTTACTGATAGCGAAAAAGAGAGTGCTAATACCATTCCAGGGGCAATATCACAATATGAAATAGTAAAAAATGATACAAATCGTGGCGTGTGGAACAAACACGACGATAGTAGAACATTGACCCTTAACTATCGTAATGCAAGCAACAACTGGGCATACGGTGCTGAAGTAGAATATATTCTTTATGGTAATAAATCTAATGCTGCCAATAAAGCATTAGGATATTCACAAATTTATTTATTACGATATGCAATGGATGTTGCGGCAGTGTTTAAAGCTTATTATAATGATCCGTTGGTGGTATCAATTGCCGATGTATTGCAAGCGCTTGCGTATATTCCAGCACCCTTTACAAAAACGATGATTTGCTTAGCTGTTACTGCGGCCGAGGCGGGAATCGACCTTGCTTATTTAAAAACAGGTTTACCGGTTGTCCTCGTTAAGGGAGAGGATGACTTGGTGTGTAATTACGAAAACGTTTTTAAAAGTGAGAGTGCTTCGGCATTGGACGTCGGTGATAAGATTGCTTTGCAATATAGTGATTATATAAAAATCTTTTTATTTATAAAGCTTATTGGTGATAAAGAAAACGATATTTATCTTAGAACGGGTGATATTATTCAAATGAACATGTCATTGGTTTCTGGTGATGGTTCGTATGCTTTATCAAAAGCAAATATGTATTATACATTAAATGCTAAGGTAATCATGGAGCCAATGTGGTCAAGACTCTTAGCTGTGGATAATTTAGGTGACGTTACAACCGAAAAAGCTTGGAGAACAACCAATATTACCATAACAAATGGATATTAACGTCGGGAGGAATTGTTGTGAAAAAAACATTGTTACGTATAATAAGTATTGTTATTTCTATTACAATAATTTTGTGTTTGTGCACAGCATGCGATGGTAAAAACGATAGTGAAAATGATATTAAAACTCAAATAGACGATGCTGAAGAAAAGGTGGAAGAAATAGCACAAAACTCAAGCAAAGTTGATGTGGGTAAATATGTTTTGGTATCTGAGGACAAGTTTTCTTATGAGACGGTGGACGGTGGAGTTGCCATAACTTTATACAGTGGTGAAGATACTGCAATAATAATACCCGATAAAATTGCAGGTTTAGATGTTGTAGAAATAAGGGCCGGAACCTTTGCGGATGTATCTATTGTTGGTGTGAAATTGCCAGACACACTGAAACTTATTGGCGATTCGGCGTTTTATTTCTGTACATCTCTTGTTGAAGTTGAATTTGGCAAATCTGTTGTAGAAATAGGTCAAAAAGCTTTTGAAGGTTGCTTTGCCTTGTCAAAAGTAAAATTAAATGATAATTTAGACAGCATAGATGATAACGCATTTTTGAATTGTTCATCCTTAGAACAAATCACGCTTAATAAAAATCTAAAAAAACTCGGCGCGGGTGCATTTTGCTTGTGCCCGTTAAGGAGCATCTCTATACCGGGCAGTGTCGAAATAATTGGAGCACAAGCTTTTGCTAGTTGCAAGGAATTAAAAAATGTAACAATTGAAGAAGGCGTAAAGATTATAGAAAAGAAAGCTTTTGAAACATGCAAAAGTATTAAAAAAATACAAATTCCTAATTCTGTAGTTGAAATTGGTATTAGGGTTTTTAATCAAATTGATGATCTAACTATATATGGCTCTAAAGGTTCTGTTGCTGAACAATATGCCAACGATAATAAAATAACATTTAAGGAATCTTGAGGAAAAACCAATGAAAATGAAATCAGAACGTGGTGCGGTTATAATAGAAGCAACATTATCAGTAGTTTTATTTATGTTTGCTATCTTAACCGTTTATACAATGTTTCATGTCAGTTTGGCGCAATCGCGTATTAGTTCTGCGTTAAATTCAGTAGCTAAAGAAATTTCGCAATATTCATATATTTATGATTTAACAGGTTTAAACGATGCACAAGCCGACCTTGCAGGGCAAGGCGGCGCTGCTGAATCCGTTTTGAGTGATAATTTATCAGAAGTTGAAACGTTCTATGATGCCATTGGTGGTATAACCGATACAGCAATGGATATTGTTTCAAGTCCTGATAACGCCGAAAGTTTTCTGTATTATACACTTAATGCCGGTGTAGAAGAAATTAAGGGACAAGCTGTTGGTGCTATGGCGAAGGGATTGATGAAAAAACATTTTGGAAGCAATCCAGATAAGTATCTTCGCCAGTTAGGTATCGAAGATGGTTTGAGTGGACTCTCTTTTCGCAAAACGAGAGTTTTTGCCAATGGTGAAGAAGACCTGATTATTATTGATGTAAGGTATAAGGTAAAAGTGGTAAAGCTTTTGAATATTGATATGGAATTTAACTATGAACTTTGTGCTAAAACAAGAGCATGGATTGGGGAAGATTAGGTTATATGATTGAGATAATTATACTAACTGCGCTTGTTATAGGTGCTACTTTATGTGATTATGTTTTTTTTAGCAGAAGTACTTTATTTGTTGATAATGTAATAAATATAAAAGGATTAGTTCCAAAAGGTAAGAAAAAAATAGCATTATTTTTAGCAATACCAATAACTTTGATTATTATAATGATAATGTTAAAGTTTTTCTATAAACACGAGTTCATATTTATTTTAAAAAGATTAATTGTGCTTTCGTTAATGTGGCCAATTGCAGTTACTGATTATAATGAATTGCGCATACCTAACAAAATACTTATATGTGGTTTGATTTTAAGAGTGCCTGTGCTTGTTTCAGAGTTTATTTTTTCTTTCAAAAATATTAAATGGATATTGGTAAACGATGGCGTTGCTGCAATAGCAGCTCTTATAATAGGAATACTTTGTGCACTTGTATCAAAAGGCGGCATGGGTATGGGCGACGTTAAATTAATGTTCGTTTTAGCTCTGTTTCTTGGAATAGAAGGTATTTGTTATTCTCTTTTTGCGTCGATGATTGTTACTTTTTTTGTATCGGTCGTATTATTGATAACAAAGAAAAAGGATAAAAAAGATGTTATTCCATTTGCACCATTTGTCTTGGTCGGTGTTTTTTTGAGTTTTATTTTATCGGGGGTATAAGTTATGAAAAATTATAGAAAACTGGTTCCGCTTGCTTTGATTGTGTTTATGGCTCTTTCAATATATTCAATGATATCATCTGCAGTGAAATCAGTTAACGAATTGAATTCTTTAGTTAAAAAGGCCGAAACATATAAGGCTCAAAAATTATATGAGCAGGCAGTATCGACTTATTATGAAGTAATAAATGTTGACGATGACATCAAATATTATTTGAACGTTATCGACATGTATTTTGATGCCGGTTTTGAAGATGAATGTATTGCATGGTGCGAAAAGACAGTAAATAATTTCCCAAAAAATGCGGCGGGATATGAGCGAAGCCTTAAAAGTTATATAAAATATGAAAGTTATACTGATGCGTTCGAGTTATTAGATGCTTTTGATGGAAGAAAATTAAAATCTGATAAGGTTGAAAAATACCGCAAAGAAATTGAATATGCCTTTTTTGATAAAATAACATCATACAAAGAATTAAAACAAGCAAGTTCAGGTGCAATACCCGTTAAAGGAAAAAACAACTGGGGAATGATAAGCACCAAAAACAAAAAGATAGCTTCGCAAGAATATGATTTCATTGGATATTTGGCAAACGGCTTCTTTGCTGCATCTAAAAAAGATGAATGGTATTTATTGGACTCGACAGGTTTGCCGACATACAATGTTAGCGAACAAATCAAAGGTAAAATTACTGATATCGGCTTATATAATAATGATTTGCTTCCTATTTGTGTTGATGGAAAATATGCATATTACAATATTAGTTTTAAAAAGATTTTTGGAAAATATGATTTCGCAGGTGCTTTTAACAATGGTGTAGCAGCGGTCAAAGAAGGCGAGAGTTGGTTTTTGATTAACACCGAGGGCAAAAAGATATCGAATAAAATGTACGATAACATTATTGTTGATGATAGAGGTGTGTGTTGTGCCAAAGATAGAATTTTTGTCGCTACCGGAGAAAATTATATTATGATCGACAGTAGTGGGAAACAAGTTGGTAAAGAACAATTTGAAGATGCGAAACTCTTTGTTGATGATACAAGTGCAGCCATTAAGCAAGGTTCACTATGGGGATTTGTTGATCATAGCGGCAAAATTATTATCGAACCAATTTATAAAGATGCACAATCTTTCTCAATGGGATTGGCGCCTGTTTGTTTAACTGATAAATGGGGATACATAAACACATCTAATGAGATTGTTTATGATTACGAATTTTTAGATTGTACTGCTTTTAATTCAAATGGTACCGCATTTGTCTTAAAGGATAACAATTTTTGGTTTCTACGCAGTTTTTATAAGTATAATCATTAATTTCAGAAAGGTTGTCTTACTATGAACTTTACATTTGAAAATCAGGGCTCGAATACATTTTTGGTTTATGCTGTTGGTGCACAAGATAGCGTAGACTCAATGAGTCTTGGTATGCTTACAAACAATAAAATTCCGGGAATTGCACAGGCTGTTTACACACAGATGGATGCAAGTAAATTTATAAAATACAATGTATCTGCGCACGTTCCCGTAAGTCAGTTCTTTTCAGGTCCCGTAAATCAAAAGCGTTTAATAGGCGTGTTTAAAGGTATTGTTGACGCAATGCTTTCGGCAGAGGAATATATGATTGATTCTAATTCAATTATTATGGATTTGGATTATATATTTGCAGACGTTTCAACATGTGAGACTGTTTTGATTTGCGTACCTGTAGTTGAGATAGAAAATAAAGCTGTAGATTTAAGCGCATTTTTTAAAAACATAATGTTCAGCGTTCAGTTTGACCAGACCGAAAACTGTGATTATGTTGCTAAAATTATGACCTATCTTAACAGCACTCCTAATTTCTCTTTAACAGAATTCAAGGATGTATTGTTTGATATTAAAAAATCTGGTGCAGCTCCCGTGGTGGAGGCTTCACAACCTATTGTAGAAAAGCCACAACCCACACCTGCCCCTGTTGCACCCGCAACTCCAACTGCTGCACCTACTGTACCTGTAGCGCCTGTGGCTCCCGCACCGGTAGTAGCAAATAACAAAGCCACGGTAGCGCCAATACCGCAATCACAAACTTCGGCCACACCTGTTGCACCACCTCAGGTAGCACCTGCACCGATGCCCACACCGGCCCCTGTGGAGAATCAAAAGAAAATTTCAATGTTTGATTTATTAATGCACTATAATAAAGAAAATGCAGCGGCATATAAAGCACAAAAAGCGGCTGAAAAGAATGCAAATCATGTTCCAATGCCACAAAAGCCGGCAGCTCCAATGCAACCCAAAGCAGCACCCGGTGGATTTGCAGTGCCAGGTCAAGCGGCTCCGGCACCTACACCAATGCCACAAAAGCCGGCAGCTCCCGTACAACCTAAAGCAGCTCCCGGTGGATTTGCGGTTCCCGGTAAAGCAGCACCAGTGCCAATGCCACAAAAGTCAGCGGCTCCCGTACAGCCTAAAGCGGCGCCCGGTGGATTTGCTATTCCCGGTCAACCTGCGCCGGCTCCGGTACCAATGCCTCAAAAACCGGTAGCTCCCGTACAACCTAAAGCAGCGCCCGGTAGGTTTGCTATACCCGGTCAGGCCGCACCTGCGCCCGTTGCTCAACCAATTCCACAGCCCGTAGCTCCAATGCCGGTAGCACCTGTTGCGCAACCTGCAACTCCCGTTGCTCCACCAAGTAAGCCTATGAGTTTTGGCGATACAACAGTTCTAGGTGGACCCACAGCATCCGGCGGTGAGACCACAGTTTTAGGTGCTACAGTTGATCCACCACCACAACTACCATACCTTACAAGAGTTAAAACTAACGAAAGAATCAACATTAACGTTCCTTTCTTTAAAATGGGTAAAGAGCGCAGTTATGCTGATTATTGCATTAGTGACAACCCTGCAATTAGCCGCAGTCACGCAAATATCATATCTCGTGACGGTCAGTATTTTGTAGTGGATGCAAACTCTACTAACCATACTTATGTTAACGGTACTATGATACAAAGTGGCGTTGAAACACAAATTAACCACGGAGATAAAATCCGTCTCGGCAACGAAGAGTTTGACTTTAAACTTTATTGATTTATTGCTTATATATGTTTAATTAAAGGAGGTAAAGCAGTGAATTTTATTATATCAGCAAATACCGATATTGGCATTGCAAAATCCACCAATCAAGACAGCCTTTCTGTAAAAATCATAAATACCCCACAAGGCAATATGGCGTTTGGCATTCTTTGTGACGGTATGGGAGGTCTTTCTAAGGGAGAAGTTGCAAGCGCTTCGGTTATTAGGGCGTTTGATAAATGGATCGCCAAGGATTTACCACTGCTTTGCAAAGCTCCTATAGATGAAGAAAAATTAAAAGAGCAGTGGACACAAATTCTTCGTGAACAAAATCATATTATTGGTGCCTATGGTACACATCACGGTGTTAGAATGGGCACAACCGCTGTTGTGATGCTTTTAACACAAACACGTTATTGTGTTATGAATGTTGGTGATTCTCGCGCTTATGAGTTAACCGAAGATTTAAAACAAATTACCAAGGATCAAACTTTTGTAGAGCGTGAGGTCGATTTAGGCCATATAACTGCCGAACAAGCCGAAACTGATGAAAGAAGAAGTGTTCTTTTGCAGTGTGTTGGTGCATCATCGGTGGTTAATCCTGATATGTTTTGCGATGACGTAAAAGAAAATGCTGTGTATATGATGTGTTCTGACGGTTTTCGTCATGAAATAACACCCCAAGAAATCTACGATAAGCTAAATCCACAGGTTTTGCAAGATAGTGATGCAATGAGCAAACACGCAACCGAATTAATTGAACTTAACAAGTCGCGTGAAGAAAGAGATAATATTTCTGTTTTAATGATTAAAACTTGTTAAGTATATATATATCGTAGCATTTAGGAGGTAATACAATGCCTAAAGAAATCTCTAATTATGTTATTATAGGCGGCGCAGTATTGGCAGCTATTGTCATAATTTTAGTTTTATTGGTTGTTCTTATGAAAAAATCTAAAGCTTATGATGCGAAAATCCAAGAGGTTACATCAGCTTTAGACAAGGTAGTAGATAATACGGCTACTCTAAGTAACGCTTCTGCTGAAACCGAAAAAATGGGAACACAAAAGCTCGATCAGACCAATTCTCTTGAAGCTGAGACAGAACTTTTATGTAATGAGCCTGAAAACACAGCGCCACTTATAAACATTGAACAAGAAATAACCTATATACATACAAATGAAGTTATTTAGAACATTCAAAAAGCTATCTTTTTTGACAAAAGATAGCTTTTTTTGTATGTATGATTTGTGTTAAATGATTATTGCAATTATATATAAAATATGATATTATAAAATTGGTTATATATTTTTTAATATTTATATAAGGGGATGTCAAAATGAAGATTACAATGAAAAAATCCTTAGCTGTAATTTTGTCACTTGTAATGTGCGTAAGCATGCTTTTTGGGCTCAGCTTTTCGGTGCAAGCAGCGACTTATATTTACAACTGGGGCACAAGAGGCACGGTAGCAACCGAGCTTTCGGATAACGCTATAGCGTTTTATACTGAAAATGACGTTGCTTTGTCAGAGCTGTTGGCTCTAAGCGGCAGCAACACCGAAAGCGGTGTACCATCAAGCGCGCTTTATACTGCGCTACACAATTTGATGGAATCAAACCACACAAACCCAACCTCTTATGACGGCACAAGAGAATTGTACAGATATACCGACTGTCAAAACGGCGGTAGTCCAAGTACAATCTCCTCCTTCTATTCGGGTACTGCTATCGGTCCCGATTGGGATGGCGGCGACACTTGGAATCGTGAGCACACCTGGCCTAACAGCAAGGGTGACCTTGCCGGTAACGGCGAAAACGACATTATGATGCTTCGCCCTGCAGCTACAAGCGAAAACGGTAGCCGCAGTAACAAAGCATACGGCGAAAGCACTGGATATTTTAATCCTAATATCGGTTCTTATGACCTTCGCGGCGACGTAGCGCGTATTATACTTTACCAATATGTTCGTTGGGAATGTATCAACACAGGTTCAAGCTATAACTCAACCGGTATTTTTGGCACAGCCGGTGTTATCGAAAGCCAAGACCTATTGCTTGAATGGTTAGAGGCCGATCCTGTTGACACTTGGGAGCTTGGCCGTAACGACGCAGTAGAAGCAATTACAGGCACTCGTAACGTGTTTGTTGACTACCCAGAGCTTGGTTTTGACCTCTTTAATGAGGCGGTTCCTACAGGTTACACTTCACCATCAGGTGGCGCCGACGTTGACGGTAGCACAGGTAGTGGTAGCGGCGACGATAACACAGGCGATACTCCAAGCACAAGCGGTAAGAATATCGTATTTGAACTTGGCGCTAACGGCGAAGCAACCCACTCTGATGGTAGCAGCCAAACAAGCTACACCGAAACCGTTAGCGGCTACACCTTAAATATAACAGGTGGCACAAAATTCTATACAGGCGCACGTGATGCTAAGGGTAATTCTGCTTTAAAAATGGGTACCAGTAGTGCAGCAGGTAGCTTTAGTATGACAGTACCTGCCGATGTAACCAAGGTTATTTTTAAAGTTGCAGGTTACAAAGCAAAAACTGTAACAGTTAGTGTTAACGGCGCGTCACAAGCAATAACAACAACATCTGATAACGGTGCTTATACCGATGTTGAGGTTGATACAACCTCAACTAAAACTATAACCTTTGCTACGGGCACAAACTATCGTTGCATGATTGACTCTATCACATACGTTGTTCCCGGCTCTTCAAGCGAAGACGGCGACAAGGTATACGTTGATGCTGAAGATATTGTAATTTCGGGTGCATCAAGCGCTTTTGCTGAAGATACAGTCGTTACAGCAGTTGTAATAACCTCGGGCGATTCATTTGATATCGCTAACACAGCGCTCGCCGATATGGCATTTAAAAAGATTTACGAAATCACTGCTACCAACGGCGGCACAGCAGTACAACCCGAATCCCCACTTACAATAACACTTGACATCCCTACAGGATATAACGTAGATAACACCTACATCGTTTATATTAACGAAAGCGGTGGGGTAGAAACACTCGAAACCCTTGAAAAAACAGAGACGACAATTTCTGCTCAAATTTCTCACTTTAGCACATACGCTGTTGTAGACACCTCCGAAGTAAGCAGCGGTGGGGAAACTGTTGAGGTAGAAGCAACTATTAACTTCAACAGCGGCAGTTTTATCGAAACAGGAGCAACTGCACAAATTTGGTCCGAAAACGGAGTTACCGTTACAACAAACAAAGGCACATATACAGGCACGTTCTACACAACTATTTCAGACCATACCCGTTGGTATAAAGGTCACGAAATAGTAACCGAATATACATACCCCATAAGCAAGATAGTATTTACAACTACAGGCACAAGCTATACTACACTTTTGGCAAACTCACTTACAAGCAGTGGTCTTGGAACGGTTACCTCGAGCGGCACAACAATTACACTTGAGTTGACAACCCCAAGTGATACCATCACCTTTAGCCACGTTAACAATGCAACACGCGTTAGGTCTATGACACTTACCGCACAAAAGCCGGCAGACGGCGGTGATACAACAGAAGCTGTTATAACACCAACCGTAAACAATACAGCTTACGGTAGCGTTGAGTTAAGCGGTAACTACATTATCGCAACACCAAACGAAGGCTATGAGGTTGTAGGTTACGAGGTTATTAGCGGCACAGCTACCGTTACACAAAACGGCAATAACTTTACAGTAGAAACTGACGCTGACGTAACGGTTCAAATCAACTTTGCTGCTCGCACACAATATACCGCCACATTTAAAGAGATGGGTAGCACCACCTCTACACAAAACGCTTATAGCGGCGACAGCATAACACTTCCAGCCCTTACAAGTGATGATTACACAGTTGTAGGTTGGGTAGCGACTGAAATTGACGGTGAAACCACAGACAAGCCTACCGTTTATAACGCAGGTAGCAATTATACTGTTACAGGCAATGTTATTTTCTATGCACTTTACTCTCGCACCCAAGCAGGCGGCAGTGGCGAAAGCGACGTGTTTACAAAATACTCAGGCGCTATTACCGAGGGCGATTATCTTATAGTTTATAGCGGAAAAGCTATGAAAGCTACCATATCAAGCAATCGTTTTGGTTATTCCGAAGTAACTGCTACAAGCGATAGCATCACAAGTCCTGACGCATCACTTATCTGGACAGTAACTGCCGATGGAAGCTACTATACACTCTATAATGAGTCAACCGGTAAATATGCGGCAGGTAACGGCACCAAAAATCAGGGTAAGTTTGCGACCACTATAGACGATTATGCTCGTTGGACCGCAAGCGGCACAGCTACATACGAATTTGTAAACAAGGGCAATGCGGCAAAATCAGTGAATGCCAATCTTCGTAATAACGGCACTTATGGTTTTGCTTGCTATGCAACCGGCACAGGCGGTGCGCTTACCCTTTACAAGCGTACAGCGACCGCAATGACTACCTATTACTTTACAAGCGCAGGCGAAACACCTGATTATACAGTAACAGCAAACGCAAATGACGCTACTTTTGGTACAGTTATTGTTAGCGGCACAACCATTTCCGCAACACCAAACGAAGGCTATACCGTTGCAGGCTACAGCATTGCAAGCGGTACCGCTACAGTGGTTAGAGAGGGTAATACCTTCTTTGTAACACCTACAAGCAACGTTGTAATTACAATTAACTTTGAAGCTCTTCCAACATATACCGTAACCTTTGTTGAAAATGGTACCGAGGTTGGAACCAACTCTACCTACAGCGGCGGATTTATTAAGCTTCCGGAATATAGCGGTGAGTTAGACGAATACACCACCTTTGACGGTTGGGCAGAAAAAGAAAACGAAACCGACTCTACAAAGATATATGCCGCAAAAGCAACCTACGCAGTAACTAAAAACGTAACACTATATGCACAGTTTACAGTTACAGAGCCACCTGTAGTAGAGGGTGATCACTACTTTATAAAGGTAACTGAGGACCAGACCGATTGGACCGGTACATATCTTATTGTTTACGAAGCAGGCAGCATCGCATTTAACGGCGCTATGGCTGATAAGCTTGACGCTGTAAGCAACGGTGTGGGCGTTACAATAGCTGACGGCAAAATCGCCGCAACCGATTCTAATATTGCAGTATCTTTTGTAGTAGAAAAAACTGAAGGCGGATATACAATTCGTTCAAAGAGCGGTTTATACTTTGGTAGCGAAAGCGACACCAACAGCTTGCTCAGCAACGCTACAAAGACATATTTCAACAACTTTGCAATAGACGCTGACGGCAATACCACCGTAACAGGCGAAGGCGGCGCAATATTGCGTTACAACGCAACAAGCGGTCAAGACCGTTTCCGTTTCTATAAGACAAGTTCTTATACCAGCCAACAACCAATCGCTCTTTACAAGCTTGATGTTGCTGATATTACAGGTGCTCAGGTAACAATAGGCTCTGACTTTACGTTAAAATACTATGTTGATGTAGCAAATATTTCAAATATAAACGCTGGCGACCTTATAATGCGCTTTAGCATTGACGGTACGGTTGTTGATACGTTAGAAGGTACCGTTGTTGACGGTCAGTATGTATTTGCATTCGACGGTCTTTCACCACAGCGTATGGTTGATATAATTAAGGCTGAAATTTTATACAAAAACACGTTGATTGATGTTAAAGATAACTATAGCATTAAGACGAACGCACAAAATCTTTTGACTGCAAATTCAGATAATGCTGAGTTATGTCAGTTTATAACTGATATGCTCTATTACGGCGCTGCGGCCCAAAAATACACCAAATATAACACAGACAATCTTGCAACCGATGGCATTGTAGGTCTTGGCACACCATTGGATGAAGAGTTAACAGAATATTACAATAAGTTCGATTTAAGCGCAACTACCGGTGATGCAGGATTTAAGTCTGCAACGGTTTGGTTTGACGTTACCAACAAACTTATTGTTAAGGTTAGCAAAAAGACCGAGGATACTGCCGTTAAGGTTTATGCAACCGAGTTTGGTGGCACAAGAACCGAGCTTACTTATAATAGCGATATCGGCGGTTATATGACCGGTGATATAAAGGTTACCGACTTTAACACAACCTATACGTTTGAACTGTGCGATGCAAGTGATAACGTAATTCAAACACTTACTTACAGTGTTAACTCATACGCATATTCAAAGCAAAACAGCACAAACACTAATATGGCAGAGCTTGCTTTAGCGCTCTTTAGACTTGGCCAATCGGCCGAAAATCTTTAAGAAGGGGGACAGGTTAATATGAAAAAGCATAATAACAGCCCCTTTAAAGAGGCAAAAATTGAGATTGTTGAAATTTTAAATGTTGACATTATTACTGCAAGCCCAACCGGTCCTGATCCATTCCCGGGCGAAGATGATGAGTTTACAACGTATTATTGGGACAATTAAGCGGTGACAGTATGTATAAAGTAATACCGTTACTTTTATGCGCAATTATAATGTTGTCATTTACTGCTTGCAAAAAAGTGAATATTGATGGTGTTACTGCAAGTACACCATCAACTTCACAGTCTGATATAGCGTTAAACGTGCATTCGGACACACAATTACATTCACAGCCAAACGAGTCAAGTGGTGATAAAACTACTTCGTCGGGTATCAAGGTTGAAGATGATATTTCAAGCGTTATATCGGATGCTAATGCGAGCGATAATTCGTTAGAAAACATCGACTCAGATTTAGAAAATTCTACGTCTGATAACAACGATTCATCTAATCAAGTCAATACTAACAATAGTTCTCAAGAAAACGAGTCGAACAATGATATTGGCACCACAAGCCAACCCTTCCAGGGTGAAGAAGATGAGTTTGACTCTAATTTTGGCGACTAAAGCAGGTGATAGTATGTATAAAATAATATGTTTGCTTCTATGCATAATAATGGTGTTGTCATTTTCCGCGTGCAAAGATGCGACGGTGGACGGTAACGCAAGCACAGCATCAACTTTACAGTCAGGCGAACAATTAAACGCATCAAGCGGTAGTAATGATAATCAAAACTTTTCATCAGGCATAGAGCTTGAAGACGATGTTTTTGATAGCGAAGATATTACTGATGATAACGAATCTACTAATATGACATCGGGCAATAATGATTCGTCTAATATCGATAACGAAAACAGTTCTACAGAAGATGATGGCTTAGATACTATTCCCGAATTTGACGGTGAGATAGAATTGCCAATGGATAAATTTGATTAAAACTAAAAAGCAACCACCTTGTAAGAGGTGGTTGCTTTTTGTGTTAGTTAGAATAGTAATTATGTATAACAGTAATAACAAACTGACAATCAAATAGCACCTGATAATCCGTTTTTTGCAAAAACCGACACTGTACTGTTTTTATTAACGTCATACCTTCTCAGGTTCAAGTCCTGTAAAACAAAAAAATTACCGAACCGAACCTAAAGGTCCAATTCGGTAATTGGCAACAAACGCAATTTTCGATACGGGTTGCATTGGGTTGCAAAGTTGCATTGAAATGCAACCCAAGAAGTGTATGCAACCGACCGACAAATTGGAATTTGAACAAGAGCAGCGCACCATCAATGGCACACTGCTCCGTTTGTTCGTTTAGTCAAAAAGTTGTCCTGGGAGTTTTAATTTTTCTTTGTAGGGAAATGATGTGTCAAATTCTGCGGCTTCTTCTTCGCTAACGAGGTATCCTTGCGGTGGTTCATATTCCCCAGTTATACCGTCAAGGTATCCAGGAATTAATTCTTTGCACAGAAAGAATGATGTATCCGCGTCATCGGGCAAACCATGATAACGAATACCAAAGTTCTTGGCAAAGGTAAAGCCGCTTTTCCCATAGAAATTAATATTACCCTCAAAGCATAAAGCGCCACAACCGAATTCTGTCGCTTTCCTTAAAGAATACTCCAATAGAATTTTACCATAACCTTGTCGTTTTAATTTGGGAGTAATACAGATTGGACCCATTGTCATAATGGGGATATCTCTGCTGTCGTCTGCTTTAATGGTTGCTTTCATAAACATATTTTGTCCAATCAATTTTCCGTCCTTCTCCATAACAAAATCAAGTTCTGGAACAAAGGCAGCGTCATTTCTTAATTGATTGAGTACATAATGTTCTAAACAACCTGGGCGATAAACATTCCAAAATGCTTCTCTAACAAGGTTTTCAACTTCTCTGTATTCTTCTTTTCTTTCTAAACGAATGATGTAGTCATTTTTGTTCATTGTTTTTCCTCCTGATGATTGTTGACTCCAATGCTGGGAGGTTTGTGCGAGATTGTATTT
>JAZSKN010000073.1:0-6736 GCA_045534895.1 Acutalibacteraceae bacterium
GGGGCGTTGAAATTAATATTGATGCCGCCGACGTTAATGACGATACAAAGATAAACAATAAAGACTACGGCATTTTAGCGCAATACATCAATAAATGGGACGTAGAGCTTAAATAACGCAAAATTAAATAGATTTAAAGACAGTGCTCGGGTGCGTTAAACTTGGGCGCTGTTTTTATTTGTTGCATTTGTAGCATAAAGATGGTAAAATTGCTTAAAAGAATTTTTTATAGGGGGTATTATTGTGAAAAAGGCGCTATCTGTGTTTTTGATAACGGTTTTGGCGTGTATGCCAATCTGTGTTTTTGCAAGTGACAATAATACCGCACAAAGTGTTATATATACGCCGCATTTAACAGGAGATTCAATGGGTGATAACCTTGGTGATGATGATATCATATTTGATGACACCAACCGTGAACCTCTTGGTAAAGGTGACGTAAATGAGGACGGTAAAATAAACAACAAGGATTTGGGTAGGCTTATTCAGTATATAAATACCTGGCCTGTAGATATTAATATAGATTACGCTGACGTTACGGGCGACGGAAAAGTTAATAACAAAGACGTTGGCATTTTAATGCAGTACATTAACAAATGGGATGTGGAGTTGAAGTAAAACTACAATTCCAATTGAAAATTATTGTGTGATCTGAGTGGATGCAAAGCGGTCGATTTGTGAATCGACCCTACGAAGCAAATTAATGTTTTTTGTTGTAGGGGCAATTCACGAATTGCCCGTTATATAATATTTTTAAATTAGAAACGCAAAATTAAAAAGATTTAAACACAGTGTTCGGGTGCTTAGCTTGGACACTGTCTTTTTGTGCAAAAATTCTTTATTTTTTCTGCTTTTTCGTGTTGACAAAGCATACATATAAATAGTAAAATTAAAATGGTGTGAAAGCGGTTAAAATTTTGCTTTTAATTTGCATTTTATGTTTATAGTTAGTTTTTTTGGGGGTGAGAATATTGGTATTTTCAAGTTTGTTTTTCTTATATTTGTTTTTGCCGCTTAATTTAGTAGTGTATTACTTTGCTAAAAGTATTAAAGCGCGTAATATTGTAATGCTTGTATTCTCGCTTATTTTTTATGCTTGGGGCGAGCCGCTTTATGTTTTGTTGTTGCTTTTTATGACGGTGTGCGACTGGCTTATTTCACTTTATATTGAAAAGCAAACACCGCATAGCGCAAAGGCAAAATTAGGCCTTGGTATGATGGCGGTGGTTAACCTTGGCCTTTTAGGATTTTTTAAATACGGTGCGTTTTTGCTTGAAAACGTGGGGCTGTTAGTGGGCAAAGACCTTGGAACGCTTGATATGATTTTACCTATTGGTATTTCGTTTTACACGTTTCAGCTAATATCTTACGTTGTAGATGTTTATCGCGGCGACGTGCCTGCGCAAAAAAGCTTTGCAACGCTGCTTTTATACGTTAGCCTGTTTCACCAATGTATTGCGGGACCCATAGTAAGATACAAGGATATTTGCGCCGAGCTTTGCGAGCGTCGCGCCGTTATGCAAGATATTGCTGAGGGTATATGGCGATTTAGCTTTGGTCTTGCCAAAAAGGCAATTTTGGCAAATGCTATGGGCAGTGTTGCAAGTAATTTGCTTGCAAATGGTGATGCACTTAAAAACAGTAGTGTTTTGGCGTTGTGGATAGGCGTTTTGGCGTATAGCTTACAAATATATCTTGATTTTTCGGCCTATTCTGATATGGCTATAGGTATGGGCAGAATGATAGGTATTCACTACCGTGAGAATTTTGATTACCCGTATACTTCACGCTCGGTTACTGAGTTTTGGCGCAGATGGCACATATCGCTTGGCAGTTTCTTTCGCGATTATGTGTACATACCGCTTGGCGGCAACCGAAAGGGTAGATTTAGAACCTATATAAATTTGTTTGCAGTTTGGTTTTTAACTGGCCTATGGCACGGCGCCAGCTGGAACTTTGTGCTTTGGGGACTTTATTTCTTTGTATTTATTTTTATAGAAAAATTATTTTTGCAACGCATTTTATCAAAAGACCGCATAGTGTCTCACATATATTTAATAGTTATCGTCTACTTTGGGTGGATACTTTTCCGCTTTGAGAATATGAATGATATTATTACAGTGCTTCGCGGTATGTTTGGTATAAACGGTAACGCGTTTACCAATTTTGAAACAAATGCTATTGTAAACTCTAATATATTTGTATTAATTTTTTGCGCAGTTGTTTCAACACCTGTTGTGCGCAAAATCGGTAGTCTTATAAGATATACTCATATGGATAAAAAGTCGGTATCAATACTTTATACCGTTGGTAGAATTGCGATACCGTTGTTACTCTTATTACTTTCGACGGCGGCGCTTGTGGGCGACAGTTATAATCCGTTTTTGTATTTCCAATTCTAAAATTTAAAAAATAAATTAAAAGGGGGTGGCCGGTATATGTCTACAGTAAATATTACTGTTATTGATGAAAGTGAAGCTGCGACAAACGAAAACAACGTTTTAGACGAAAATATGAAGCTGCTTAAAAGCATTCGCTCACAGCACGTGGTAGATATTAATATGGTGCGTATTGTATTTACAATTTGGATTGCTGCAACGGTATTGGCCATTCTTCCTATGTTTCGTGAGAGTTATTCTGAGGTAGAAAAGCGTGAGCTTAAAAAATTTCCTAAATTTACGTTTTCATCATTTGCATCGGGAGATTATTTTGATGAAATCGGTCTTTGGTTTTCAGACACGTTTCCGCTTCGTGATGGATTTGTGTCGCTTAACACAAAGATTAATAACACGTTTGGTATAAATACGGTACAGGTTCACGGTGAAGTACAGCAAGGCGATGAGATACCCGAGGTTAACTCGCAAGAGCAAAGCGCAACTACCGATTCATCACAGGTAGAATCCACCGCGCCACCCGAGCCACAACCACAGCTACCTGCGGTAGAGCAGTTGGGTGCTATGCTTATTATAGATAATGCGGCATATGAGTATTATAATTTTAACCAAGCTGTTTCACAAAATTATTCGGCTGCAGTAAATCGAGCGGCGACAATACTTGACGGTAAAAGTAAAGTTTATAATATGATAATACCAACAAGTATGGCAATAACCCTGCCAGAAAGCTTTAGCGGCAGTACAAATTCTTCTGATCAAAAAAAGGCGATAGATTATATGTATTCGCTAATGTCGCCTGCGGTTAATAAAATAAACGTTTATGACACACTTTTATCGCACAATGATGAATATATCTATTTTAGAACCGACCATCACTGGACGTCGCTTGGCGCGTATTATGCATATCGCGAATTAATGACGGCAAAGGGTGCTGTACCCGCCGAGCTTAGTGCGTTTAAAGAGTATAAATACGACGGATTTTTAGGTTCTTTTTATGCTGAATCAGGGCAAAAGGCAAGCCTTGGTAATACGCCCGATTACGTGTTGGCATATGAGCCGCTACAAACGCAGTTTATTCGTACATTTATGCCCGCCACAATGCCTGAGGGTAAGGATTATCATATTGTGGCAAACGGTGACAAGCTTAGCGCGGCAAACAAATATTTGACGTTTGTGTGTGGCGATCATCCGTATGGCATTATAACCAACCCGCAAATTACTGATGGTTCTTCGTGCCTTGTTATTAAAGAATCTTTTGGTAACGCAATGGTGGCATATCTAACTCAAAATTATCAAAACGTTTATGTGGTTGACTATCGTTATATTAATCAAGTATTTCCGGGTACGCTTAGACAGTTTGTTGATGAACGCCAAATACAAGATGTTATTTTTGTAAACAATATATCAGCAACGCGCAGTCCGGCATTGGTTAATGCGATGAGTGCATTTGTAGGGCAGTAAAAAGAGGTTTATACTATGGTAGATGAAAAAATTATAACAACAAAAGAATTTGCTACTGCTTGTCGCAAGGCTATACCTGAAGGTATTGTTTTGCTTGAAAACGATGGGGCACTTCCACTTGCAAAAAATGAAAATGTGGCTCTTTTTGGTCGCGGCCAGTTTGAATATTTAAAAAGCGGTAGCGGCTCTGGTGGACGTGTTAATTGCCCATACGTTACAAACATTTATGACGAAATAAAAAATCATGTTACGCTTGATGATAAGGTTACACAGTTTTATCGTGGATTTGTAGAGCAAAATCCTTATGACACAGGTGACGGTTGGAAGCCTTGTTTTTGTCAGAATGATGCTGTACCAAGTGAAGAATTGATGCGCAATGCGGCAGCTCGCAGCGATAAGGCAATCTACGTAATCTGCCGTAACGTAGGAGAAAGCTTTGACTATGAAAAGACTCCCGGTAACTGGTATCTTTCTGATGAAGAAGATAAAACCATAAACCTTTTATCACAGCATTTTAAAAACGTTATTGTACTTTTAAATAGCGGTAACATTATGGATATGAGCTGGGTCAAAAGGTATAATATCGGTACTGTGGCATACATTTGGCAAGGCGGTCAAGAGGGCGGTGCCGGCACAGTGGACGCCCTTATGGGTGTTACCGCGCCAAGCGGTCGTCTTACCGACACAATCGCAACCTCACCCGAAGATTATCCTTGTGACGATTGCTTTGGTGACGATATAAAAAATATACATAAAGAAGATATTTACGTAGGCTATCGCTACTTTGAAACCTTTGCGAAGGACAAGGTTTTATATCCGTTTGGTTTTGGCCTTGGTTATACTAAATTTAGTCAAACCGTTACAGGTGTTGCTAAAGACGGCGATATCATTACAATTTCAGTCATCGTAGAAAACATTGGTGATTATAGCGGCAAGGACGTTGTGCAGGTGTATTTTAGTGCGCCACAGGGTAAGCTTGGTAAGCCTGCCCGTGAGCTTATAGCCTTTAAAAAGACCGATGTTTTGAGTGCAGGCGAGTCGCAGGAAATTAATATTGCTATTAATATAAGTGATATGGCGTGTTATGATGACTCGGGTAAAACAGGGCACGCTTTTGCCTGGGTGCTTGAAAGCGGCGAATATAACATATATGTTGGACAGAACGTTCGTGATGCAAAGCAGTGTTTTGCTTTCACTTTAGACGTAACAAGACTTGTAAAGCAGTGCGTTCAGGCATTAGCACCCGTAGAAGAATTTGACCGTATGATTAATCAGAACGGTCAGATAAACTTTGAAAAAGCAACACTTAAGCAATATGATTTATCAGAACGCATTAAAGCAAACTTGCCACAGCCACTTGAAATTACAGGCGATAAAGGCATAATGCTGCAGGATGTTGCATCAGGTAAAAATACACTTGATGAGTTTGTGGCACAGTTTGATGCAAAGGCGCTTAGTGAAATCGTTCGCGGCGAGGGCTTTGCAAGCCCAAAGGCAGCCTATCAGGGCACCGCAAGCTGTTTTGCCGGCATTACGAAATCGTGGAGCGAAAAAGGAGTACCGGTGGTTACCACCTGCGATGGTCCAAGTGGTATCCGTATGGAAAGCAGCGCACTGGCTACCTGCATTCCTGTAGGAGCGCTTTTGGCGTCTGCGTGGGCTCCCGAACTATTTGAGGAAATATATGATTGCCTTGCACAAGAGATGAAACACTATGACGTTGATGTTTTGTTAGGCCCCGGTATGAACATTCACCGCAGTGGTCTTTGCGGTAGAAATTTTGAATATTTTTCGGAAGACCCACATATTACCGGTGTTTATGCCGACAAAATATCCAGTTATTTAACTAAAAACGGCGTTTATGCCACCATTAAGCATTTTGCTGTTAATTCACAGGAACTTAACCGCAAGGATGAAAACGAGGTGCTTAGCGAACGCGCATTGCGTGAAATTTACCTAAAGCCTTTTGAAATTGCTGTAAAGGGCGGTTCGGTTAATGCGATAATGACGTCTTATAATCGTATTAACGGTATTCATACATCGGGTAACTATGACCTTACTACAACCATTTTGCGTGATGATTGGGGTTACACAGGCTTTGTTATGACCGACTGGGGCACTACAATGGATGACCCTAATAATGGTACCGACACAAACACAAACCTTGCCACAATGGTTAAAGCTCAAAATGATATTTATAAGGTAAAGGGTGACTCTGCACTTTGTGAGGACGACCAGCAAGAAGCACTAAAAAGCGGTTATTTAACCATTGGTGAATTGCAACGCTGTGCTAAAACTCTTTTAAGCTTTACACTTAAAACACACGCTTTTAGAACAGGCAAAATAACAAATGTTAACGAACTGTCTGATGCGCATGAGTGTGTGTATCACAAAAATCTTCTTGATGTAGAGTTAAAAATTTGTACCGACCATTTAAAAATTTATCAGCATACGCCAAGAAGACGCATACAATTAGACTTGCAAGAAAGCGGTATGTATTGCGGTGAGATTTTGTATACCTTAAAGGGCAACCAATTAGAACAAAAAGATATAATTGTTTGTGTCGATAATTGTCAAGGCATACGTATGGTAGGTATTGTAACAGGCAAGCAAGAAAAACAGCGTTTTAGAATTTACGTTGACAAAAATTCTAAAATTTATTTTCAAGACGGTATAGAAGAATTTAATCTTTATAAACTTTAAGTTTAAAACGCTTGACAATACAGTTAAAAATTAATATAATGAATAAGCCGCCAAAAACGGCGGCTTATTATACATAGAGTTATCGAAGTGGGGACGTTGCCGAGCGCTGCCAGTGGCAGATGAAGCGAAGGCTACGGAGTGGCCGCGGTCGAAATTTTTACACGGCAGTGTTAAAAAAT
>JAZSKN010000027.1:0-13532 GCA_045534895.1 Acutalibacteraceae bacterium
TCTTCTTGCCAAAGGGGAACCTGACTCAATGATTCCAAAGACCTGTAACGGTAATTAAGCTTTGTAATATTCTGCCAGGTAAAATCAACCTCAACGCGTGAAGCACCCGCTTTGTAGCACTCGTTAACAAGAATTGTCACAAATTCGTGCTGATCAGCCTCAGCATAGATACGTACGGGCTGACCTTTTTTTATGTTAGCTCCCACCCTTGCAATAAGACGGGCATATTTTTTCTGCATAGTTTTAGTCATAATAAAAACTCCCGATAAGCATTAAAATCTTCTGGTCTATATTACCACACAACAGTTTTAAATACAAGTTTTATTAAGCAAAAAAGGGAACCGACAAAGCCGACTCCCCTTTTAGCTATCTTTTAAAGATAAATTTCAGCCTTTAAACGGTGAAGTATCAGAAAATCTAAAAAACCAACTAAATATCATTTAATTTATAGATATTCCGATTTTTACACCGGCTTAAAAATTATGATTAAACGTTGCCTTCTTCGTAAGCTTTAATCATCTTTTTAACCATCTGACCGCCGATAGAACCTGCCTGGCGAGATGTGAGGTCACCGTTGTAACCCTGCTTAAGATTAACGCCTACTTCGTTAGCGGCTTCCATCTTAAAACGGTTAAGAGCTTCTTTAGCCTCTGGTACTACGTTCTTTTTAGCCATTGTGTTTCACTCCTTACATACACAAAATTTGTTTGCGTTTGCAATATTATGTTATGAAAATATCTGAAATTTATTAAAGGTAATTTTTGTGTATTGTTACAATTTTTTCTTTAAATTAAAAAAATTAAGCACTTACCATATTTAAGGCAAGTGCTTAAAAATTTTATATATCGTTAATGTTATGTATATGCACACCGAAGGGTATTTTTGTTTTGTTTTTTATTTCGAATAATTTGTCGGGATTTACAAGCATAAATCCTTGCTTTTTAAGTTCGGGTAATATTGTTTTAAGAGCCACAAAAGTATGCTCTTTTACATGCATACAGGCAATAGCGCCGTCACAGGCGGTATCAAGCGTTTCGCGTATAATATTTTCGGGCGTAGCGTCTATAAGCCAATCACTACCACATTTCATTCCGTGACCCAGTAGTATTAAATTTAATTCTTTGCAAATTTGCAAAACGGCTTCATCGCGGCAAAGGTGAGGCAGTCTAGCCCAATTGTTCATATCGTAACCAATACGATTTTTAACATCAGTCACGGGTTCGGTCATTTCTTTAATTGCTTGCTCACGCGATACGGTTTCAAGGTGGGGGTGAGTATGTGAATGCCCCACAAGCTGAAAACCGTTGTCCACAGCGTATTTAAGCATATATTCGGTATCGTTGTTAATTCTGGCACCCATTATTGCAAAGCCGGCTTTAAAGCCATATTGCTTAAACAAATCAACTATTTCGCACATAAAGGGGAGTGGACCGTCATCGAAAACTATGGTCATATATTTTGCCGACATATAATCACAACCTTTCAAGTTTATTATAATTACTTATTATTTAAAAGTAAATAAAAAATATACTTGATTATTTTAAAAACTTATGATATAATATCTTGCGTTGCCAAGATAGGCGATATGCGCTGATAGCTCAGTTGGATAGAGCATCTGCCTTCTAAGCAGAGGGTCGGGGGTTCGAATCCCTTTCAGCGTGCCAAATATTAAGGAGCAGTGTCGTATGACACTACTCCTCATTTTTTATTCTTTAAAAAAGTGATCTTCAATTGTAGCACACAGATAATGATAAATTGGCAGATGCAATTCTTGTATGCGGTAGGTTTCTGTATGGTTTGCGTGAATTATTATATCTGAAAGTGAATCAAGCTTACACTCTTTTGCGCCAACAAGTGAAATCACCTTACAGCCTATGGCGCGCGCCGTTTTGGCGGCATTTACCACGTTTTGTGAATTGCCTGACGTGCTAATAGCAAGCAGAATATCATCCTTTTTACCAAGAGCGTATAGCGCCTGCGCATATAGTAGCGACGGGTTCTCGTCATTTAAAAAAGCAGTTAAAAAAGCCGCTTGCGAGTGAAGTGATATTGCGGGTAAGCCCTGCATAAGACCGTCTGCTAACTGTTTGTCATCAAAGACTGCTGTCTGCTCTTCTGTGAGAGGTCTTTTTTTAAGAAAGCCTTTCATAAGCTCGCCTACAATATGGTCGGCATCAGCCGCGCTGCCACCGTTGCCGCAAATATAGAGGCGATTACCGTTTTCAAATGCTTTTATAAGCAGCTCGGTAGCCTCTTTTATTTTGCTTTCGCAACTTGAAAGCGGCGGGTATCTTGTTATAAGTTCGGATAAAGTTTCCATATTAAAACCCCTCAAAATGACCGATTTTTGTTTTGTTTAAGAAATCAATATAAGTATTAAAGTCAATTCCGCGAATATTGTTTACAAAATGGTTGGCGTGGATTTTACCGTCATATTCCCACTCAATAAGGAACATTTCTTTTTTATCGGGGTCAACCGTTACGGCATCAAGCTGTAAAATACCGCTGGCTTCTACGGTGCTTTCGCCACTGCAAACAACCACATTGTCACTTGTGCGGGTAACTTTATAACTAAATGCTTTATCTTGTGGAATTTCGTTTGCCGCGAAAAGATTGAGTCTATTCTCTTTATCAGGCTCGTCAAACATAAGACAAAGCGGTTGCTGTGAATTTTTAATATAATCGTAGGCAAGTTTTTTTGTAAAGTAGTAGTCAACCACTGCGTCAGAAATTTGTGGCCAACCGTCTAAAAGATTCCACCAAATAAGACCACCGTGGGTGGCTTTTCGTATGCGGAAGCGCTCTATCATAAACTTAAAGGCTTCTGCTTGAAAAATTTGGCTTGCCTTTGCAATGCCGTCAATAGCTTGTACTCCGTCGCCAAATAGCGCCTTCATACGCTCAAAATAGTCGCAAGATTCTTGTGCTGTGGCACGACCTGTGTTGCCATCAGGCATATCGCTAAACAGTACCGCTACTTGTCGTAGCATAAGCGCTATGCGGTATTCATAGTGACCTATGTGATCGGTTTCCATACTTGCCGCGTGAACAATCCACTCGGGGTCGGGTCTGCCTGTTGGTAATATAATGGGCCACAAATGGTCAGCATTTATATACTTTTTAAGTGACTCGGGTGACGGACAGCCGTGAAAGCCCGTTTCGGATGCAAAAAGCGCTGTCGCATTTTTATAATAATCACTCTTAAAGTAGTTGCGCGGACCCCAAAGATGATCTTCGGCAGGGCGGCATTTATCAATTAAAGCAAACGATGTTTCGTCTATGTAGGGTGAGCTTGGCAAATACGGTCTAAAGCCGTCATAAGCGCGCAAAACCTCGGGTAAAACCTTACGGGTAAGAACATTTTGATTTGGGTCAAGGCGCTTAGCATTTTTTTCGGCATAGGTATAAAACGCATCACATTCGTTATCACCCGCCCAAAGCACGATAGACGCGTGTGAACGCAAGCGCTTTACGGCAATAATTGCTTCATCGCGTAGTTTATTGCAAAATTCTTCATACTGTGGATAGTAACCGCAACCCATAATAAAGTCGTGCCACAGCATAATACCGTGTTCGTCGCACCAGTTGTAAAATGTATCGCTTTCATAGATATTACCGCCCCAAAGACGAATCATATTGCAACCGATATCTTCTACCATTTCGAGTGCCTTTATAACACGTTTTTCATTTTGAGAGGGGAATGCGTCAAGCGGTACCCAGTTGGTACCCATAATAAATACTTTTTTGCAGTTTATTAAAAACTCAAATTTGCCATTGCCGTTATCATCAACCACCGAAGTGCGAACAAGCTCGATAAGACGAATGCCTATACGAGTGTTGTAGGTGTCGCAAAGCTGACCCTTGCGGTATAGCTTTACCTCTACGTCATAAAGGTTTTGTTTGCCTTCGCCACGCGGCCACCAAAATTCAGCGCCGCTAAAGCTTATGCTAAAATTGCGGTTTACGCCCCAAAAACGAACACTCTGCTCAAAATGCGAGTCGCCGCAAACACCGGTTATAACGGCTTCATAATCTGAAAGCAAATCATCATCGGTATGTATGCGTATTTGCCCCGAAAGCTGCGCGGTTTTATGCTTTAAATTCATATTGGCAGTGCCAAGATAAAAATCGTCTATACGGTGACGGGGCTTTTCTATAAGTGATACACCGCGCCAAAGTCCGCCCGATACTGTACGGGGCATAATATCCCAACCAAACATATACGGCGCCTTGCGTACGTGTAAAGAGTCTTCGTTATAGGGAAGTCCCACTGCCAAAGCGTTTTCTTCATATTCGCGTGCTTTTATTACAGTTGGATAAATGTGAATAATGATTTGATTTTTGCCTTTTTTAAGCATAAAATCATAAACGGGATATTCATGTTCTACAAGCATATTATCACATTCGCCAACCCATATATTATTTAGACCAATATGGGCGAATGTATCTATACCATCAAAACGTAGATAAATATCACCTTCCGGTATCTTATCTAGTGTAAATTCCTTTACGTACCAAAGGTGACGATTTTCGTACTGTTGACAAAGCAGGGGATTGGTGCCATTGAAAATTTCGGGAAGTATTCCTGCGCGCTCTAAATCTAGTTCAAAGTTACCGGGTACTTGGGCATCAATTTTTATAAAATCTATATCTTTGGGTAGTTTTTTAGGGTTTAAAAAATCAATAAATTCAATATCTTTACCACAAACTTGATTATGTGGAGCTATATACAGCTCCCATTTACCGTTTAAATCGATTAACTGCTTCATATTTTCCTCCTTAATGGTTGTCTGCTGCTAAAGATAAAGCGGCATAATCGCCAAGGTTTTCACCTAAAGCGGCAGGTAGTATTTCTACTACCGAGAGTGATGGAGCAAGCGCTTCTTGCTTTAGTGCCTCTATCATTGTTTCTTGTAACAGGTCTTGGCTTCGTGTGTAAATACTGCCAATAACAATTTTTTCGGGGTTTAGCACATCAATTAAGATTGATAAGCCATAGCCCAACATCTCACCACATTTTTTATATACCGAAATAGCGGTTTTATCACCCTTGTATGCGGCTTCGGCAACCGATTGCGCGGTGACAGTGCTTAATTCGTCAAGACTTTTGCAGTAAAGTGAAGTCATACCTTTTTCTAATTGTTCTTTTGCGGCTGTCCTTGCCATTTGGGCAATGCCGCCGCCACTTGCAAAGCCTTCAAAAGAACCTTCTTTTCCGTAGCCTATGGGGCCCGTGTCACGCATACGAACGTGGCCTATTTCACCGGCATTACCGTTTGTACCCGAATAAAGTTTGCCGTCTAAAATTAACCCTGCACCCATACCCGTACCAAAGGTTAAGAAAATCATATTCTGTGTGCCTTTACCCGCACCGTATTTCCACTCGGCAAAGGCGCACGCGTCGGCATCGTTTTCAAGTCTTACATAGCCACCGTATTTTTCTTTTAAATAATCTACAACTTTTATATCTTTAAATCGTGGTAAGTTAGGTGGAGAAATTATAATTCCCTTTTTATTGTCAAGCGGTCCGCCACAACTAATACCAATACGACTAAAATCGTCGGTTATTTCTTCGGCCAAGGCACACATTTTGTCTATCATTTCATACCCCGAAATACTGTGGTCGGTGGGTATGACTTTTTTGTCTAAAATATGCATAACGCCATCAATTTCTTCGCCGATACTCACGGCGCATTTGGTTCCGCCTATATCAAAGCCTATCATAATCTCAACTCCTTTGATACAATTATACAATAAATGTGCATCTTGAAAAATAATATTTTCTATGATAAAATTAAGAAAATCAATACTTTAGGGGTAGTTATGTCAAAACAGATATTAAAATACGATTCGTCACTACAAAAGAATAAAGATTATTATATTGAAGAGCTATTTATAAATAAGGGTGAATATTTTAGCCCCCACTGGCACGATTATTTTGAGCTTGAAATAGTACTTAGTGGCGTAGGTGAGCATATTTATAATAATACAAGCTATATGCTTGGTCGAGGTAGTATTTATTTAATGTCACATTACGATTTTCACGAGTTAAAGGCACAAGAGGATATGCAAATACTAAAACTGCAGTTTAATGAAAACGTTTTACCGTTAGAGCTTAACGACTTTTTGTTTTTAAGTAATAACCGATTTTGTTGCACTGTGGATGAAAATGAGATACAGCATATTATAAAACTATTTAGCATTTTAAAACGAGAAGAACAACGCGGCGGTCTTTTTAGCGAAACGCTCATAAAAAATTTAATATCTGAAATTATTATTACGGTTATAAGAAATTCATCGCAAAATGAAAACACCGTAATACCATCTCTTTTGCAAAATGCGGTAGCATATATACGAAATAATTTTAGAGAACCGTTAACATTAAGAATACTTGCAAAGTACTGCAACGTAACACCTAATTATCTTGGTGTTCAGTTTACAAAAAGGATGGGAATATCTTTCTCGGATTATCTAAATACCGTACGGCTTAGATACGCCTGCAATCTGCTTGACAGCACTGACCTTACAGTAAAGGAAATAGCCTTTGCCAGCGGGTATAATTCGGTTGAGCATTTCGGTTATACTTTTAAAAAAATGTTAGGTGATTCACCACTAAATTATAAAAAACACTAACCGAACGGTTAGTGTTTTAGTATTTTATAGTTTAATATTAACTTCTTTGTTAGTTGGAATGTATTGTCTGTAAACAATGCCTGCGCTGTTTAACATACGCTTTGATGCCTTAACGCCGTCGGTATCGGCGTATTTATCACACATATATACAATTTCTTTAATGCCCGACTGTATAATTGCCTTTGTACATTCGTTGCAAGGGAACAAAGTTACGTAAACGGTACATCCCTTTACCGATGAGGTGTTGCAATTAAGTATTGCATTAAGCTCAGCATGGCAAACATAAAGGTATTTAGAGTCAAGACCCTCACCGCGATCCCAAGGATATTCATCATCGTGGCAGTGGTGAGGCATACCGTTATAGCCCATAGAGAGTATTCGTTTTTCGGGGTTTACAATGCAAGCGCCAACCTGTGTTGATGGGTCTTTGCTACGAAGCGCCGAAAGAGCCGCAATACCCATAAAATATTCGTCCCAGCTTAAATGGTCTTCTCTTTTCATAATTACACCTCAAAGGTAGATTTTATATATTTATATTGTAACTGATACTATTACATTTTTCAACATTTTTCTTTGCGTAAAAATGGTGCCGCGATAACCATAATTGCAGGGAAGATAGCGCACACCAAAAAACCTGTTTCAAGAGTGGTGCTGTTTGCAACAATACCCATAGTCCACGGGCCGATAGAACAGCCAAAATCTCCGCAAAGCGCAAGCAGACTAAACATTAACGTGCCACCTGTGGGGAAGTGTCGCGCCGCCATAGAGTATGTACCGGGCCACGAAAGACTTACACTAAATCCGCAAAGCGCACAAGCGATAAGTGAAAGGGCAGGAATATTTAAAACTGCAACGCCAACATAACAAAGCACGCAAAGTATATTATTTAAAATAAGAGCTTTTTTAGGATCAAATTTTCCGTCAAGCAGTCCGAATATAACCCTACCGCTACCCATACAAACGGCAAATGCACACGGACCCAAAAGGTCACCTGTTGTTTTACTAACTCCAAGAGCCTGTTGTGTAAAAATTGATGCCCATTCTGCCATGGTGATTTCACTAGCGCCCGCGCAAATCATTATAATTGCAAAAATCCAGAAATCTCTGTTTTTAAAGAGTGTTTTAGCAGTTTTGCTAACGGGCTCATCAGGTTGTTCGACAATTGGTACACGCATAAAATTGAACATATTTATAAGTGGAATTATCGCCCATATAATAGGTATTAATTGCCACATATCCTGTCCCAATAATAATATTAGCAATGTAGATACCAAAACGGTAAATGCCTGTCCCCAACAGTAAAAAGAATGAGAAAAAGCCATATCGGCACCCTTTTTATCACCGGGTAGCATTTCTACGATAGGGCTTATACACACTTCTATTATACCGCTACCCGCAGCGTAGATAATAATTGCTAATATAACGCATGAATAAATATGCTTTGGGAACAAAAGAGGTAAGATTCCAAGCAAGCATAGACCTATCGCCGCAAAGCCGTGACACGCTATTGCCGCACCACGATAACCTATGCGTTTTACAATGGCAGGCGTAATAGCGTCAACTATAAGTTGAACAAAAAAGTTTATAAAAAGCAGTCGACCTAATTGTTCATAATTAAGGTTATATCTTGTATTGAAAATTATAAATAACAGCGGTAAAAAATTATTTATTATCGCTTGAACTACAAATCCTGCAAAGCAGGCAATTTTTGTTGATTTATAGGATGCGGTCATTTGTTTAGTTCCTCTATTATATCCAAAAGTTCGGCCGGTTTTTTGATTATGTATTTTGCTCCGTTTGCAAGAAGTTCGTCTTCTTTTCTAAATCCCCAAAGCTCACCCACGGGTACCGCACCACTGTTTACTGCAGTGGCAACGTCCATTCCGGAGTCACCCAAAAACACACATTCCTCGGGTTTAACGTCAAGCTCTTTCATTGCCATAAGTGCCGCCGTAGGGTCAGGCTTTGCAGGAATGCCGTCGCGTTTGCCGAAAATTAGATCAAAAACATTGCCGTAAAGCGAGGTTACAACCTGGTTTGCCATATGCTGCTCCTTGTTGGTAACAACCGCAACTATGAAGCCGTTTTCTTTTAAGGCGTTTACAAGCTCGGGCATACCGTTATATGCATATGTGTTGTCAGCATAGTGCACAGCATAGTATGGCAAAAAAATATTTTTAATTTCATTTACTTCTTCGTTACTGCGATGCTCGGGTGGTAGCGCGCGTTCAATCATTTTGGGTATTCCATCACCCACAAAGTATTTAAATGCTTCAACCTCGTGAGTGGGGTATCCTTTTGATGCAATTGCGCGATTTACACCGTCGGCTAAATCAATTAATGAATCGGCTAAAGTGCCGTCAAGATCAAATAAAACTGCTTTAATCATAATAGGTAGATATTCCTTTCGGTATACAAAGAAAAAAGCCCGTGTAAAACTTACACGGGACTTTTAAGTCAAAGAATTGATTAGATAGCTCTGGTAACCTTGCCCGAACGTAAGCAACGAGTGCAGACATTAATGCGACGGGGTGAACCATCAACGATAGCCTTTACCTTTTTAACATTGGGCTTCCATGTTCTGTTAGAACGTCTGTGTGAGTGAGAAACCTTAATACCAAAAGCAATTTCTTTGCTACAAATTTCACATTTTGCCATTGGTTGCACCTCCTTTTGAATCGACCGCAAACTTATTCGGTCACATAGCAAACACAATATTAACACAAAACTTGTAAGAATGCAAGACTTTTTTTAAAAAATTTTAAAAATTTTATTCTTTAGCCTATTCGATTGATTCGGTAGGTTCGACGGGCTCTATTGGTGCAAAGCTTGATAGCCAATCATTACATTTAGCTTTTAGTTTTGTAAGCACGTTACGTCTGTCCTCAGTAAGATTTTTTGATGCCAGTAAAGCAGTAATATCTTCCGACAAACCTATAATTGTATCACTATCGCTAACGGTGGGGAATTTTTCTTCGTATTGCTTTGCTAAATTAATAACTCGGTCGCATTCGACCTTAATTTCTGAAATATTATTTATTAAATTGTCGCAAATCATTAAAATGTCATTAATGGCTTTTGACTCGCTTGACGATGCGTACTCAGTGCTTATTTTAAATAATTTATCTTTAAGGTTATTTACTCTTTCAAGATCATTTTCTGTTACGGTGTATTTATTAAGATCGTTTATTTCTTCGGCTAAACTGCTTATATTTTTCGTATGTACTGTGCAGGTGGTGCTTTTACCATTAACACCCGTAGCTTTAATTACATATGTATTCTCAGTGTTTCCGCTTATAAGGAAGGATGTTGTAGTCTTTCTACCATTAACAGTAACGGTAACCGCGCTGTTAGAGGAGATTGCAACGTGTTGAGAGGTATAATATGTTTCACCGTCTTTAACACCGCTAATGGTTGGTGTTTGTTCGAGCAAAACAACACATTGAGAATGTATAGCAAGGTAACGGGCCTTTACCGTTTCAAGATTATACTCTACAATTCCTCGTTGTGGGTCAGACATAACGGCGATATTGCGATCAATATCATAGCCTATAAGCACCATACAGTGCTCGGGAGCAATCCATTGAATTGTTTTTCCGCCAACGGTCCATTTAGCAGTAGAGTACGGTTCAAGCAAATCGCGAGTTTTTCTGCCATACATTGTGCTCCATATAATTACAGGGGTACCGCTCTCTACTGTTTTAAGTAAATCTTCAAATTCGGCACCACTATAGTTATATGCCATATATTCACTGTTTTGGGTAGCAAGATATTTGTTTGCCGCCTTTACAATAGGCTTCGCATAACAACCAAATCCGTTTTTACGAGGATTACCAACAAAAACCTCCCAAAAGTCGCCTAATCCATTTACTGATTTTTCAAGATAATTGTCGGCCATTTCGGTTTTTGAAACATTATAACCATAATAATTAAGAACGGTTGTAAGGGCAGTTATTTCACAACCGGTAGGCAGTTCGGGATTTTGCGGTACATATTTTACATCCAACTTTACTTGTTTTTTAGATAAATTGCTTGCATCAATGCTATTATCTTTAACAACCACAGTATTTTGTGTTGTTTGTTCTATTTTATCAACCGCTTCAACAATTTCATCGACCTTTTGGTTGCTACCTTCCGGCGTAATTGTAATTGAGGTATCGGGAATAAAAACATCAGAGGAATTTTCAAACTGACTAAGGCTTGAAGTATATTTATTAGAAGATGTTGAATTATCTGTGCCCAAAATATTTTCGGGCGGATTTTTTACAGTATGTACAAAAATAATAACTGTAATAATAGCAGCGATAACAGCAACGGCTGCAGCAGATGCGCAAATAATTATTTTTTGTTTTTTGGTAAGTTCCTTTATGTTACAAAACAATTTAATTAACTCCTTTAAATTAATGTATAAATAATATCATATAACCACAAATTTTACAATAAAAAACAAAAAAATTAATATTTGTTTAATATTCGCGCATATATAAAAGCGTTGGTAATTCAAATTGCTTGAATTACCAACGCTTTTTAAACAATAATAAGTCTTACTCTTCGCTAAAATCTTCTTTACCTACACCGCATAGTGGGCAAACAAAATCGTCGGGTAAATCTTCAAACGCAGTACCTGCTGCAATACCGTTATCGGGATCACCTAAAGCTTCGTCGTAAACCCAACCGCAAATGTTGCATACGTATTTTTTCATATGTGTTTCCTCCAAATAATTATTTTATTTCTTCAAAATCTGCTGCGCCATGCTTACAAAGGGGACAAACAATATCCTCCGGCAAAGTTTCTCCCTCGTAAACATAACCGCAAATTTTACAAACAAAACCTTTAACGCCATCGGTTTGTGGCTTTGGTTTAACGTTTTCAAAGTAATAACTGTATGTCATAGTTTCTTTGTCTGAAAGCACACGCGCTTCAGCGATTTCACAAATAAACATACCGTGCGTATCAAGGTCTACATACTGTTCAACCTTAAGCGACATAAAAGAGTTAATGTGTCGCGGTAAGAAAACAAGTCCGTTATCCGAACGAAGCGGTTCACAATCTTCAAACTTGTCAACATTTCTACCACTTGTAAAGCCAAATTTTTCAAACACAGCAAAAGGAGCGTCGGTGCTTAGTACGTTTACGTTCATTTTTCCGGTTTGTTTTATAATATGATGCGAATAGTTTTCTTTATTTATTGTTACGGCAATCTTATTTGGCGTGTTGGTAACCTGAGTTACTGTATTTACAATAAGGCCGTTATCTTTTTTTCCATCATTACAAGTTACTACATAAAGGCCGTAGCCAATATTAAACAGTGCAGAAAGGTCATTTTTATTTGCAGTAGCATCTTGTTGAGCCAAGTATTCCATACAAAGTTCATCTGCGAGGGCGTTAAGCTGTTTACCGCTTTCTTCATTAAGCGCAGACATTATTTTAACCGTGTTTTCAGCAAAGGTAATATTCTTACTTTTTTCAAACATTTCTTTCATTACTTTTGCCGCAAGCGGCGCCCAACTGCCGTTTTCTATAAACGCTACTGTGCGATTTTGAAAATTGCGCTCTGTGAGATGATTAATAAACTCTCGCATAAAGGGAAATATTTCAGCGTTATAGGTAGTGGTGGCAAGTATAAGCTTACTGTATCTAAATGCATCTTCTACGGCTTCTGCCATATCACATCTGGCGAGGTCATTTATAACTACTTTTGGACAGCCGTTTGCGCGAAGCTTGTCGGCAAGCTGGTACACAGCTTTTTTGGTGTTGCCGTAAACCGAGGTGTAGGCAATTACAATACCTTCTTCTTCAACCTGATAGCTAGACCAAATATTGTAAAGATTAAGATAATAACCAAGATTTTCAGAAAGCACCGGTCCGTGAAGAGGACAAATCTTTTCGATTTGGAGTGTAGCCGCTTTTTTTAGCAAAGCTTGCACCTGCGCACCGTATTTACCTACAATACCTATATAGTAGCGTCTTGCCTCACAAGCCCAATCTTCTTGCACTTCGGGTGTACCAAACTTGCCAAAGCCGTCAGCCGAAAACAAAACCTTGTCGGTGCTGTCATAGGTTACAATTACTTCGGGCCAGTGTACCATAGGTGCTGTAACAAAGCTTAGCTTGTGCGTGCCTAAATCAAGCGTATCGCCTTCACCTACAACAATACGGTTATCGGTAAAATCGGTTCCAAAAAATTGCTTCATCATATTAAACGCTTTTGCAGATGAAACTATTGTAGCATCAGGGTAGCGTTTTATAAAGTTTATAATGTTTGCAGAATGGTCAGGTTCCATATGCTGAATGATAAGATAATGAGGTGCTTTGTTGCCTAAAACATTTTGAATATTATCAAGCCATTCATGTGTAAATGCGGCGTCCACCGTATCCATAACAGCAATTTTGTTATCAAGTATAACGTATGAGTTATAAGATATACCGTTTGGAACAATATATTGCCCTTCAAAAAGATCTATTTTTTTGTCATTAACACCTACGTATTTAATATCGTTTGTAATAACCATTTTATCACAACCCTTTTTTTAGTATTTACATTTAACTTGATTATATTATACAATGTTTGACTTATTAATTCAATAATATAATTAAATTTTAATTTTTGCTTGACATAGTTAACTATAAGTAGTATAATTCAACACATTAATACATTAGCACACTAAAGTGAAATTAAAAGGAGAAACACTATGAGTAATTGGCATAACAACAGCACCGACGAATTATGTGAAGCGCTGTTATCGCTTGAAACTAAGGAAGAATGTTACGCCTTTTTAGAGGATATTTGCACAATTAAAGAAGCATTGGATATTTCTCAAAGATTATCAGTTGCAAAAATGTTAAAAAAAGGTATAAGCTATACAAAAATAACAAAAGAAACGGGTGCAAGTGCTGC
>JAZSKN010000042.1:0-27775 GCA_045534895.1 Acutalibacteraceae bacterium
GAATAAGACTTTCATCGATTTTGCAAAGCTCTATCACTTCATTTAACGTACCAAGCTGATTAACCTTACCCATAGTTTCAGGGCATATATGAATATGTCCAAGATTTGCTTCGTTGAGTGCTGCTATAGCCTTTTTCATAGTGTCAATAGCAAGCTCTAATGCGGTTTCACGGCTTATTTTACTACAAGAGCCTGTGTGTACTACAATACGATTGCCACCCATATAATCAACTGCTTGAGCCGAAGACATAATATAATTTATAGAGTTAAGACGCTTTTTTTCTTCAACCGATGACATTGAGATATAATATGGTGCGTGAAGTGACAGTGTTATATTTTTTTCTGCGGCTAAAGCACCGAGCTGTTTTGCCTTATCTTCACCAATATTTACACCGCGACCACATTGATACTCAAAGGTGTCAAGTCCCATACGCTGCACATATTCGGGTATATGCAAACTGCCCTTATAGCCCATTTCAAAAAAACTGTTTGAATTTCCCGCAGGACCAAACTTTGCTGACATAATTATACCTCATCTATTAGATTATATTTTTTATAAAGTTTCTTTTCTAGTTTTCGTCTTACTTTAAAAGACCATCCGTCTTCAAGTTTTATGGGTGTTAACAAAATTGTTTTTACCCCTGTAGCATTACCGCCCAAGACATCGGTAAAAATCTGGTCGCCAACTATGGCAACATTTTTACGCTTTTCGCCAAGAGCCCTTACACCGCGCAAAAAGCCCATAGGTAACGGCTTGCAGCCAAGGCTAATAAACGGCAAGCCTATACGAGCGGCAAATGGCTCTATTCTAAAACGCTTTGAGTTTGACAGCACCATAAGTTTAATGCCGCTTTGCTGCATTTTTGCAATCCATTCCATTAATCCGTCGGTCAGCACTGTACCGTGATGTGTAGACATAGTATTATCCACATCTAAAAGCAAAGCTTTAATATTATTTTTATTTAAAAGCTCAACGGTAATATCGGTTATACCGCGAAGCTTGATATCGGGTTTTAGTAGCATCTTTGACCACCTTATTAAAAATTAAAAAGGCGATAAGGGTGTTCCCCTAATCGCCTTTTAATGCCGTAAATTAGCGGAACTTTCTCTTACGAGCAGCTTCCGACTTTTTCTTACGCTTTACAGAGGGCTTTTCATAGTGCTCTCTCTTGCGAACTTCTTGAATAACGCCATCCTTAGCTGTTTGACGCTTAAAACGACGAAGTGCGTTATCGAGTGATTCGTTTTCTTTTACTTTTACCTGACTCATTAACATTCCCTCCCTCCGCAATAGTGCAGGGGTATAAACTTACAAAAGCCATTATACTACAAGTAAACATAGAATGTCAAGAGAATATTTTAAATTTAAGAAATCATTTTGTTAAACTCTTCCTCATCAATTACCGTAACGCCCAAAGCATTGGCTTTATCAAGCTTGCTACCGGCCTCTTCGCCTGCAAGAACATATGTGGTTTTTTTAGAAACCGAGCCCGATACCTTACCGCCAAGAGACTCTATTATTTCTGCGGCGGCACTTCGTGTGTATGTGGGCAGCGTGCCTGTAAGCACAAAGGTCATACCGGCAAATTTATCTCCTGCTACAGACTTAGTCGACACAGTATTTACACCCAGTTCTTTAAGTCGGTGAATCATATTGCGATTATCTTCAATCGCAAAATATTCGACTGCAGAGTTAGCAAGAATTTCACCAAAGCCTTCTATTGACAGTAGCTGCTCTGTCGAAGCAGACATAATTGCATCTATATCGAGAAATCTCTCCGAAAGCAGCTTTGCCGCCTTAGTACCAATATGACGAATACCCAAAGCAGTAATAAGCCTTGAAAGGTCATTTTGCTTTGATTTTTCTATTGCGTCAAACATATTCTGTGTTGATTTTTCGCCAATACGGTCAAGCGCCATTACCTTATCAAAATCGAGCGTATAAAGGTCAACTATGTTGTGAACAAGGTCAGCGTCAACTAATTGCTCAAGCACAGCGGGACCAAGTCCCTCAATATCCATAGCATCGCGCGACGTAAAATGTATAAGATTGCGCAACAACTGTGCGGGGCAATCTGAATTAGTGCAACGAATTACCGCCTCGCCCTCTGCACGAGAAACGAGCGCCCCACAAGACGGGCAATGTGTTGGCATTTTAAATACAACCGAGCCCTCACAATGACGACTTACCGCCAAAACCTCAGGTATAATTTCACCCGCTTTTCTTACTACTATTGTATCACCGATGCCGATTTGCTTTTCGTTTATAAAATCTTCATTATGAAGTACCGCACGGCTAACGGTAGTGCCCGCAAGCTGAATAGGCTCAAACTCAGCCGTAGGAGTAAGCGCACCCGTGCGGCCCACGTTTATTTCAATGCTTTTAAGCACTGTTTCCTTTTCTTCGGGTGGGTATTTAAACGCTACCGCCCATCGAGGATATTTAGCTGTACTGCCAAGCTCTTCACGGTAGCTTAAATTATCCGCCTTAATAACCGCACCGTCAATGTCAAATTCATAACTGCCGCGATTTTCGCCAATTTTATCGACCTCGGCAATTGCTTCATCAATGGTATTGCATTTCGTATAAAAAGGTAAAACGTTAAATCCCAATCTCTTTAAAAAATCAAGGCTATCTATATGCGAATTAAAATCTTTACCATCAATACTTTGAATGTTAAATAAAAATATGTCAAGCCCACGGCTTGCGGTTATTGCGCTGTTTTTTTGTCTGAGTGAGCCTGCCGCCGCATTACGCGGATTTTTGGCAGGAGCCTCACCTAAAAGCTCTTGGCGCTCTACAAGCTTTAAAAATGATTTTTTTGGCATATATACTTCGCCGCGAACCTCTAAATCACCGTCAAAATTTATGGTATGAGGTATCGACTCTATTTGCATAAGATTCGCAGTTACATCCTCGCCTGTCGAACCGTCGCCGCGAGTTGAACCACGCACAAATCTACCGCCGCTGTATTCAAGCGAAACCGAAAGGCCGTCAATTTTAGGCTCTACTGAAAATACCGTTCGTGATGTATCAATTTTATCGCCAAACTCGCGCAATTCCTCTATACTAAAAACGTCTTGTAAGCTTTCCATTTTAACGGCGTGTGCAACCGGAGAAAAAAGGCTTTGCGCCGCGCCGCCCACCTTTTGTGTAGGGGAATCGGGTGTTATAAGCTCAGGATATTCTTTTTCGATAGCTTTAAGCTCACGGGTTAAAGCGTCATACTCAAAATCGGAAATCTCGGGCGAGTCTTGATTATAATACAGCTCGTTATGATGCCTTATTTCTTTTGTAAGCTGAGCCACTCTTTTTTTAGCTTCTTTAAAATCCATATTTTTTCTCCTTTATCCTAAGCCTGCAAAGTTAAAAACCTCGTCTGCTAAATCGTTATTTGGTTGTTCTATAACATTTGTAAACGCGTCGGGCACAGCGCCTGCAATTACTGTTTGACAACCAAGCGCTGTTGTAGATACGTTAAACGATTTGGTGCATCCCATCATTAACACGCTTGCTTTTACATCTATTTTTATAATTATCTGATGAAGCACATTATTTATACCAACCGACTGAAAGCGACTTTCAAAATCAAGTATTGCCGTTTCGGTAAGCTGCATTTTAAACTTTATTTTAGGTCCGTAGCCTGTAGTGTATTCGTTGCCAAAAAGTGTGCCTATGGGTATTTTTAAAACATATTTGTTTTTAGACGCTACCAGACTCGAAATTTCATTAGAAAGCGCGCTTTTTAAAAAGTTTATCTTTTGTGTGTCTATCTCTATACCTGTTATTAGTCCACTGCTGTCGCGTGAAACATTTGACACATCACTGTATGTGATGTTGTTTTTTGAAAGGACGTTTAAAACGGCATCATTTGCCGCGTTTAAAATTATGGTTTCAGCCTCACTTTTGGCATATGTAAAAACAAAGGGTTTTACACTTATAAAACAAAAAATAAAAAACGCTATTAAGCAAATAATTAGCAAAAGCCATCGCTTTATTAACATAAAAAGCTGATTTTTATAATGCTTTGACACATTAACACCCCCCGCTTTATATTACGAAAAAGCGGTGGATAATGTTAAATTTAAATAGCAAAAAAGAAAATACAGATAAAATGCATCAGGCTTGCTATTACCACAAAAATATGAAATACAGAATGTATATATCTTACCTTTGCGCCAATACCAAAAAGCACTGCGCCTATGGTGTACATTATGCCGCCCATAAGCAACCACATAAATCCCCAAAAAGTAAGGGCTTTATATACAGGCACTATGGTTACAATAACACACCAACCCATACCAATGTAACAAATCATAGAAAAAACACTGTATTTTTTAAGATCGATTGCTGTAAGTGTTGTAGCAAGAGCCGCAATACCCCAAACAACGCCAAATATAACCCAAGCAATAACAGGATGTGTTTTTCGCAAAAGTGACAGCATAAGCGGAGTGTACGTACCTGCAATCATAAAATAAATGGTACAGTGGTCAAGCACCTGCATTACCTTTTTTGCCATAACGGGCTTTAAGCCGTGATATACACTTGACATTGTAAATAGCGCAATAACAGAGGCGCCGTAAATAGCCGATGATACCACACCCCACACATTGCCCTTTAACGCGGCAAAAACTACGCATAGCACCAAGTACACTACGCCGAATCCCCCACCTACAATGTGGGTTACCATGTTAAAAATTTCTTCGCCGCCTGTGTAATTGGGTAAAATTCTATCGATAAGCTTTGTACGTTGCATAAGACACCTCACTATATATTAAGTGAATTATATCATATTTTATGATGTTTTTCAATAAATAAACAGCAAAAAAGCACGGGTAACCCGTGCTTTTTTGTTGTTATGTATAAATAATAATTAACCTAATTCTACGTCCCATTTATTAACGTACTGCATAAGTAAACCGTAGTCTTTGTTGTTAACGCTACCGTCACCGTTAGCATCTGCGGCTGAAACGTTAATGTTAACGCCCCAATCGTTAAGATACTGCATTAAAATGCCAAGGTCACGGTTGTTGATGTTACCATCACCGTTTGCGTCGCCTCTTACAAAGCTTACAACAGATACTGTACCTGCTTCGGTTTCAAAGCCTACGTTATCGAAGTTTGAATTGTAAACATCTTCAGGATCATAGGTGATTGTAATGTCATAATCGCCATCAGCAACACCCTCTTTAACCTTGAAGGTAAGTGTAACAAATGTGTCGTTAGCTGTATTGTCAGGATTAATAGTATCTACCCAGTTAACAATATATGGTTTTGCATCAAGAGTCTGGCTAAATGCCATACCGCCAAAGTTTGCACCTGCTGCTTTGTCAACAAGCTCTAATACATCAGAGTTGTAGTTGATAGCAAGCTTAGCGCTTACAAAGCCAGGGTTATTTCTAATTGCAACCTTAACCTCTACAGTTTCGCCTGCAGCAGCAGTAACGTCATCAATATAGAATGCGGGAGCATTTGGATCTACTACAGGAGGTTCAGGATCTACCGGTGTATCGCCACCCTGCTCTTCAGCTAAAACAATTGTAATAGAATCCCAGTACATTGTGTAGCCAAGGTCGTGCTCGAAGTGGAAATATGTATAGGTTTCAGCATCAGGTGTAATTGTGTAGTCTTTTACGCCGGCTTCTGTTGATAATTTTGTTGAGTAGGTGTATGTACCCGCTTCATTACCGAATGAGAAAATTTCGGCATCAGCATTTGCATATGTTACATCTCTAGTAGAAGAATAAACAAGCTTGATTTCTTTAATAGGAGCACTAAATGCTGTGGTGTTCCACAAAGTAGATGTGTTGCCGTTTTTATCTCTTACCTGAATACCGTCGCCATAGTTACCTAACTGTACCCATTCAAAGCCAACACCGCCTACAGTTGCTGTAGAGTCACTGTAGCTTTGTGAACCAAGACCCAATGAATCAACGGTTAAAGTAATGCCGTCTACAGGTTCTGCAGGAACATCAGGATCAGAAGGAACGTCAGGATCTGTAGGAACGTCCGGATCGGTTGTTTCGCCACCGCCTTCGCCGAGTGTGTGCTCTACAATCCAACCATTCTTCATTTGAGGAGTACCGTTGAATTGACCAATAATACCATAAACCTTAACGGTGTCGCCGGCAACAGGCTTGGTTTCCATACTGTCATAACGTACAGTACCGTCTGCGTTGTATGTACCGTAAATGGTAAGATTGTTACCTGCATCATCAGCAATGTACATATTACCGTATTGTGTATGGTAAACTTCGGTAATAACGCCTGTTACATAATACTTGCCTTCGGTATAAACATTAGACAGTTTTGATGCGCCTAAAGCAATAGCTTCATCGATTGTAAGTTCGGTATCTGCTTCAGGATCGGTATCTTCTATCTCAAGATCACCAGGTGTAAACTCGATAATCCAAGCATTCTTTAACTGTGGTGTACCATTATAGTTGCCTATAACACTATAAAGTAAAACAGTATCGCCCTCGTCAGGCTTTGCCTCCATACCGTCGTAACGAACAGTACCATCGGCATTATACAAACCGTAAACATAGATTTGATTACCTGCGTCATCAGAAATATATACATTACCGTATTGTGTGTTAGCAACAACAGTAATTGTACCTGTTACGTAATATTTTTCTGTTGTATAAGCATTGTTTTGCTGTAAAGAGCCACATTCGATTGCTTGCTCTACTGTGAAAGTATTTGTTTCATCGGGGGTAGGAAGAACTTCAGGTTCTTCTACAGGTGGTTCAACAGGTTGGTCAGGTTCTGAAGGGGTCTCGCCGCCTGCCTCGCCTGCGTATACTGTCATAGAATTTGCACGTGACTGTGCTGACATACTTGCAAATGTGAAAGAATCTACAGGAGTAGCAAAAGTAATTGTAATTGTTGTACCATCAACTGTAGCGGTTGCATTAGCATCTGTGAAAGATGTATTCCATGCAGCATAACCTGATATTGCCTCAATAACAAGCTTGGTCATGCCTGGATATTCAACAATAACCTCGCTGCTCTTATAAAAACGTGCAGGAGCCGCGTAGTCACCTACATTAGAAGTTGAAGCGCCCTTATTATTGGTAACCTTTATACCGTTTTGTTCCCATACCTGAATAGATGTGCTATATTCGGTACGGTTTGCCTTGTCGGCATCAAAAGTAATGGTTGCGCTGTTTGTAACAGGAGTGTCAGGATTTTCAGGTTCTTCAGGTTCTTCAGGAACTTCGGGTTCTTCAGGAACTTCAGGTATTGTGCCGCCTGCTTCACCTGCGTAAACGGTCATAGAATTTGCACGAGATTGCGCTGACATACTTGCAAATGTGAAAGAATATACAGGAGTAGCAAAAGTAATTGTAATTGTTGTACCATCAACTGCAGCGGTTGCATTAGCATCTGTGAAAGATGTACCCCATGCCGCATAGTTTGATACAGCCTCAATAACAAGCTTTGTCATTCCGGGATATTCAACAATAACCTCGCTGCTCTTATAAAAACGTGCAGGAGCAGCGTAGTCACCTACGTTAGAAGTTGAAGCACCCTTATGATTGGTAACCTTTATGCCGTTTTGTTCCCATACTTGAATAGATGTGCTATATTCGGTACGGTTTGCCTTATCAGCAAACGAAAGGGTTGCTGTGGTTTCTGCAGATACGGGGATGATTATTGCTGTAAGCAACAAGCATACGCACGCAAAAACCGAGATTAGTTTTTTGATTTGCGTTTTCATCTTTCAAACACCTCATTTTAAATTTGATAATACCATATTAATACAAAATAACACAAAAGTCAACTTTATTACTGCATTTATTACAATTGTTTCATTTTTTGTGCTATCTATATTTAAAAATAGCAAAAGACCTTGCTTTTACACAAGGTCTTTATTCGGTTTATATTACAGAAGCTCTACTGCCCAATCGTTGAGGTATTGCATAAGTAAACCGTAGTCTTTATTGTTTACTTTACCGTCGCGATTAACGTCGGCTGCCAATTCATTGACGGTAACATCCCAATCGTTAAGGTGTTGCATTAAAACACCAAGGTCTTTGTTGTTAACCTTACCGTCATCATTGATATCGCCTGAGGTATAGGCAGGTGTTGCAGGAATAACTAAATCTGCTGCAGTAACCTCTACAAACTCAAATGTTTCCATATCAAATACCCAAAGCTTATCGCAACCGTAGCATTCATAGTGCTCTTTTACACCGTCTTCGCTATCAGTAGCGGGAACTTCGTCTACCAAATATCTGTCGTGGTATGGTTCTGTAATCAAATCTTCTTCAAAAACTTCCCAACCCCAGTTAAAGAGCTTGCCGCAAACTGTACACTTATCATGGCCCTGTACGCCAGATTCGGTACATGTAGCAGGAATTTCATCTACGTAAACGAGTGTGTGTTCGATTGCTACAGAACCGTCAATAACACCAATTGTTACGTTGTTTAAATCCTTGTCAAATACGTTTTCAGCATCATATGTAACAGTAATTGGGCTTTCGCCGCCACAAACAGCTGTATCCTTTACCTTAAAGGTAATAGTAGCAACTGTGCCGTTTGTTGTAACATTTTCGGTTGCAAGAGCGTCAACCCAGTTAATTGAGAATGGATTTGCAGTAAGCGGACCATAGTTGTAGTTACCAACTGCCTCGCCTGCGCTTTCGCTTGTTGCAGAAAAATCACCGTCGGTTACTTTAACAATTTCAAACTTGTCGGCATCATAAGCAACATCAAGCTTTAATGAAGCGATGCCTGGGTTGTTTTCAAGCTTAATAGCTACGTCAAATTCTTGACCAACACCTGCGGCTGCATTATCAACGATAAATGCTGCAACTGATTCAAAAGCGAATGTCCAGTTAACAGTACCTGCAGGAGCACTCCAAGGATTATCAACATCAAAGGTGTTTACCATAACCTGAATTTTTTCGCCTGCGTATACTGTTAATTCTTCAGTAGCAACTACAGGATCATCGTTTGCTGCGTGAAGATCGCCGTTATAATATGAGGCATAATCTTCTTCATCAACAGGTGTTTTGTTAACTTGATACTGCCAACCGCTTGCATCATTCATAGTAACTGTTACCTTGCCGTATGCAGGAGCAGTCCAAGTGTAGTAATAGCCGTCAGAAGCAGCCTCTACAGTTGCTACTTGTGCACCAAGCGCTTCAATAGCCTTTGGATTATCCCAAGTACCTTCCGGAATTTCAACAGGACCACCTGCTGCAAGTGTCATATAAACGGTAACACCATCGGTTTCGCTTGGGTTATAGATACTGAAAATGTCATAACCCTGCAACACAAGCTCTGCTGTGTAGTTGCCTGATTCGGTTTCAGGATATACAGGCATTCTGCCATACATAAGCATATACTCGCCTGTTGCATAGCCTACAGTTACTGTACCGTTCATATCGGCAGCCTGCACCCATTGTGTATCGCCAGGCTCTACGTAAACAGCCAAGCGATCCATCATACCCATAGCAACAGGAAGCTGCCACGGCTCTGTGTCATCGCCTAATTCTGCCGAAACGGTCATTGGTACTAAAAGGATAGCAAGTACCATAAGAACGCTAAGGACTTTTTTTAGCATTGTTTTCATAATTTATTCCTCCAAATAAATTTTATGTAAATATTTTAATACAATTTTTAAAAATTGTCAATGAAATATATGCTTTTTTTGAGTTAAATCTCAAAAATCGCAATAATCAAATGTGAAAAATTAGTCATTCTGTACAAAATGTGTACTATTTTGTCCCCGTAGAGCCAAATCCACGGTCAGAACGTTCAGTATCGTCCAAATTTTCACTTTCAAAAAACTCGGCTTTTACATACGGCATTATTACCATTTGCGCTATGCGTTCACCACCCGCTATTTCTTGAACATTATCGGAATGATTATGTATAGGCACCATAACCTCGCCGCGATAATCGCTGTCAATAACGCCTACTTTATTGGCAGGCGCCAAGCCGCGCTTGGTAGCAGTGCCGCTACGCGCAAATATAAATGCCGCTGTACCCTCGGGTATTTGCATAGCAATACCCGTGTGTATCATAACCGTTTCACCCGGTTTAACCTTTATAGCGTCACCGGGAAGTGTGTATAAATCGGCACCGGCAGAGCTTGCGGTACCATAGGTTGGTACAATAGCATCAGCATTAAGTTTTACATATTTTACAATAGCCATAAAAATCTCCTTAAAGCAAATGAACACAAAAGGTCTGTCAAAAGACAGACCTTTTGCTTGGTGCGGGTGACAGGACTTGAACCTGCACATCGGTGACACTAGCTCCTAAGGCTAGCGCGTCTGCCAATTCCGCCACACCCGCATGTTTAAAGTAATAAGTAATAGTGAAGAGGTAATAAGTAATATTTACCTTAACTTTGTGTATTTTACTTTATAAAACGCAAAAAGTCAAGCATAAATATTAAAGACTCTGCTTTTTATTTTAAAGCAGAGTCTTAGTCATATTTTAATTACGCATTTATTCAAGCACTATGCTCTTAAATGCGTCTATTTGAGATTGTGGTACACCTATATAGCTTGTAAGCCAATGTTGTATGCTTTGTTGCAAGGTTGTGCAGCCGTTTTTCTTTCCGTACTCCATCATCTCTTTATAAAGTCTGCCCCACGCAACTGTGTTACTGCTGTCTTCTTGCATAACCAAATCGTGTTCTGCAAAAGTATTGCCCTCACCCTTGCCGCGCCAACGCTTTCCGCTTGAAGAAAATGACGTAAGCTCAAAATCGCGGGTTAAATCTTCGTACGATACGCCCAATACACCGTTTACAATAAACGCAAACGTACCTGTGCGGTCAGCACCTGCGTTACAGTGCGCATAGAAAGGATAGTTGCTTTTATCTGACAAAAGCTCAAACACCCTCTTATAGCTTGCCTTAAAAACATCTGCATTACTTTTTATTACGGAATCATACTGACCCGGGTGTTCGATAAACTCATAATTCATACCTGTGCCGGGTTTTTGGAATTTTTGACTTGCGTAACGTAAATCCAATTCGGTTTTAAGACCCAAGTTTTTAATATCGGCCAAACCAACGTCGGTAACGTCTTCAAGCTTTTGACCGCGGTAAATCATTTCGTATTTTACTTTTTTACCGTTTTCGGCTTTCCAGCCGCCCATATCACGCACATTGCCTGTGCCGTCAATCTTTACCCAACGCACAGGGGCATCCTTTATATGAATTTTACCGCCGCCCAAAGGCTCTGCGCCAAAGCTACCCGTAGCCTTCCAATAATATGTTTTTCCGGGTACAAGCGCTGCTTTTTCAAGATTGGTAAAATCTGCTTTTAAAATATACGGATTACTAAAATCGGCTTTTTCTGAAAATGTAATTGTGTATGAAGAGCTTGCATCAAGACGCCAGTCAAGCTCAAAGGATTGATGGTCATATCTAATGCCGCTATACTCTTTAAGCCATGAAAATTGACGTTCAGGTGTGGTTGCATCTAAATAAGCGCGAATAACGTCATCGCAAATGTCGATCTCTACGGTGGTGTTGTAATCTATTGAAACGGGGTTTTTGCTGCTTGTATTGCTTGGAGTGCTTGTAGAACTGTTATTGTTGCTTGAAGCGTTTTCTTGCGGAACACTTGAGGTGTTTTCGTCGGTCGAAGCACTTGGAACCGAGCTAATAACATTGCCGTCTTGATCCATAACTATATGCTCATATTCTACCTGAGGTTCAGCGCTTGATATCTCTTCTGCGTTGTTGCGACAACCGCAAAAGCAAAGCACCATTGCCGCGCATAAAATTAATGCTAATACTTTTTTCATAACAACGATCCTTCCATCTTATGTAATTATTAGTTGTATTATAGCATTCATATATATTAAAGTCAAACCATTTTTACATTGTGCGTGATACGGAATTATTAACAAATTGTAAAAGGTCAGGAAAGGTCAAACTTTTTTTGAAAAAAGTATTGACTTTTAAAAAAAATGGGTTATAATAGCATTAACAAACGAAGGTAAGTGAAGGTCAAACTTTCGTTTTAGGAGGATTACAAAATGTGTGAAGAAACCAAACTGCCCGATACTGAAATCGAGCAACCACCAAAAAAAGAAAAAAAGAAATCTAAAAAGGATAGCGAGCTTGAGGCTTTAAAGGCCGAGTTAGAAGCAAAAAACGACCAGCTTATGCGCACCGCTGCTGAGTTTGATAATTTTAAAAAACGAACTGAGCGCGAAAAGGCATCTGTTGCTGAATTTGCAAAAGCAGGTTTAATTAAACAGCTATTGCCAATACTTGACAATATAGACCGCGCTTCTGCCGCAGACCACGACAGCGCCGATTATACAAAAGGTATTGAGATGATAGTAAAACAATTTGAGGCAATTGCTTCTAATTTAGGCATTCAAGAAATCGCAAAGGTGGGCGACCAGTTTGACCCAAATTTTCACGAGGCTGTAATGCATATCGAGGATGAAACACTTGGCGAAAATGTTATTTCTCAGGTTTTGCAAAAAGGTTATAAAATTGGCGATACTGTAATCCGCGCCGCAATGGTACAGGTTGCAAACTAAATAAATAAACAAATACTAAACATATATATTTTAGGAGGAATTTTACAATGGGAAAAATTATTGGTATTGACTTAGGTACAACAAACTCTTGCGTAGCTGTTATGGAAGGCGGCGAACCGGTTGTTATTGCTAACGCCGAGGGCGCACGTACAACACCAAGTGTTGTTGCATTTTCAAAAACAGGCGAAAGAATGGTAGGTCAGGTTGCAAAGCGTCAGGCTATTACCAACCCCGAAAGAATCATAAGCTCTATCAAGCGTGAAATGGGTACAAACTACACCGTTACAATTGATGAGAAAAAATACACACCACAAGAGGTTTCGGCAATTATTCTTCAAAAACTTAAGGCTGATGCTGAAAGCTATTTGGGTCAAACTGTGACCGAGGCTGTTATTACAGTTCCCGCTTACTTTACCGACGCACAGCGTCAGGCTACAAAAGACGCAGGTAAAATCGCAGGTCTTGAGGTTAAGCGTATTATAAACGAGCCTACTGCTGCAGCTCTTGCATATAGCATTGATAAGGAAGACGACCAAAAGGTTATGGTTTATGACCTTGGCGGCGGTACATTTGACGTATCTATTATCGAAATGGGCGACGGTGTTCAAGAAGTACTCGCAACCGCAGGTAACAACAAGCTTGGCGGCGACGACTTTGACAAGCGCGTTATGGACTATATTGTAAGTACCTTTAAAGCAGAGCAAGGAATCGACTTGTCAAACGACAAAATGGCTATGCAGCGTGTTAAAGAAGCCGCAGAAAAGGCAAAGATTGATTTATCGGGTATGACAACTGCTGACATTAACCTTCCGTTTATTACTGCCGATTCTACCGGTCCTAAGCATTTTGAAACAACACTCACCCGCGCTAAGTTTAACGAGCTTACGGCCGACTTGGTTGAAGCTACAATGGGACCCGTTCGTCAAGCTATTGCCGACTCAGGTCTTGATAAAAACGAAATCAATAAAGTGCTTATGGTTGGTGGTTCTTCAAGAATTCCTGCCGTTCAAGAAGCAGTTAAAAACTTTATGGGCAAAGAGCCTTTCAAGGGCATTAACCCTGACGAATGTGTAGCGCTTGGTGCTTCACTTCAAGCAGGTGTTTTAGGCGGCGATGTTAAGGGACTTCTTCTTCTCGACGTTACTCCCCTATCCCTTGGTATCGAAACAATGGGTGGCGTTTCAACAAAAGTAATCGAACGCAACACCACAATTCCTACAAAGAAGAGCCAAATCTTCTCTACCGCGGCTGACGGTCAGACCTCGGTTGAAGTGCACGTATTACAGGGCGAACGCGAATTTGCGCGTGATAACAAAACTCTTGGTGTATTCCACCTCGATGGTATTGCTCCCGCTCCTCGCGGTATTCCCCAGATTGAAGTTACCTTTGACATAGATGCAAACGGTATTGTGCACGTATCAGCCAAAGACTTAGGTACCGGAAAAGAAAACGATATTACAATTACCTCTAACACAAATATGTCTAAAGAAGATATTGACAAGGCTGTTAAAGAAGCTGAAGAATATGCCGCTGAAGACAAAAAGCGTCGCGAGGCCGTTGACGTTCGCAACAACGCCGACCAGATGATTTATCAGACCGAAAAGACTGTTACCGAATTTGGCGACAAGCTTTCCGAAGAAGAGAAGTCTAAGATTGAAGCTGCAAAAGAAGCACTTAAGGAAGCGCTTAAGGGTGAAGATATTGACGCTATAAAAGCACGTCAAGAGGATTTGCAAAAAGAGATTTTTGCCATAAGCGAAAAGGTTTATAAAGCGGCTGCCGAAGCACAGGCTGCTGCAGGCGGCGCAGATGCTGCAGGCGCACCTCAGGGTGACGATAACGTTTACGAGGCAGACTTTACAGACGTTGACGAAAACAAATAATTGTTACAATTATTTGAATGAAAAGGTAATAGTAAAAAGTGAATAGGTTTGGTGTTTGCTTCGCAAACGGTTTTATATCGTGTCGCAAAGCGACACACCTTACTTATTCACTATTACTTATTACATATTACTTTAAACAACTTTTTAAAGTTGTTTCATAGGAGAATTTCTGTGGCAGAAGAAAAAAGAGATTATTATGAAGTCTTGGGTGTTGATAAATCGGCATCAGACGACGAGCTAAAAAAAGCATATCGAAAGCTTGCAAAAAAATATCACCCCGACTTAAATCCTGACGATAAGGTTGCTGAAAAGAATTTTAAAGAGGTTAACGAAGCCTATGAAATTCTTTCTAATTCAGAAAAACGCGCACGCTATGACCAGTTCGGTCACGCAGGCGTTGACCCAAACTTTAACGCCGGTGGCGGCGGCTTTGGCGGAGGCGGTTTTGGCGGCTTTGGAGATTTTGGTGACCTTGGCGACATATTAGGCAGTATGTTTGGCGGCGGCTTTGGCGGCTTTGGCGGCGGAAGACAGTCTAACCCCAACGCGCCACGTCGCGGTAATGACGCCTCGGCATCTGTAAATATCAGTTTTGAAGAAGCGGCCAAGGGCTGTAAAAAGACCATTAAGGTTACCAAAATTGATAACTGCTCTGATTGCGGTGGTACAGGCTGTGAAAAAGGCAGCAGTGCTAAAACCTGCCCCGTTTGTCACGGCAGCGGTCAGGTAAGCAGTGTTCAGCGAACACCGTTTGGTCAAATACAAACACAAACCGTTTGTAACCATTGTCATGGCTCGGGCAAGGTAATTGATAAGCCTTGCCACACGTGTGCCGGCAAAGGAAGAATACGCCACACAGTAGAAAAGACTATAGAAATACCCGCAGGTATTGATGACGGTCAGGTGATTTCGGTTCGTGGCGGCGGCGATGCCGGTGTAAACGGCGGTCCTTCGGGCAATTTGCGTGTTAGCGTAAACGTGCGCCCTCACCCAATTTTTGAGCGTGACGGTTACGACGTTTACTGCGAAATACCAATCACCTTTGCGCAGGCGGCTTTGGGTGATGAAATTATCGTACCAACACTTGAAGGCAAGGTTAAATTCACTATACATGAAGGCACACAACCCGGTGATGAATTTAAGCTTAAGGGTAAAGGCATACAGCGTCTTAATTATGTCGGTAAGGGTGACCAATACGTTAAAATTATTGTTGAGGTTCCACGTGATTTAAGCAAATCACAAAAAGAAAAGCTTAAAGACTTTGACAACGCTGTTGGAGATAAGAATTACAAAAAACGCAGGTCGTTTTTTGATAAAATTAAAGAATTTTTTGATTAAAATAAAACTGCGAGACCTTAACAAAGTCTCGCAGTTTTATTTCTTGTTATGTTTTTATGTTAAAACAATCCATCTTCCCAATTGTTAAGATATCTCATAAAGGTTCCGTAATCTTTATTGTTTACGTTGCCGTCGCCATTTATGTCGCACGCACCGGGATCCACCTTAACGTTCCACGTGTTAATATATTGCATTATTAATCCTAAATCCTTGTTATTCTTTTTACCGTCGCGATTTACATCACCCGTAACCGACACCATCTCTTCAAGCGTAACGTTAAAGGTGCATTCGCTACCAAAAATTTTTAATTTAACGGCATAGGTGCCTTCAATCCACGGTGTTTCATAGCTTTGGCCGTCGTTTATATTTAAAAGCAGATACTCTTTGCCATCGTACTCAATCATACCGTTTTCATCGCTCTTTAACACGGTACCATCCTTTAATGTTACAGTATAGGTAGGTGTATATTCGTAGCGTTTCCACGCAAGATCATACTCTTCGGTTTCGGGGTTGTACTCATAATCAAAGTTATAATCCCAATCTTTAAGCAATGTAACATCATCAACCGTTACGCTTTGCATTGGATTTGGCTTTATTATTACGTTAAAGGTTTCCTCTACACCAAAAATCGTAGCCGCTGATTGATAGGTGCCTATTTGCCACAAATTATTAATATCTTGCGTGTCACCCGTTATGCTTATCAAGTGAATACGATCGTTATATTGGATTATACCGTATTTATCACTTTTTAAAACGGTACCGTCTTTAAATGTAACTGTATAGCTTGGCATATAATAATAAATTTTAATTGGTGTGGTGATTTCTATACCTAATATTTCTTCCCACTCTTCATCTAAAACAAGGCAATCCCAATCATCATATAGTGTTACATCATTTATAACAACGCTTTGCACGGGATTTTCCTCTACGGTTACAGTAATATTTTTAGAAAAACCAAAAATCGAGGCTGTTGCGGTATGCTTACCTCTACCCCACTCATTTGCAATACCTTGATCGTCCTCACAATCACAACTGTAAATTTGACCGTTTAATTCTATGTCGCCCGATTCATCACTCTGCAATACCGTACCGTTTTTTAGTTTTATTGTAACTTTCGGGTTATATGAATAACCCATATACGTATCAAACTTACCGGTTTCTTCATTGTATGACATATCGGTAGTGGCATCAACGCCTTCATACACGGTAACGTCACTTATATCTACTGATTCTATATTGGTTAGTTCAATACTTACGCCAACATGTATTGTACCGTCCTCATACGAAGAGGTCCCCAAAAGATAGCTTCTTCCTATCTGCATATAGCAATATATTTCAAAATTTGTATCCTCTGCACGATCATCGCCATACACCAAAATATTACCGTTTGCGTCGGCTACACAGCCCAACGTATCGTAACTACCTATTGAATAAAATTTGTAAAATCCGCTTTGAGGCGCAATAAAGCTTAGGGAAACCCATTCGTCGTCTTGGCTTACTGCTATAAATTGGGTTCGATTAAGTACTGCTTCGCCAACATATGCGGCAGATACCGGAAATGCGCATAATAAAACGGCACAAACCACAATTAAACTAAATAAGCTTTTTACTAATTTTTTCATCAAGATGACCTCCTATTATAAAAATGAACTCTGTGCTTATATATAAGTCTAACAACAATAGACACCTAAGTCAAGTAACAATTTTGTAACCAAAAAAGCAACGAGGCTTTGAATAAATTCAAATCCTCGTTATTTTTAATTATTTTATTGCCATAGATTTAATTTGTTCTTGATAGGCATCGGGTTTTTCTTCGGTGCCGTGCTCACCTGCGGGATGATATGTAGGAACAATTGACTCTACAAAATGCTTTACCCTGTCAGGCTCTTCGTAACAAATGTGCATAAGTTGTTCTATATTAGTAAACAGCTTATCCGCATCAAAGTCTATAGGTTGACATATATTAATTAATTTATTAGGTGTTGTGCGCAAGCCCTCGGTTTCCATTAAACGCTCTTCAAAAAGCTTTTCTCCCGGACGTAGACCGGTATATTCTATTTTGATATCAACGTCGGGTTTAAAGCCCGAAAGTCTTATAAGATTTCGAGCGAGGGTATCAATCTTTACAGGGGCGCCCATATCAAGCACAAATATCTCACCGCCCGCGGCATAAGTACCTGCTTGAAGCACAAGGCTTACCGCTTCGGGTATTGTCATAAAATAGCGAATTATGTCAGGGTGCGTAACTTTAACAGGACCGCCCTTTGCAATCTGCTTTTTAAATATAGGCACTACCGAGCCGTTAGAACCTAATACGTTACCAAAGCGAACTGCAACAAATTCGGTTTTAATTTTTGAACCGCTGTGCACAAATCTGTCTTCAACCTGACTGTCGTCGTGCTCATATAAGGGATATAATTCTTCGAACTTGTCTTCTTTTATAAGCTTGTCAAACGACTGAACAACCATTTCACAAAGTCGTTTACTTGCGCCCATAATATTTGTTGGGTTAACCGCCTTATCCGTGCTTATAAGAACAAAACGTTCGCAACCGTTAAGCGCTGCCGCAAAAGCAGTTTTATACGTACCGAGTACGTTGTTTTTAATAGCTTCTTGAGGGCTATGTTCCATTAAAGGTACGTGCTTGTGCGCCGCCGCGTGATACACAACCTGTGGTTTGTATTTAACAAAAACATCAAATATTTTACGGCTGTCTCGTACCGAACCTATAAGAACATCTAAATCAAGGTTGGGATAATTTTCGCGCAGTTCTTGCTCTATATCATAAGCGTTGTTTTCATAGATATCAAAAATAATAAGCTTTTTGGGGTCGTGTTCGGCAATTTGTCGGCAAAGCTCGCTACCGATTGAGCCGCCGCCACCCGTAACAAGTATGGTTTTATCTTGCAAAAATTCAAAAATTTCGGTCATATCAACCTTAATAGGATCGCGGCCTAAAAGGTCTTCAATATCAACGTCAACAAGGGTGCTTTTACTAACTACCGCATCGTGCAATTCATATATATCAGGCAATATTTTAAGCTCGCAATCGGTTTCTTTGCAAATTTCAAGTATTTGCTTTTTATCGACAGGAGAAATAGTTGGTATAGTAATATATATCTTATCAACGTTAAATTTTTCTACCAAGCGCGGAATATCATATCGGTTTCCCGAAATACATAAGCCGTCAACATACTTACCGATTTTATAAGGATTATCATCCACAAGGCAAACGACCTTGTCGTTAGAATCTGTAGCAAGATTCATATCGTGAAGCACCATTCTGCCGGCAGAGCCTACACCAACAAGCATAACTCGTGACGATTTTTTAGAGTTTGCAACCTTGCGGCGTGATCGTTCAAGCAAAATAAAGCGATATGAAAATCTGATTCCTAACACAAACATAAATTGCAGTATAACGCCAAAAATATAATACGTATATGGCATTCTGCTTAATGGCAGGTCTGAAATATTTACAAATACTGTTATGCCCACTATATGAAAAACAGATAAGCAGACAGTGGCATATGAAACGTTAAAAAACTCGCGGTATGAAGCAAACGTCCATACGCTGCGATAAAGTTTAAACATTGAAAAAACCAAAACTGCAACCACGGTATTTATTGGTATAAACCAAAACCAAGCCTTAAGATATTCGGGTGATGTGGTAACAAGCGTTTGTATTTCACAATCAAATCTTAGCCAAAGCGCAAGAAAATAAGAAAAGTTTACAAAAAAAACATCATATAAAATCAATAGCAATTTTGCTACTGCGTTGCGATTTGTAAAAAAGTTTGGTTTTTTTATCGACTGCATAATACCCCTCTTTAACATAATAATACATTATAATTTTATATTAAAAATCATAATTTGTCAAGAAAGATTAAATCCGCATTTACTTAAAACGTAAATGCGGATTAATTTACTGCATGGGAATTAAAAGCATTTTATCATTGGTTAAAACGTCTTCATTAATCTCGTTTATTTGTTTTAATTCTTTTATATCGGCAAGATATTTTCTTGAAATATCCCAAATTTTTTCGCCCGCATCGGCAAAGTACACCGTCATAGCCGCGTGGCTTTTTTTGCTTTTACATTTATCTTCATTAACTTTTATATCTGTGATAAGAGGTATGTTGCTACACTTATACACAGCCGCGCAAATGCTAAGCTCTGCTCGCAGTTCTATGCCACATTCACCGGTTAATGTATAATTAATTGAAGTTACATTTACTTCGGGATGTGTTTTTAATTCTCCTTCCGAATTTATGGCGTAACTATATTCAAAGTCCATTGATTTTTCAAAAAATACAGGTGTATTTTCACAATCAAGAGCTATTATAAACGCTGTAACTGTTCCGCTAACATATAAATCATTGTCTAAAAATTTAGTTTTATCAACGCGTGTTTCGCACCAGATATCATTAACAGACGATATTGCCCCTTCGGGTAGTTCGAATGTTTTTTTGCAGGTGATTTTTTGATTAATATTCTCTATTATTTTATTAAAGCATATATTGTTTTTATTTATATCTACATCATATTTGCGCGAATATGCATCAAGAATAACTGCAACGTCATTATTACAGCAGCACTCACTTGTAATAAGCAATTTTGCATTCATAAGCATTTGCCTACACTCGCCCGAAGCCAAGGTGCGAGGTTTGATTTCAAAATGCGATATACACACCTTTGATTCACAATCACATTCGTCTGATATTCCCTCAACTTCAATTAACTGACTGAATGGTAATTGGTATCTTACAGTTTGCAATGAATCGTTGTTTTGTGCACTGTATAATATTTTAAGCGTAAGCTCACCGCTTACCATTAATTTGCCAACCATTATTTTGCTATCGGTAATTTTGGCTTGAGCATCGTATCTTATAATGCAACGTATATCGGGTTGCCCGCTTCCCAACTCTATTTCCTCTTCTAAAAACAGGTATTTTTCACTAAGTCCCATAGGTATTGTAGCGGGCACAGTGCCGCGTAAAAGCTCTGTATTACAGTCGTCACAATCAGATATTACATCGGTTACCATACGTCGAGAAAGATTGGCGTATATACCAACGGCGCCGTGAATATCGATTTTTCTGCTTGTTATTGCGCGACAGTTAATGTACTCACACTTAGATTTAACGTTTAATATGCAGCCATCAGTGTTTTGCGACGTGTCAATGCTTTTAGAAAAAGGATATTGATACTCGTATGAGCTTACGCAATTATCGTTACCACAGTATATAACCGTTACAGTTGCGCAACCCTCTACTGAAATTGTGTTACCGTTTAAACTTTTTGATGAAATACGTGATACGGCGCAGCATTTTAAAATTTTAGATATATCTGCATAATAATCGGGCAAAGTAAAGTCTATATCAATTGGTATTTCTGCCGAATCATTTAATACAGTATCAACACTAAAAACACAGGTTTTAAGATTTTTTTGTTCCATTATATACACGCTCCATATAATATTTTTTAGTTAATTATATTATTCATAAGCGTGTTTTATGACAAAAAAGAACAGCTGAATTTTCAGCTGTTCTAAAACATTAATCTGCGTTATAAGTTTCGGGAACCTCACATTCAAGGTAACCGTTTTTAATGCGATTTTTTTGTGTTAAACGATCAAACACCGCAAGAGCACCAAGCACTGCAGAAAATACTGCTACTACAGCAGTCAAAAATTTAAAAAACTTTTTCATAATTAAACCTCCTATATTTTCTCTCCTACTTAATAATCTAACTTTTTTAATTAAAAGTCAAGTGTTTTTTACATAAACGGCGCAAAAAGATGCAATATTGCACGTTTTAGGCGTACAAAAAGGGTTGATTTTTTCATTTTTTTAAGTGTTATCTCTTCGCACTGTAAAAGCAGAGTATTAAAATGCTCTTTAATATCATACACCGATTGGTTGTCGCATATCCATACACCGCACTCAAAATGCATTATAAAACTGCGATAATCCATATTAACGGTGCCTACCGTTGCAACGCTGTCATCAGAAACAAAAAACTTTGAATGAATAAAACCGGGGGTATATTCGTATATTTTTACACCCGCTTCTAACAAATCGTAATAATTATACTGTGTTACGGGATGAACGTACCATTTATCAGGAATATGTGGCGTAATAATACGAACATCTATACCGGACTTTGCCGCAAGGCGCAGACATTCTTTCATAGAATTATCGATAATAAGATATGGAGTTGCAATATACACGTACCTTTGCGCCGAGTTAAGTATTTGCATATAAATGCCTTCGGCAGGATTTTTGTTATCAAGAGGACCGTCAGCATATGGAAGCAAAAAGCCTTTTTCAAGAACCATTTCTTTTGATATGTGTGTCGCAATATCTATGGATTTACCCGTTGTAAACTCCCACGTACTGCAAAACATTGCCAAAAAGCTTTTTACGGCATCGCCTTTAATTATTACCGCGCAGTCCATCCAATAACCAAAGCGTTCAAACTGATTTATATATTCATCTGCGAGATTAAGACCGCCGGTTATAGCAACCTTGCCATCTATTACAACAATTTTTCGGTGGTTACGGTTGTTCATAAAAATATCAAACGAAGGTCTTATTTTGTTAAATACAGCTACTTCTATTCCCTTTTTATGAAGTCGTTTTATAAAGGATTTATTTTGTCTTTTTATAGAGCCAAAATCATCAAACAAAACCTTAACCTCTACACCCTCACGCACCTTGCGTTCAAGCACGTCGCAAACTGCCGACCACATTTTTCCTTCGGCTATTATAAAAAATTCTATATAAATATATTTTTGCGCCTTGTTAAGCTCTTCTATAAAGCGTGGTAAAAACACCTCACCGGGCGCCAAAAATTCGCAGGATGAATTTTTATAAAGCGGATATCCCGATTCAAGCGTTAGATAGTCTGCTTGTCGAGAATGAAGCCCGTCACTGTAACGCAAGGTTTCATAAATTGCATTGTCGCGCGGCAATTGTTCTATATACTTTTTTTCACATTTATACATTCGCTTTTTTATGTGTGGCAGTACGCGACCTCCGCCCAAAAGCATATATGCTAAAACGCCAAAGATAGGAACTGCTAAAATAAATATTATCCAAAGTATTTTATAGCCTGATTTTCCGCTTTTATTGTTTATATAAAGAACGGTTACTACAGCGAGCACCGTACAAAGCGTGTTAGCAAAAAAGCTGTACTCACTAAGTCCTTTTACCATAACTATAAAAAACAATATTTGTACAATAAGCGCTATTGCCGAAAAAACAATATGCGTAGGAAACGGTATACCACGCTTGTTTTTTACCTTGGTTTTCATTTTAGCACCCCCTTGCTTATATTATCACTATATAATTTTACCACAAAATTATGAACAAATAAACATATAAATTCAAAAGATCCCCCAAAACTTTCGTTTCGGAAGATTATTTGATGTATGTTTAGTCTGTTTTTTGTTTTAAATTACCACAGCTACACGAACTGCAGTTTTTACCATACGGACAACCAATGCATTTTGTGCCGCTTTTTTTGGCTTTTATGATGTATATTATAGCGGCAGCCAAGATAACCACTATAACTGCTAATGCTATATAATCTCCCATAAGCTCTCCTTATTATTTAACTGTTAACTTTTTTAGAAGTGTATTCTGCTTTTAAGGTTTTGTCTGTATTAACGATAAGCACAAGCACTATCGCTACCATGCAAAGCACTGCTATAAGTCCCGGTACAAACGCCTCACCTAATGTACCCGATACAATAAGTGTACCAGTCTGATAGATTATAAATGCTACTGTATAACCCACCGCAAGCTGCAAACCAATACCGCCCCACAACCACTTTGCGCTCTTCATTTCGGCGTTCATAGCGCCTATTGCCGCAAAGCAAGGCGGAGTGTAAAGGTTAAACATAAGATACGCAAGCGCTGCGGCCTTGGTAAGACCCATTATTGCGGCAACCTCGTTAGCGCCGCCCATAAGCGATAATTCTTCGGTATCAATAAAATTAGTAACCGAGAAGCAAACCGCGAGTGTACCAACAACGTTTTCTTTGGCAATAAAGCCTGTAACTGCTGCTGCCGCCAACTGCCACGAAAGCACACCAACAATTGGCACCAAAAGATAAGCAAACGGACCCGCGATAGAAGCAAGAATAGAGTCGCTTGCCGTATCATTTGCCGCCGTAAGCTTCCATGTAAACGTTTGCATAAGCTGAACTGCTGTATTACAAAGCAGAATGATTGTAGCGGCCTTTACAATATATGCCCAACCGCGAGAGCACATTGACTTAAATGCGCCCCAAAAAGATGGAACCTTATATTCAGGAAGTTCAATAATAAAGAATGATTTGCGCGCCTTATGGCCTGCAATTTTATTTACAAGTAGTGCTCCCAAAAAAATAAGTGCAATACCGGAAAGGTAACAAACTGTGCTTACCCAACCTGCGTTATCAAAAAACGCACCGGCAAAAAGTGCAATTACCGGTATTTTAGCGCCGCATGGCATAAAGGGCGCTAACATTGCAGTCGCCCTGCGCTCACGCTCGTTACGGATTGTGCGGCTTGCCATAACACCGGGTACTGCACAACCAATTGTAATAACAAATGGAATAACCGATTTACCCGAAAGACCCACCCTTTTAAATATTGGGTCAAGAACTACTGCCACGCGCGACATATAACCGCAGTCTTCAAGAAGCGCTATAAGGAAGTACATTACCATAACAAGCGGTAAAAAACCAACAACCGCAATAACACCGCCAAAAATACCGTCAACAAGAATTGCAGAAAGTAGTGGATTGTCTATAAAACCGCCAATCCAACCCTGAAATATTTCAAGAAGCGGCACAAGTCCCATAATGGTTTTACCCGACTCAAATTCATATCCATCGGCAATAAAGGGACCTACCCACGCCTGCGAAATTTGAAACACCAGCCACATAACAACAGCAAAAATTGGAATACCGAGCCATTTGTTTGTAAGAACTGCATCGATTTTATCACCAAAATTTTTGTCACGAGTAAGCACCTTACGAGTTTCTACCTGTTTGACGATTTTATTTACAAACTCAAAACGCTTGCGGTCTGCAGCTACAACTGCATTTTTATCAGCAAGGTCAACGTTGTTTTGGGTGTACGGCGCATTTTGAACACTGCCTACAACAGATACAGCCTTTTCTATTACTGCCTTAAGTCCGTCTGATGATGTAGAAACAGTTTCTATCACAGGGCAACCGAGTTTTTGTGAAAGAAGTTTTTCATCAATTACGGTTTCTTTCTTTTCGTTAATATCACTTTTGTTAAGCGCTACAACCACAGGGATACCAAGCTCTAAAAGCTGTGTTGTGAAAAATAGGCTACGGCTTAGGTTTGTAGCATCTACAATATTGATTATAACATCAGGATTTTCGTTTTTGACGTAAACGCTTGTAATACTTTCTTCGCTTGTAAACGGCGACATTGAATACGCGCCCGGAAGGTCAACTGCAATCAGTTTTTCTTCTCCGTCATAATAAGCTTTTTTAATTGAACTTTCCTTTTTGTCAACCGTAACGCCTGCCCAGTTACCTACCTTTTCATTACGGCCGGTAAGAGCGTTGTACATTGTGGTTTTACCGCTGTTCGGGTTGCCGGTTAATGCAATTCTCATATTGTTTCTCCTTTTGGTTAGCGGCGGCTAACTGTGGTTTAAAAAATTATGCGCCGCAAGTGTTGTTTTATTCAAAAACCTCGATTGCGGCAGCAAGTGCACTATCTATGCTGTACCTACTATCCTTTATAGATACCACACAGGTCTTCTTTTTATGAGCCACCACGGTAATTGGCTCACCGCTGTAGCAACCAAGTGAAAACAAAAACGCATCTAACTCTTCATCATCGGTAACAATATTTTTAATTATGTACTCCTTACCCTCAACGGCAGTTGTTAAATTCATTTTGCCCACCTCGGTTAGTTTAGGCTAACTGTAACGCCTAAAAATATCGGTTAGTCTTGGCTAACCATTTGATATAATACAACCATTACCACAATTTGTCAAGCGGTTTTTAAAATTTTCAGATTATTTATTTTAAAAATTTTAAGATTATTTATGTAGGGGCCATTCACGAATGACCCGAACAACTATTTTCACCGACAATCTTAACGGGCGATTCGTGAATCGCCCCTACTTGCTTTTTTATTTTATATATGTTAAAATATATGCAAATGAGGTGTTTTTATGCGTTTACAAGAATCGGGCGAGATGTACATTGAGTCCATTTATGTTTTAAATAAAAAAATGGGTAACGTTCGCTCTATTGATATATGTGAGCATTTAGGTTATTCAAAGCCAAGTGTTAGCCGCGCTATGAGTCTGCTAAAAAAGGGCGGTTTTGTAGTAATGGATTCTGACGGATACCTTACCCTTACCGATGCCGGACGCGAGGTTGCCGAAAAGATGTATCAGCGACACACTGTACTTTCAGAGCTTTTGATGCGACTTGGCGTAAGCGAAGAAACCGCGGTTGACGACGCTTGCAAAATTGAGCATCATATAAGCGATGAATCATTTAACGCAATAAAGAAATATGTAGGAAAATAAAAATAAAGCCACTCGAAAGTGGCTTTATTTTTATTTAATTTGTTCTTTTACAAACTCTATCTGCTTTTCGACCGATTCAACCGATGTTCCACCTTCAGAAATACGGCGTTTTACACAGTTTTCAAGGTTTACTGCGTCATAAAGCTCTTCGTCGAATAACTCGCTAAACTGCTTGTAATCTTCGAGAGGTAAATCCTCAAGTACAGTTTTCTTTTGCATACAAAGTGCTACAAGTTGTCCCGAAATTTTGTATGCAGTTCTAAACGGCATACCTTTTTTAACAAGGTAATCGGCAAGATCGGTAGCATTTATAAAGCCCTCGCCCGCCGCTTTTTTCATATTATCGGTAAGCACAGTCATTGTTGCAATCATTGGTGTAAACACCTTAAGGCACATTTTCACTGTGTCACAAGCGTCAAACACGCCCTCTTTATCCTCTTGCATATCCTTGTTGTAAGCAAGTGGCAAGCCCTTAAGCGTGGTAAGCAGACCCAGTAAATCGCCATATACTCTGCCCGTTTTACCACGAACTAACTCTGCCATATCGGGATTACGCTTTTGCGGCATAATTGAAGAACCTGTTGTGTAGTTGCTTGAAAGCTCAATAAACTTAAATTCCCAGCTTGACCACAAGATAATCTCTTCTGAGAAACGTGACAAATGCACCATAATAAGCGATATTGCCGACATAAGCTCTACGCAAAAGTCGCGATCAGATACACCGTCGAGTGAATTCATACAAATGCCGTCAAAACCTAACTTCTCGGCTTCGAAACGGCGGTCGGTATTGTAGGTAGTACCAGCCAATGCGCAACAGCCAATTGGCGACATATTCATTCTTTTTTTGCAATCATTAAGTCGGTCAATATCACGAAGCAGCATCATAGCATATGCCATTAAGTGATGACCAAAGGTTATGGGTTGCGCACGTTGTAGGTGTGTATAACCCGACATAATGCTTGCCTTATGCTCGTTTGCCTTATCGCATAAAACCTCTACAAGTGACTTTAAAAGACTTATAATCTCCTCTATTTCATCACGAAGATACATTCTTATATCAAGCGCTACCTGGTCGTTACGGCTACGCGCTGTGTGTAACTTTTTACCAACATCGCCTATGCGGGCGGTAAGCTCTTGCTCGACAAACATATGTATATCTTCGGCAGTCATATCAAACTGTAATTTGCCGCTTTGTAAATCTGCAAGTATTTCTTCAAGCCCTGCTATAATTGTATTTGCTTCATCCTCGGCAATAATGCCGCATAATGACAGCATCATTGCGTGAGCCATACTGCCCTTTATATCGTGTGCATACATTCTTGAGTCAAAATGTATAGAAGAATTAAAATCATCGGCTATACTGTCGGTAACACCGTCGGTAACGCCTGTCCACATTTTTGCCATATCGGCACCTCTTTTTACATAATATTTTAATATTATATATAAGTAAAC
>JAZSKN010000069.1:0-22490 GCA_045534895.1 Acutalibacteraceae bacterium
TAACACCGGGGCGATTTTCAACCTTTGCGCGACCGCCGCCTGCAATACGGTTAATAAACGATGATTTACCAACGTTCGGAATACCGACTACAATAACGCGAAGTGGCTTACAAGCCATTCCCTTTTCACGATACGCCACAAGCTTATCAGGCAAAACAGTTTATACAGTATCTTTAAAGGCATTTATACCCTTACCGTTCTTACAGTCAACAGGTATGGCATAGATACCCTGTGATTTGTAGTGCTCTATCCACTGCTTTGTGGCCATCTCATCTGCCATATCGCATTTATTAAGCAATATTAAATGCGGCTTATCGCCTATAATTTCTTTTAAATCAGGGTTGCGACTACTTATTGGAATACGCGCGTCAACAATCTCGGCAACAGCATCAATTAGCTTTAACTGTTCAACAATTTTGCGACGCGTTTTTGCCATATGGCCCGGAAACCACTGAATTGTTTGTGTATTATTATTCATCAATTTTACCTAACTTAGCAAACGGAAAAATTCTATAAACAGCGTGTCCTAAAATATAACGAGTATCTATCATACCGTATTCGCCTATTCTTGCCGATCGACTGTCGAGCGATTCATTGCGGTTATCACCTAACACAAAAACGCAACCTTCATCTACTGTTACGGGAAATTCTATGCCGTCAGAATACTTAAGATTGGTTGGTGTTTTAGTATAAGACTCTTTTAACTCGACACCGTCTACATACACAACACCCTTTTCAAAGTCGATGTCTACCGTTTGACCTTCCATAGCAATAATACGCTTAATAATAGGTGTGTTGTTATCATTAGCCGTAAATATACTATTTTCTTTATTTCGTGAAATTACAACTATGTCACCAACCTTTGGTTCGTAAAACAAGTTTGTAATTACCACTCTTTCACCGTCAATTAAAGTATTTTCCATAGAAGGACCGTCAATTGTGGCTATTCTAAACAAAAAGCTAAAACAAATAACAACTGCAATAATAGCGTGCACCAAAATTTCAAGCCAATCAAAAACAAACAATTTTGCAGTTTCGTTTTTGTTTTCTTGAATTTCAGTATCTTGATTATCAAATTCTGATGTTTTTATATCAAGTTCATTATTTAATTCGCTCATAATTACACCACCGTTTAAAAAGTTTAAGGGACAAGGCATTGCCCCGTCCCCCGCTCGAAAACTGATTAACCAATAAGTTCTTTAACCTTTGCAGCCTTACCAACGCGATCACGCAAATAGTAAAGTTTTGCACGGCGAACTCTACCTTTACGAACAAGCTCAACCTTAGCAACGATGGGTGAATGAAGTGGGAATACACGCTCAACACCAACACCGTATGACAAACGGCGAACTGTAAAGGTTTCAGCAATACCACTATTGTTTTTAGCAATAACAGTACCCTCAAATACCTGGATTCTTTCTTTCTCGCCTTCTTTGATTCGTACGTGAACCTTAACTGTGCTACCGATTAAAATCTCGGGAGCGTCAGCCTTAAGCTGAGAAGCAACTAATTCTTTTACTGCGTCCATCAAATTTTCCTCCTTAAATTTTTTCAGACGTTCATAAACGATCTACGCCAGAGGACCATCCGCTTCAATGTCGATTTTTCGGCACTAAACCCACCTTTTAAGGCAAGGTGAAATCAAATGCTCAAATATATTACCACAAGTCTTTACAAAAAGCAAGCATTTTTTTATCTTTTTTTAAATTTATGGATAATCAACCTCGGGAACATCAAGTTCTTGATATATTTTGTTTATTTTTTCTTTTATTTCACTTAAGTTTTCTACTTTGTACTGTGTACCGTCAGCATCGGTAAAAACACCGCCAATAGTATAGTTTAATTCTTTACCATCAATATTTAACTTAACCATTATTTCCCATCCGCCGTATATATTTTCACTTTCAATTGGTGATTTTTCAATAAGACCCAAAATTTCAATTACCTTATTAACAACCGCGTTATCATCGCTTGTTTTACATTTTGGCGGTGAAGGCAGTTTAACAATTGTTACCTCTTGTTTAAAGATATTATCATCTTCAGAACCATTATCAGCAATATTGCCGCTGCATCCACAAAGCAAGCATAATAAAATGACCGATAAAAACAAACATAAAAGCTTTTTCATAATAAACTCCCCTTTCACTAATAATACTGATTTAGCAATTAAAAGGTTGCGATACAAATAAATTATAGTTATTTTTATTAAAAAAATCAACATTAATAAAAATTAACTGTTGACAAAACACCCCATTTAGTGCGATAATATTCTTGGTATTTTATGTACATATATCATATGTGCTTGACTGTGAGGTTTCTTTAATGCGTGTAATTACAGGTTCCGCCCGTGGCAAACGTCTTGTTACCGTTAGTGGTAACGATATTGTTCGTCCTACAGGCGAAAAGGTTAAAGAAGCGCTTTTTAGTTCAATTCAATTTGATATCGAAGGCAGACGTGTACTTGATTTATTTGCGGGTTGCGGTCAACTTGGTATTGAAGCTCTCAGCCGAGGTGCCCAAAGTGCTGTGTTTGTTGATATAAACGACGCTTCGCTAAAGGCTGTAAAACAAAACCTTGATAATACAGGTCTTGGAGACAGCGCACAGGTTATTAAAAGTGATTATGCTTCTTTTGCTTTGCGTTGCACACAAAAATTTGACATTGCATTTCTTGACCCTCCCTATAAAGCAGGAATACTCGAGGACGCTGTGTCAAAAACGATACCTTTAATGAGTGATTACGGTAAAATATTTTGCGAACACCCTATTGAACTAAAATTGCCTGATAAAATCAACACTTTCACAACAGTAAAGGTTTACCGCTACGGTAAAACACTTGTTACTGTTTATCAAAAGGATGTGGCAAGCAATGAATAAACGAATTGCTGTTTGCCCCGGTAGTTTTGATCCAATTACAATGGGGCATCTTGATATTATTACCCGCGCAGCCGCAATGTTTGACGAGTTGATTGTTGTTGTGATGAACAACACAAGTAAGCATTACACATTTTCACCTGATGAAAGAAAAAATATGATCGAAAAGTGTGTAAGCGATTTACCTAATGTTAAGGTTGATATCGATGACGGCTTGTTAGCAAATTATGCTGCCGAGCAAAATGCCTGCGCAATAATTAAGGGTTTACGCGCTATGTCTGACTTTGAATATGAATTTCAGATGGCGCTTACCAATAAAAAACTTAATCCTAAAGTAGAAACCTTGTTTCTTACCACCAGCGCTCAAAATATGTATTTGAGTTCAAGTATGGTGAAGCAGATAGCCGGTATGGGTGGAGATGTAAGTGATTTTCTTCCAACGGTTATCTACGATGATGTTTTGAACAGAATATCGTCTAAAAATTAATGTAGTAATATAAATCACGGAGGATGAATTAAAATGACACTTGACGAATTATTAGAACAGTTTGATGAGGTGCTTGACAGCGGTATTAAAATTCCGGGTAAAAAGACTGTAGTTGACGTTGAAAAGCTTCACGCAGTTGTAGACGAAATCCGTCTTAACATACCAAGCGAAATCAAGCAGGCTCGTGGCATTGTTGCAGATCGTACCGAAATAATCACCACTGCTAAGCGTGAGGCTGACGGTATTATACGTACTGCTGAGGAAAAAGCAAAAGCAATGGTAGCACAAGAAGAAATTGTTAAGATGGCTCAAGAAAAAGCAGCCGAGATTATTTCTAATGCGCAAGGTAAAGCAAGAGAAATGCGTCGCGCAGCACAAGACTTTGTTGATGACATTATGCGTCGTGCAGATGAAGGTCTTACTGCTAACCTTGGTGAAATTCGCAAAACACGCGCCGCGCTTAAGCAACAAGCTCCAATTACAAAATAAGATTTAAAAAATGCATCAAAGCACTCGCTAAACTACAGCGAGTGCTTTTAATTTATCTTATAATATTTAATGCTTCTTTAATATTTTTTACACCAATAAGTTCAATACCGTTGGGTATATTTGTAATTTGTTTAATTGAACTTTTGGGTAAAATACACTTTGTAAATCCAAGTCGTGCAGCCTCGCCCACGCGGGATTGCACGCGTGAAACGGTACGTATCTCCCCCGAAAGACCAACCTCGCCAAAAGCAATCATTTTTTCATCAAGCGGAATATCACGAAGCCCCGATACAAGAGACATACAAACCGCCAAATCACTTGCAGGCTCATCAAGTCGCATTCCGCCTACAACATTTAGATATGTATCAAGATTAGAAAAATACATTCCCTCTCTTTTTTCTAAAATTGCGAGCAATAAATTAAGTCGGTTATAATCAAACCCGTTTGACATACGCCTTGGATTACCAAACCCTGTTGTTGTAACCAATGCCTGTACTTCAGATAGAATTGGTCGTGTGCCTTCTATCATACAGGTTATGCAAGCGCCCGAAACATTACTCATTCTACCCGAAAGCAGCATTGCCGACGGATTTTCAACCTCGGTTAGTCCTGTATCGCGCATTTCAAAAACACCAATTTCATTTGTAGAGCCAAATCTATTTTTAATAGCGCGTAATATTCTGTAGGATTGATTGCGTTCACCTTCAAAATAAAGCACCGTATCAACAATATGCTCAAGCACTTTAGGTCCTGCAATATCCCCACCCTTGTTAACGTGACCAACAATAAATATCGGTATACCCAACGCCTTACCTGTACGAAGCAACATATTTGTAGATTCGCGCACCTGTACAATGCTTCCCGCCGAGCTTGATAGCTCGCTTATTTGAAGCGTTTGAATAGAATCAATCATAACAAGTTGTGGCTTTTGCGCCATAATATATTCACAAATGGCTTGTGTGTCGGTTTCGGTCATAATGGTAACATTGTCCCCAGTCACACCCAAACGCTTTGCACGAAGCTTTATTTGAACGGCAGACTCTTCACCCGATACGTAAAGCACATCAAGACTTTGTTTAATACTTTCACACATTTGCAATAGTATTGTAGACTTACCGATGCCGGGGTCACCGCTAAGCAACACAACCGAACCTTTTACAATGCCACCGCCAAGCACTCGGTCAAGCTCACCAATATGGGTTAAATAACGCTCTTCATCGGTAACATTGATTTCCGACAGTGCTTTCGCGCCCGATATTACCTTTTTAACTGCAGTTGAAGTAAGTGTACCAACAGCCGCTTTTTTATCGGCAATAACCTCTTCTTCAAGAGTGTTCCACTCATTACAGTTTGGGCACTGACCCATCCATTTTGGTGTTTCGTAGCCGCATTCTTGGCAAACGTATACTGTTTTAATTTTTCCTGCCATATTAACTCCTTTATTTATCAGCGTAAAAATCTATTATTCCACAAACAATTGCAAATGCCATTTGTGATTGATAATCCTCTTTTTTTAATTTTTCAAGCTCGGTTTTATTACTTAAAAAACCACACTCTACAATTATTGCAGGTGAAGCGGCATTTTTAAGCAAATACGTGCTGTTTGTACCCTGCTTTACAACACGTGGATTTTCGGGTTGAATATATTTAGTAATGCTTTGCTGAACTAACTGTGCTAATTTATATGCCTCTTTATAATTTTTGGTATAAAAAACTTGAGCGCCACTTGCCGAAGACGTTGTAAACTTATTTAAATGAATACTTATAAAAATCGAATCGGGATTTTCTTTCATAAGCTGTAGCCTATTAAAAAGATCGCTCTTTTTTCTTGTAGATATTGATGCCGATTCATCATCTTCGGTTCCGGTGTCGCGGTCGCGTGTCATAATCACATTATAGCCGCTAACGCGCAATAATTCACATACTTTTTGCGAAATAGATAAATTAATATCCTTTTCAACAGTACCGTCTGCCGCCGATGCCCCACCGTCAAACCCGCCGTGGCCTGCATCTATTATAATAGTAGGCGTTGTATCTACCGATGCAGACGCACCGATAATTTCTGTTTTAACGTAGCCCGAGACAGCAATAAGACCAATAATACCAAGCAAAACAATTTGCGGTGTAATTCTTTTAAGCAAATTCAAAAAGAAACACTCCTTAAACATTATATAACCTTTATAGGTTTTATGCAAGTTAAACTGTATCTTAATAATATGCTGCACCGTTATATTTTATAATAAATTTTATTCTAAACAGTGTACAAAAATACGTACAAACAAATCAAAACACCGTAGCGTATGACTACGGTGTTTTTTAAAAAATTTATGTGTTTATGTCAATAAAGGAATTTAGGTTTGCGCACGCCTTATCAGCGTTAGCACTAACTAAAGGATAATCGCGATTTATCCACTCAACAGGGCTACGGGTAAGATTTTCCCAATTCCATTCATCAAAGCCTGTCAAATCATAATTTGAATCACCATAAGTAAAATACGGTGTGTAATGGTAGTAATCAATATTCGTCAGCATAAAAAAGAAATTCTCTGCCGCAGGGGTTATAAAAGTACCGCGAACATCGTAATTATTTACATCAAGGTAATATTTTAAGAAAATACCTGCCGCTACAGGATTATCGGCGCCGCGACATATGCCCCAACCACGCAGCATTCCTGTGCTGTTAGCTTTTTCGCCCTGTTTATATGACGGTAAATAATAAAAACCTATATCGTTCCAATCGTATACTCGGTTAGGACCTGTCTTTTTAAGCGACCAAGCCATACCTGTACAAATACCAACTTTTCCGCTTGTAAACGGAGTGCTTGCAGCTGTAGTAACGTAACCTTCGTCCGCATAAAAATCAGCAAGCTTTATAATTGCCTCTTTATGTAAAGCATTATCCTTTAATCCGTTAGAAAATACGCCGTTTTTATAATTATAAAGACTACAACCTACTGAACCTAACATTGTTTCTACAGAGTAGTAACAACCGCGTATGCCGCCGGGGCCGTCTATCCTATCGACGTATTTTGCAATGTCGAAAAAGGCATCCCAGGTCCATTTACCCAAAGCGTCATACTCTTCGGGCGTATAGCACTGCGCTTGTCTTAGCAATTTTTTAGAATAAATTACACAATCACTTTCATTCCAAATATTGCCAATAGTATTGCAAAGATACGGGCTACCGCCAAATGTGGTCATCTTAAAAGTATTTTGATTCCATATTGGGTCATGGTAGTCAAGCTTTGCCGCATCTAAAGATTGTAAAACAGATAACGCCGCAGGAAATTCACCGTTACATCTCATAACGTCAATATTAATACCACTTGCGATTTTACCTGCAATCTCAATAATATTATGAGTAACTAAAATTTCATTAACATTTATGCCGTATTCCTTTTCAAAGTTATATATAACAGGACCTGCTTCATCATAATTAGATAGAACTGTTGTTGCAAAGGTAATTTCTGTACCCCAATAATCATTGGGGTCTGAACTATCATCTTGTTTTTCGCCAAGCTTTACATCCCAGTTATTAACGTACTGCATAATAAGACCGTAGTCTTTATTATTGATTTTATCATCAATATTAACATCGGCATTTTGAGTGTTAATGGTAACACTCCAATTATTAATGTATTGTATTAATACGCCTGCGTCTTTATTGTTTATCTTTTGGTCAGCATTAACATCGCCGTAAAGCAGATTTTGCGTGTCGGCTGAAATAGTTATACCAAACGAACAAAAAACAATAGCAGTTGCAATAACTAACGATAATATTTTTTTCATGATATTGCACTTCCTTTACAATTTATATACTCAGTCTATCATACATAGACCAAACTGTCAAGTTACAAGGTTGTAACAATATTAACGGTTATCAATGTAAGCCTATATTTTGATTAATAAAATCATTCATATTTTTAACGCCCTTATCTACAGCGCTCTTAACAGCTGCAATTTGTGTATTGATCTGTGATGGATCTAACCACATTGCAGAATAGATTTCAGAGTTTGCTTTAACACCCGTAACCAAAGAATTTAAATCAATATATGTTAAATATGGATTATAGTTTTCATAATTATGACTTGTAACATTAAAGAAAAACGTTTCTGCTTCAGGCGTGATGTAGGTACCGCCTACGTCATAGTTGTTAACGTCAAGATATTCACGCAAGAACAAACCTGCGGCCACAGGCTCGTTAGCGCCGCGAACAAGACCCCAACCACGGAAAAAACCTGTCATTGGGCGAACGCCTGTTTTTGCTGCTGCTTCATCATAGTATGGTAAATAGTAGAAACCAAGGTCATCCCATTTAGCATTTTTCATATCACCGGTTTTCTTGAGTGACCAAGCGTGAAGGGTTGTGATACCAATTTCACCTTCCATAAGACCTGCTGTTACAGATTTACCTGTCATTAGGTAACCTGCTTTTCTTGCGGTAGCATATTTTTGCATAATGCTTGTACTGTTACTATCGATACCGCTTATAATTTTGCCATCTTGAATTTTGTATACAGATCCGCCTGCAGCGTGGAAGAAACATTCGTAAGAGTTGATAGCAGCACCCGGCTCACCGGTTACCTTTTGACAAGCCTTACCGATTTCAAAGAAAGCATCCCAAGTCCATTTGCCCATAGCGTCATACTCTTCAGGAGTATAAGTGTTAGCACGCTTAAGAAGTGACTTGCTGTACATAACGATATCAATTTCAGACCAAATGTTACATACCGTACTACAAAGATACGGGCTACCGTCAAATGTTGTCATCTTAAACATATTTTGATCCCAAATTGGATCTGAATAATCCAATTTTGCGGCATCAAGGGATTGCAAATACCCTAGGCATAGTGGGAAGTCACCGTTACTGCGCGCAACATCAGGTGAGTTACCTGCCGCAATAAGACCCATACACTTTTGAGCGTGCTCATCAAGACCAGATGGTATAATCTCTACAGTAACGCCATATTCTTTTTCAAAGCTTTCTACAACAGGACCTGATTCATCAACTGCGGGGTCAATGGTCGAAATAAACTTAATGGTTTTACCCGCAATATCTTCTCCGCCAGGACCTACTACATCTTCTTCATCAGGACCTAAAGTAACATCCCAACCGTTTACGTATTGCATAAGTAAACCGTAGTCTTTATTATTAACACTTTTATCATTATTAACGTCAGCTACCGCAATAAAGAAGTTATCAGGCGAAAAGCCAATAAGATAACGCATAAGCACGCCTAAATCCTTATTGTTTATAACGCCGCTACCGTTAACGTCGCCATATTCTAACGTAATTGTTACACTTGCCGATGCGCTAAATGCGCCGAGTGATGTAACCAATAGTACCATTGATAACATTATTGATATTATTCTTTTCACAATATCACCTCAAGAATTAATATAATAATAACTTACCATATTTATGTAAAAAAAGCAATAAAAAATGCCCTGCTATATTTCAAGCAGAGCATTTAAATTTATCTAAATATTAAATTAGATTTCAGCGAAGTACTTAATTGTACGAACCATCTGGCTTGTGTAGCTGTTTTCGTTGTCATACCAAGAAACAACCTGTACCTGATAGAGATCGTCGCCAACCTTTGATACCATTGTCTGAGTAGCATCAAAGAGTGAACCGTAACGCATACCGATTACGTCAGAAGAAACGATTTGATCCTCGTTGTAACCGAATGAATCACTTGCAGCAGCCTTCATAGCAGCGTTGATGCCTTCCTTAGTTACGTCAGCACCCTTAACAACTGCTGTAAGGATGGTGGTAGAACCGGTAGGAACAGGAACGCGCTGTGCAGAACCGATAAGCTTGCCGTTGAGCTCAGGAATTACAAGACCGATAGCCTTTGCAGCACCTGTGCTGTTAGGAACGATATTTGCAGCACCTGCACGTGCACGGCGAAGGTCACCCTTTCTGTGAGGACCGTCAAGAATCATCTGGTCGCCTGTGTAAGCGTGGATTGTGCTCATAATACCGCTCTGGATTGCAGCATAATCGTTAAGAGCCTTAGCCATAGGAGCGAGGCAGTTTGTTGTGCAAGAAGCAGCAGAAATGATGTTGTCTTCTTTAGTAAGAGTGTTTTCGTTTACGCTGTAAACGATAGTTGGGAGATCGTTACCTGCCGGAGCAGAAATAACAACCTTTTTAGCACCTGCATCAATGTGAGCCTGTGACTTTTTTTTTGAGCAGTAGAAGCCTGTGCATTCGAGAACTACGTCTTCACCCAATTCGCCCCAAGGAAGATCCTTAGCGTCTTTTTCAGCATAAATTTTGAGAGTTTTGCCGTCAACTGTGATGGTACCAGCCTCATCATCAGCAGCTACAGTGTGAAGATTTTCACCGATGTAACCACAGTAACCACCCTGTGCTGTGTCATACTTTAAAAGATTAGCAAGCATTGATGGCTTTGTAAGGTCGTTGATAGCTACTACATCGTAGCCTTCAGCACCAAACATCTGACGGAATGCGAGACGACCGATACGGCCGAATCCGTTAATAGCAACTTTAACCATTGGAATTACCTCCTAAATATTTTATGTAAATTATTTTACCCTATTTATTCTAATTTTGCAAGTACTTTGTTAAAAAATAAACAATTTTTTACAATTTCATTTATTTTGACAATTTTTTTAAAAAGCATTTTGCATTTATGTGCAGTTTTTACTAAATGAAATATCAATTAGTTCAATACCCAAAACACCATACTTTTGTATTTGCTCTTGGCTATAGTAATCATACATATCGTTATAGTGTGCATTATCAAGCTCATCGACGCTATAGCCACATTTATCAAGCGGTAAACACTTATAAAGCTCTTTAAAATCGGCAAATTTGTGTAATGCTTTTACTTTAGCTGTTATTGTATCATTGTTTTTTGTGCAGTTAAAAATAATGGTATCATCAATATTTATTTGCTGACGTTTTTCGTCATTAAGGCGTAGCTCAATAGTTTTACTTCCGTCTGCAATTTTATAAAACGATTCTTGCCATAGCTTCATATTGTGGATCATTTCAAGAACTCCTCTACGCTATCTATCACCTTATCATTGCCATTGGGCAAAGTTTGTTTTGCATTTTCGGTATCAAGCCACTTATAATTCAATATTTCGTTCTTATCAATATTTAATTGACCGTTATACTCAGCAAGAAATAGTGTTACTGTCTTAAATTTAATACCTGAATTTGTGTTAAACGAATAACTTATTTCAGTCTTAAATCCATCAATTAATTTGGTGTTGATACCTGTTTCTTCATACAATTCACGTAATGCACATTCTTTCTCGGTTTCAAACGCTTCAAGATGTCCCTTAGGTACGCTGTATGTCTTTGAAAAATTTTGTAAAAGGCAAAGGTATTCCCTTTTGCCGTTTATATTTCTAAAAACAACTACACCACAGGACTTTTGATAAATAGATTCTATTTTGGTAATATAATGCTGCTCTTGAAAGTTAATAGCTTCAGCAATTTGCGCCTGATTAAAGACTGAATTTTCGGGGGCTGCAATCAGCTTATCCTCGATGTCGTTTTCACGATAAACAACACCTATAATTTTAGCACGATATTCATTTACAGGCTTATCAACACCCATCAGATAAACATCAAGTTCTTCACCGTCACCACCAAAAACTCCAGGAATATAACCATAGTTTATAGGATAAGTGAGTGTATATTTTTCTTTTTTGTGAACATAACCAATCGGACGGTCGATTTTTATATCGACAGTCTTGCCAAGATACGATTTTACGAGCACTTTTCGTTCATCATTATTCATAAATATGTACTCCTATTTAAAATGTTTGCCATTGCGAACGGCAAAGCCGTGTGCAATAGGTTCTTTTTGTGTGTAAGGAGTGCGGATTGCCGCGTCGCTTATGCTCCTCGCAATGACCTTTATTTTTTAATAAAGTAACAATAGTCAAGAATTATATTACCACTTTCGTCAGATGTAGTATAACGAGGACACAAGCAGTTTTCAAATGACCAAACAGCACCGTCTTTATCTTGCCATATGGTCATACCATTATCTACAAGTTTTTGACGACAATCACTTGTGTTATGAACTTCGCTCTCTTTACCATAAATCCAACAAGTACCCAAACTTAAATTGTGAAAATCAATACTAACAAATCCATCAGGCACAGGTGTATTTTCAGGTGTAAGCATACCAATATAATATTCAAAAGGTTGTCCGTCAGCACGACGTTCTACACCAATATAACCGCCACCATTTTCCCAAATTGATATTATTTTATCGGTGCCGCCCATAGTGCTTTCAAGCATATCAAACCAACCATTTTGCCACCACTCACCCCAGTGACCAAAATTATCATATTTTTTGCCAATAAAACGCAAATTAGGTATGTCTTCCTTAAAAACCTTAATAATTTCTGCCATAATAAAACTCCCTTATTCCTTTGATATAAAATGTTTGATTTCTCCATCTAAATTATGTATTTCGTCTTTCAAAAAAGATGGGTAAATTGTAATGTCTTTTAGATTCTCTATCGGCATCCAACCAAGAACAACATTACAATTATCTTTTTGAGATACAAATTCATTTAGTTTAAGTGTTTTAGCATCGTCAGAAAAATCAATAAGATAATAAAATGCTATGCTGTGTTGTTTTTTGCCGCAGTATTCCCAAAAGTTTTCTTCCGTCCATATAAGACGATTAACTATAATATCATCGCCTGTTTCTTCCTTGTGTTCTCGTATAAGTGTTTCAACGCTTGTTTCACCAAGTTTTACGGTACCGCCGGGCAAAGCGTACTCGTTACCATCTTTTTCTCGTTGAAGTAATACTTTGCCATCACATACAGTAACGCCGACTGTACGAATGCTGAAGGTATAGTCGTCACATTTAAAATCTATATCTTGGCTCATCATATCTCCTATTCGTTTATAACCAACGAGTCATCATCGGTTAATGCATAAACTTTATATTTTCCATCGGCTTGTAATTTGTCATAAAGTGGTTTTCTGTCAGATGTGTAATGACAAACCAAAATGCCATCAAAGAGTCCTAAACCATTAAAATTAGTATATCCGTCGGGTACAGAATCAAAATTCGCAACGTGTTTAATGTTTTTTGACACTATATGTGCGCCTGCGCTACCGCCAATGTAAACAATACCCGATTTTATATAATTTATTATTTCTTTATCAAAACCGCAGTCTCTTATACGTTGTAATGTTTTAAAGGTATTACCGCCACTTATGTAAATAATATCAATATCAAGGTTTAAAAATTGCTTTGCATTTAAATAATCAAAAACCAAAATATTTTCTCTTACAAAACCGAACTCTTGCATACGTAGATAATACATTTCACCTCGTATTGCTTGCACAGTTGCTTTTTCATTTGGAATAAAAAGCAATTTACATTGTTCTATCGGTTTGTCAAGGTTATCAATTATAGTTTCTCTTGCCTTTTCATTACGAAAATCGCAAGACGAAAGAATTAGTTTCATTATAAATCCTCACTTATTTAAAGGATAGCCTCCCTTGCCTAAAGGGAGGGGGACCGCTTGCGGTGGTGGGATACAATTCATTGATTAAACAAATTATCTTTAACAATCAAATCGATATACTCACATACTCCACTAAAATTTCTATTAACTTCGTTATTGGGTATACGAATAACAGTTAATTCCCTGCTCTCTATTTTTTCAGTCCTAATTTTATCATTTAGTAGGCCTTTATCTTCATAATGTTGCGAACCGTCAAGTTCCATAATCAACCTTGCTTCATGACAATAAAAATCCACAATATAATTATCTATTACCTTTTGTCGCAAAAAACGGATAGGATATGAACGCAAAAAATCGTACCACAGATGACGTTCTTCTTTTGTCATGTTCTTGCGCAATACTTTAGCGTTATTTGTAAGTTTAGAATTATGTTTTCTTTCCGTATGTATCCCTCCGTCACGGTTACACCGTGCCACCTTCCTTTAGACAAGGGAGGCTTTTATAGTTGCATCTATAATTTTCTCCGCTGACTTTATTCCATCAACCGCCGCCGACATAATGCCGCCGGCGTAGCCTGCGCCCTCGCCGCAAGGATAAATACCGCTAAAGTTAATGGACTCCCCTGCCTCGTTGCGAACAATTCGCACAGGTGACGAGCTACGTGTTTCGGGGGCTGTAAGTATTGCATCGTCACAAGCAAACCCGTGAATTTTTTTATCCATTTCTATAATACCGTCTTTAAGTGAATCGGTAATAAATGACGGATATATTTCACGCAAATCAGCGAATACAAAGTCAGGTTTTACCGTGGGTTTTACTGCGCCGATTTGCGTCTTTTTGTCAAACACAAAATTACCTACTGTTGTTATTGGTACGGCTCCATTTCTAATTGAATATGCTTTTTGCTCAACTTTTGCTTGTAACTCGCAACCGGCAAAAACATTGTCACCCTCTAAATCTTCGGGATTAATACCTACTAATAACGCACTATTGGCATTCGCACCGTCACGGCGGCTGTTACTCATACCGTTTACGGCAATACCACCAATTTCGCTCGAAGCATTTATAACCTCACCGCCCGGACACATACAAAATGTATAAACTCCGCGTCCACTCGGCAGATGCACTGCCAATTTATAATCGGCGGCTTTAAGTGCCTTAGACTCAGCAAAATCACCATATAAAGCTTTGTTGATTTCGCTTTGTAAATGCTCTATTCTAACACCCATAGCAAAGGGTTTTCGCGTCATTTCAAGACCTGAATTATATAGCATTTTAAATGTATCACGCGCTGAATGACCAATACAAAGGCATAAACATTCACAAGGCATTTTTTTGCCGTTTATAGATATTTCTTTTAATCTATTATTTTCAAAAAAAACATCGTCAAGACGAGAGTTAAAGTTAACCTCGCCGCCGAGTGAAATAATTTCATTACGAATATTTTTAACCACCGTTTTTAAAACGTCAGTACCAATGTGTGGCTTGGCATCAATAAGTATATCTTTTTGCGCACCAAATTGATGAAACACCTCTAAAACAGTGCGGCAACGTATATCTTTTATACCGCTGTTAAGCTTACCGTCAGAAAAAGTTCCTGCCCCACCCTCGCCAAACTGAACGTTTGATTCGGGATTAAGTGTGCCGCCTGCAAAAAACTTTTCTACATCGGCAGTTCGTGTATCTACATCGGCGCCGCGCTCGTAAACTATGGGTCGCAGTCCCGCGCGCGCAAGTGTTAAAGCGGCAAACATACCCGCGGGGCCAAAGCCTACTACAACGGGTCGAATATCTGACTCTGCTTTTTGCCAAATATATTCTTTTTTTGTAAAGACGGCAGCACTTTTATTGCGTTTTAAAATTTGTGATTCGTTTTTTAATTTCGCAATTATTGAAATCACAAAATGCACGTCACGTTTATCGCGTGCATCAACCGATTTGCGATAAAGCTCGGCGCTGATTATATCTTGCTTATTTATTTTTAGCTTGCTTGATAAGATGCCGTAAGCATCGCTTAAATTGGTATCTAACGACACTTTTATATTGTTTATAATTATCATTATTAAACCCCAAAATCCTCACAAATGGCGTTTGAAGCACAAAATGCGCTGCTCCAAGCCCACTGTAAATTAAAGCCGCCGCAATCGCCGTCAATATCAAGTATTTCTCCTATGCAATAAAGCCCTCTTTCACGCTTTGATTCCATAGTTTGCGGATTAAACTGAGTAGTATCAAGACCACCCGCTGTTACCTGTGAGTTTTCAAAACCTGTAGTACCAGTAAGTTTGAATTTCATACCTTTAATTATCGATGCAATTTGCTTAATATCAGCGTTTTTAAGGCTTGCAACACTATCACTAAGTTTTAGTCCGCACATTTTAATTACTGCTTGTCCTACTCGCTTATTAAGCATACCTGTAAGATACTCGTCGAGGTTGCGGTTACGCAAAGCGGTAGCACGAAAGCTTAATATATCACAAACCTGTGCAAAGCTGTATTCCCACATTAAGTCAAGTGATATTATCTTTTCGCCCGATTGACGCTCAACCTCGCGCGAAAGCTGCATTATTGGCGGACCTGAAAGACCGTAATCGCAAAACAAAACCTCGCCATAATCACCACGCACAGCAGTGCCGTTTATTGAAAGATTGACATCGGCATTAACCTTCATACCCTTAAGTGACTTAACCACGTCGGTTTCGGTTTTAAGCTGAACAATAGCGGGTGTAGTTTTTACTGCCTTATACCCTGCGTTTTTTAATATTTTAAGCATACTTCCGTTACTGCCCAATTTATTGCCACCCGAATATAGACCGGTAGCCACAACTAAACTTTCGCAAACAAAATCACCGTTTACGGTTTTTACGTTAAAGAAGTTTTCTTTTTTGCTATATGACAAAACAGCGGTATCAACAAATGTGTCAACGCCGTATTCGTCTAAAGCAAACCGCAACGAATCAACAACCGAAGACGCTTGTAATGAATATGGATATCCTCGACCTGTTTCATCGTATGTAAAAACAACACCGATTTCACTAAAAAAATCAGCAGCAAAATAGTTGTCATAACTTTGTAAAGCATACTCGGCAAAACCAACATTTTCACCGTGATAACGGTCAAGATTTATATTAAGATTAGAAATATTACATCTTCCGTTACCGGTAGTAATAAGCTTTTTACCCACGCGAGAAAGCTGCTCTAAAATCGCAACACTTATACTGCGGTCGTGCATTTTTATATTTATTGCGGCACACATTCCTGCGGCGCCACCACCAACAATCACAACATCATACTTTTTTGTCATTTTCGTCTCCAAAATTTTAATTTGTTTAATTTTATCATAAAAATACAAATTTATCAACAAAAAGCGAAAAAGAGCCGTGCAAAACACGACTCTTTTTCACTTTTAAGGGGTTTGAGGAGAGAATCACAACATATGTTGTGAACGTACCAATAAGGGTGCGGCTCCCTTCTTTTTGGTACGATTGTATAATACATTACAATTTTTACAATTTTATGAACTCATTTTAAATATTTTTTTAGAATATGATTAATTTTTTTTGACAATACTAAACTTGAAAACAGAAAGGAGAAAAGCATAAAAATGAAATATTATAAAACATCAAAATTCACCAAAATGATAACCTCTACCGGTTTTATAGTTATGACAGCCTGCCTTTTAATTGCCGTAGGAGCGATTGGTTGGTTTGCCTTGTCACGCAGTAATACCGCGGTAGAAACACCGGGTGAAAATAGTTCTCAACAAGAATATCCTAAAACCGATAATTCATATAATGATGTTGAAAGTGATAAACAAATTGCATTAGAAGAACCTTCAACCAGCACCAACGATAACGTAAGTGACGTGCCCTACACAGAAAGCAAAGAAAGCACAAGCGAAGTTAAGCCGCAAAAGGCAACCTTTGTGTTACCTATTACAGGAAATATTTCAAAAGGTTATAGTGATACGGCTCTTCAATATTCAGCAACATATGGTGATATGCGACTTCACACAGGTGTAGATATTTTGTGCGAAAACGGCTCCAATATTAAATCCGTTGGTGACGGCACTGTAAAATCTATTGTCGACGATGCAAATTTTGGTAAGGTTATCACTATTGAACACAGTAATAACATAACAGTAAAATATTGCGGATTTAGTAATATAAATGTTAAGGAAAATACTGCTGTTGCCGCCGGTGATATAATTGGCACTTCGGGCGAAGTGCCTTGTGAATGCGCTGATAAGCCACATATTCATATCGAAGTGTTCCTTGACGGTAATATAACCTCACCGCTTGAGGCACTTGGTCTAAAATAAGTAAATCCTGCCCTCGTGCATTTCGTTTAGGGGCGCAAAAAACTGCGACACAAATATTATGTGCCGCAGTTTTTTATCAATATTTAATTTCGGTCATCTGCCAGCATTCAAACTTTGGTATAGTAAATTCTACCTTGCCGTCTTTATATTTGAATTTGAGCTTTTTGTTTTCGGGCACAAGTTTTACATAACGCGGTTTTTTGTCCGACTTAAACGAAACAGTTGTATTGTAAATTGGAATTAAATCCTCAATAATCTGCGTCTTTTCACCACGAAGGACGGGTGAAGCGTAAAGTGTGTGAACGATCTTACTGTCACCGTTTTCGGTAACTGTAATAACACCTTGAGCCGGTAGGTTGGTCTTAATAGTTTTAACATCACCAATAAGCGTCTCAATTGCCGCCCGAACGATTTCTTTTGTATAGATGTTACCGTGCTTAAAGTACTCTAAAAATACCTTATGGGCAAAATAAGCGGTTTTTGCGGTCATAACTACTGCGTCACCGTATCTTTCACCACTGTTTGGCGTATGAAGATGTGAACAAAAATGCTCGCGTGTGCGGTTAAAGTAAGGCTTATCTATCATAGCGGTAGCCTTGCCTGTGGTAGCCGACACCTTCATAGCATCCTCGTAAATAAGATATGATGCTGAAGGCAGGCAGTCGATATCATTGTCGGGTTTTATGTAGGTTGGCTTGTATTCGCTAATGCTTTCAAACTTACAACCAAAGTCTACTGCAAATCCGTTCTTTTCTTGATTTAGTCCCGATTCATAGCTTGCAAGCACCTTGCCGCCCCGTGCGATATAATCATTTATCTTTTTAGCAAGCTTATCGTCTAATGTGCAAATGTCGGGCAAGATAAGTAGCTTATAGCCCGAAATATCGGTTTTATCATCAACAAAATCAAACAGATAATTACTTTCAAGCAAGATTCGTGAGCAACCCTTGCTCCAGTTAAGTGATTCCCAGCTGGGTTTGGCAATACCATTATAGTTTTGCCATGCTTCACTCGAGAAAACGGCAATATCACCCTTTATATTTTTATAGCCGTCAAGCCAAGGCTCACGCTCTTCAACAGTTTTGAAAGCCTCGCCGATAAGTGTGTATGTAGCGTTATCCATAAGACCTGTTGGATGAAGCTGGTCACCAACCGAGCTGCAAGCGCCGTTAGCCGCAGCCAAAGCCGCCTCATAACGCAAAGCGTTTGGATGCTTGTAGCCGCCAAATTCACCCCACGCTTTGTGGAACTTACCCGTCATACCAAGGTATTCCATACCTATTGTGCGGGCATAAGCCGCCGACATTGGAAAATGGTCATAGCCCCAACCGCCTGTTGGCAGACTTTCAAGCTCAAGATGGGTATTAGCGTGCGCCAGGTCATATCTGCCGTGACGAATGTGTCCGCCATTGTGGAACACGGGCAGCCCCGGTTTTACCGAGTCAATAGTCTCGCGAACACGACGAACATAGTTTGCATAGGTTTCTTCTGCAAGAATTTTTACGTCGTCGGGGTTGTTTACGTCCAAACCGCGTTTCGCCATCTCGGCGCGGCAGGTCTCGCAATAGCAAGGATCAACGTGAACTATATCAAGAAAAATGCCGTCAGCATCGTAGTTTTCGCAAACCTCTTTTATTTCGGCCAAAAGCTCGTCAAGATATGGAGTGTTAAGGCACAAAAGATGATAGCCAACGTATTCCATATTGATGCCGTTTTGGTATTCGTCAAGTCTGTAATTTAACCATTCGGGATGCTCTTTTGAAGCCTTGTCGTCAAAGCCTGCCGAAATATAAACAGGTGTTTTAACACCAATTTCGTGTGCCGCCTCAATTTGCGCGCCTAGCAGGTCAAAATTAAGATGCGGATGCATTTTGTTAACCTTTGTAGGATGATAAGACCAACCGTGATGACACTTTGAAAATACTGTTATAGAGTCAACGTGACCTTTTTTAAGCATTTCTTGAAAATTCTCTTTAGAGAATTTACTGCCTATGCCATCGATGTGTTCAGATGTGTGAAAATCAAGATGTACCTGTCTTCTTCTCATAACGCACCTCGTTATAATTTATTTTAGTTTATTATACATTTAAGCACACAAAAAAACAACCCGTATTTATTAAAATACGGGCTAAATTATTTATATTGTAGCTGCAATTACAGCCTTTATTGTATGCATTCTATTTTCAGCTTCATCAAATACTATTGACTGCTCTGACTCAAACACCTCTTCGGTAACCTCCATACAGTCAATACCAAATTTTTCGTAAATTTGTTTACCGATAGTTGTATCAAGATTGTGGAATGCGGGCAAACAGTGCATAAAGCGGCATTGCTCGCCTGCTTTTTCCATTAGTGCTTTATTAACCTGATAGGGCATCAAATCTTTGATTCTTTCTTCCCAAACGCTGTCAGGCTCGCCCATAGATACCCAAACATCAGTGTAAATTACGTCAGCGCCCTTTACAGCATCGGTGCTTTCGCTAAACTCTATAATAGCGCCCGTTGTTTTTGCAATTTCAAGGCACTTGTTTACAAGCTCGCTTTCGGGGAAATACTTTTTGTTGGTACAGGCTACAAAATGCATACCCATTTTAGCACAGCCAACCATTAAAGAATTACCCATATTGTAACGGGCATCACCCATATAAACAAGCTTTTTGCCCTTTAAATCTCCAAAATGTTCACGAATGGTTAAAAAGTCAGCAAGAATTTGTGTTGGGTGGAATTCGTTAGTAAGTCCGTTCCAAACGGGAACACCTGCATACTTGGCTAATTCTTCAACAATATCTTGACCAAAGCCGCGGTATTCAATACCGTCATACATACGGCCCAAAACTCGTGCTGTGTCGGCAATACTTTCTTTTTTGCCTATTTGTGAGCCTGTGGGGTCAAGATATGTTGGATGCATACCAAGGTCAGCAGCTGCTACCTCAAAAGCGCAACGGGTGCGAGTGCTGGTTTTTTCAAAAATGAGTGCAATGTTTTTACCCTCATAATACTTGTGTGGTGTACAGCATTTCTTTTTTTCTTTTAACTCTGCGGCAAGGTCTAAAAGACCGTTTATTTCTTCGCTTGTAAAATCAAGCAGTTTTAAAAAACTTTTACCCTTTAAATCCATTATTTTGCAACCTCTTTAATAATATCTATCGCCCATTTAAGTTCATCAAACGGAATATTTAGTGCAGGAAGCAGTCTTACCTTATCTTTTGCAGTAAGGCACAGTACGCCGCGTTCCATAGCAGCCTTTACTACCTCTGCGGCAGGCTTTTTAGTCTTGATACCAATCATAAGCCCCATACCGCTGACACTCTCGATACCATCGGCATTTTTAAGTGTTTCAAAAATATATTCACTCTTTTTAGAAACTTCGGCAAGAAGTGTGTCATCAATACGATTTATAACGTTTAACGCGCCTGCGGCACATACGGGGTTACCGCCATAGGTTGAGCCGTGATCGCCAAAGCCCAAAACGTTTTCTACCCTATCGCCCAAAATTGCGGCGCCAATTGGCAAACCGCCGCCAAGACCTTTAGCGGTAGTTACAACGTCGGGGTTTATGCCATAGTTCATATAACCGTAAAATTTACCTGTTCTGCCGTTACCTGTTTGAACCTCGTCAACAATAATAAGGAAATTCTTTTCTTTTGAAAGTTCAGCTATAGCCTTTACAAATTGGGATTCGAGCGCTATTACGCCACCCTCACCCTGAACACACTCAAACATAACGGCGGCAACATTGTTATCGTTTACCGTATTTTTTAGCGCTTCAATATCGTTTGCAGGTGTATGAACAAACCCTGTCGTCAGCGGCTTAAAAAGCTTGTGAAAATGTTCTTGTCCGGTAGCCGCAAGGGTAGTCAGTGTTCTGCCGTGAAAACTGTTTTGAAGCGTTACTATTGTGTAGCAGTCTTCACCCTTATTTTCGGCCGCCCATTTACGCGCAATCTTTATAGCACACTCGTTAGCCTCGGCACCGGAATTTGAAAAGAACACTTTTTTAAGACCGGTCTTTTCGCAAAGTGCTTTTGCAAGCAAAGCACAAGGCTGTGTGTAATAAAGGTTTGACATATGCTGTAATTTAGCGGCTTGCTCGCTTACGGCATTTGCCCACTGCTCATCAGCGATACCAAATGCAGTAACGCCTATACCAGAGCCCATATCAATATATTCTTTACCGTCTTTATCGTAAACCTTTGAGCCTTTACCGTTTACAAGCTCAATAGGAAAACGGTTATATGTATTTGCAACGTATTGCTTATCTGTAGAAATTATATCAATCATTTCTCACTCACCATAGTACCGGCACCCTCGTCGGTCAAAAGTTCCATCAAAATAGAGTGTGGCACTCTACCATCCATAATAACAACGTTTTTAACGCCCTTGTGAATTGCCTCGATACAGCAATCAACCTTGGGTATCATTCCGCCCGAAATTATACCCTCACCTTTAAGCTGCTCAATTTCTTCGATTGTAAGGTGGGGAATAATTGTGCTTGGGTCATCTTTATCACGCAAAATACCGTCTATATCGGTCATCATAATAAGACGCTGAGCACCCAAAGCCCCTGCAACAAAGGCAGCCGCAGTATCACCGTTAATATTATAGGCATTACCCTGCTTATCGCAACCAATGGTTGAAATAACAGGAATATAACCTTTTTCTAACAAATCGAGTACGGGAGTAATATGTACCTTGGTGATTTTGCCAACGTAACCCAGTCTTTCGTCCTTGATTTCAGACTCAATTAGTCGACCGTCCATACCCGAAATACCCATAGCCTTGCCACCCTTCATTTCAAGGAGGTTTACAAGTGTTTTATTAACCTTGCCTGCAAG
>JAZSKN010000037.1:0-5951 GCA_045534895.1 Acutalibacteraceae bacterium
CACAAGGCTTGTTGGAGCTTTGACAAAGCGGTTGCTTTTTTGCAACAACCAGGGTGGTACCGCGAAAAACAAATTTTCGTCCCTGAAGTAAAGTTATTTAACTTTGCTTCAGGCTTTTTTATTTTTACAAACACGTCGACCAACACGGCGCAAAAGGAGAAAACACATATGAAACAAATCAAAATTGCAGATGCGACTCTTTGCCGCGAGAACAGTCACTTTAGCTTTAAGGAGAAAATTGAAATTGCAAGACAGCTCGAAAACCTAAACGTTGACGTTATCGAGTTTCCTGAAATTGCAAACGCTCGCGCAGATATTTTGCTTATTAAAACCGTTTCATCATTTGTTAAAAACAGTGTAATTTCGGTAGCCGCAGGTGTTGGTGCCGACAGTGTGGAAAATGCTATTACTTCTCTTGCCAATGCTAAAAACGCACAGGTGCGAATTGAGCTTCCTGTGTCGCCTGTTGGTATGGAGTATACCTGTCACAAAAAACCCGATAAAATTTTGGCACATATTGAAAATGCTATTACCACTGCAAAGAAAACTATTCAAAATGTAGAATTTTGCGCCGTTGATGCTACACGTGCCGAAGCCGATTTTCTTAAAAACGCTATTACCGCCGCAATTAGTGCCGGTGCTACAAGCGTATCTATTTGCGACAGTGCCGCCAATATGATGCCCGACGATTTTGCAGCCTTTGCTGCAAGCGTTGCCGACTACTGCACGGTACCGGTTGGCGTTAAATGCGACAACAAAAACGGGCTAGCAATTGCTCAGGCAATTCTTGCCGTGAAGCAGGGTGTTGATACTGTTAAAACTGCTGTTGACGGCACAACCGTGCCGCTTGATATATTTGCCGATATGATTAAAAACTGCGGCAACGACTACAGCTTTACTTCAAATATCAAGACAACCGAGCTTCACCGCATAGTTAAACAAATCCGTTGGGTAACGGGTGCTGCACAAAACAGTAATGCCGCTATCAAAACCGCTGATGATACAGGCGTTCATCTTGACAAAAACGATGATATCGACGCAGTAGCAACTGCCGCCGCAAAGCTTGGTTACGACCTTTCAGAAGAAGACAAAGCAAAGGTTTACGAAGAATTTTTGCGCGTAGCTGCCAAAAAGAGTGTAGGCTACAAAGAACTTGAGGCAATTATTGCTTCTGTAGCGCTTCAGGTACCTGCTACCTATTCACTCGTAAACTACGTTATCAACACGGGTAACATTATTCCCGCATCGGCACAAATCACCATTAAAAAAGCCGACGAGCAAATACAGGGCATTTGCATTGGTGACGGTCCCATTGATGCCGCATTTTTGGCAATAGAGCAAATTATTGGCCACCACTATGAGCTTGACGATTTTCAAATCACCTCGGTTACCGAGGGCAAAGAGGCTATGGGTTCGGCTATTGTTAAACTACGTAATAATGGCAAGCTTTATTCGGGCAACGGTATTTCTACCGACATAATAAGCGCAAGTATTCGCGCTTATATCAATGCCGTAAACAAGATTGTTTACGAGGAGGCAAACTAATATGAAATTATCATTTTCTACAAAGGGTTGGCATGGCAGCACTTTTGATGAATTTTGTGATATAGCGGTCGATTTGGGCTTTGGCGGTATTGAGCTGCACAACGTAAACAATCGCCTTTTTACTGATAAAGACGGTGCCTTTCACGATTACACCGCCGCTGCTACCGCTCGCAGACTTTACGAAAAGAAATTACAAATTCCTTGTATTGACGTGCTTTGCGATATTGCTGCCGCTAACAAAGCCGATGCCGCTATAGAGGAATTTTCAAAATGTGTAAATATCGCTTCTAACCTTAACATTCCCGCCATTCGCGTAAAGGCCGAAAAGGCTGTTGACGCCGACATGGCTCGCGCTACCGTTATTTCTTTTATAGAAAAAGCGCTTCTCGTAGCAACTGCAAAAAACATAACCATTTTAATTGAAACGTCGGGTCTATTTTGCAAAACTGCAGAGCTTCGAGGCGTTTTAGACCAATTTGCTTGCGATAATTTAGCAGCTCTTTGGAATATGTCTGCCGCTTACTTCGAAGGTGGCGAAAGCGCCGAAGAAATTATTAAAAACTTGGGCGCATACATTAAGCACGTTCATATAAACGATGCCGAGAAAACAGCCGACGGCGTAGAGTTTTGCCTTATAGGTGAAGGCGAATTGCCAATTGGCGATATGATGTTGGCTCTCCGTTCGGTAAACTATGACGGATTTGTATCACTCGTTTGGGACCCTGCGTGGTGCCAAGAGCTTGACGATATGGAAATCATATTCTCACAGTACGCAGGTTATATGAAACAGTACGGCGACACCTCTAAAAATGAGCGTACCTTCTATTATAACAAAAGTCACACGGGCAAATTCGTTTGGAAAAAGGATTTGCTTATTGACCTTACCTTTTCCGAGGTTCTCGACACCATGGTTGAGTGCTTTCCTGACCAATACGCATTCAAATATACAACACTTGACTACACACGTACCTATTCGGAATTTCGTGACGACGTTGACACCTTTGCACGCTCACTTATTTCTATGGGCGTAAAGGCGGGCAGCCACGTAGCCGTTTGGGCATCTAACGTGCCGCAGTGGTATATTGCGTTTTGGGCAACCGTTAAAATCGGCGCTGTTTTAGTAACCGTTAACACCGCTTACAAAATTCACGAGATTGAGTATTTGCTTAAGCAGTCCGACACCCATACCCTTATTATGACCGAAGGCTCAAAGGACACACACTACGGCAAAATTATTGCCGAGCTTTGCCCCGAGCTTGAAACAACAAAGGTAGGCTCTCCGCTTCACAGCCGCAAACTACCCTTCCTTCGCAACGTAATTACCGTAGGCTACAATCAAAAGGGCTGTATGACTTGGGAAGATGCGATTGACCGCGCGGCGCAGGTGCCGCTTTCAGAGGTTCACCGTATGGCTGCCGCAGTAGATAAAGACGATGTTTGCAATATGCAGTATACGTCAGGTACTACAGGTTTCCCTAAGGGTGTTATGCTTACCCACTACAATGTTGTAAACAACGGTAAATACATCGGCGACCATATGGATTTATCAACCGCCGACCGTATGATGATTCAAGTACCTATGTTCCACTGTTTTGGTATGGTGCTTTCTATGACATCTTCTATGACACACGGCGCTACGATGTATCCGCTTCCCTATTTCTCACCAAAGCCGGCGCTGGCTTGTGTTCATAACGAGCATATTACCGCCTTTAACGGCGTGCCTACAATGTTTATTGCTATGATGCAGCACGAGGACTTTGCAAAAACCGACTTTTCATATATTCGTACAGGTATTATGGCTGGCGCTAACTGCCCTGCCGACCTTATGAAAAAGGCAACCGAGGTTATGAATATGAAAGAAATCGTATCGGTTTACGGTCAGACCGAGGCAAGCCCGGGCTGTACTATGAGCAGTTATTACGATTCACTTGAGGTTCGTACCGAAACGGTTGGTAGTGCATTTGCAAATGTTGAGTGTAAAATCATTGTCCCCGAAACGGGCGAGGATTGCCCCGATGGCGTAAATGGTGAGTTTGTTGCACGCGGCTACAACATAATGAAGGGCTACTACAAAATGCCTCAGGCTACCGCCTCTACCATTGACGCTGACGGTTGGCTTCACACAGGCGACCTTGCCTGTCGCACACCCGAAGGCAACTACAACATCACAGGCAGACTTAAGGATATGATTATCCGCGGCGGCGAAAACATTTACCCAAAAGAAATCGAAGAATTTATCTATACCTGTGATAAGGTTAAGGATGTTCAGGTTATAGGCGTTCCCGACAAGCGCTATGGTGAAGAGATTATGGCTTGCATCATCTTAAAAGACGGCGAAACTATGACTGAAGAAGAAATGAAGCAGTATATTGCTGACCATATGGCTCGTCATAAGGTGCCGCGTTATATTGAGTTTGTAAAAGCATTCCCGATGAATGCCGCAGGCAAAATACTGAAATACAAGATGCGTGAGGACGCCGCAAAGCGTTTGGGTCTTGAGGAGTAAGTGACATGATTGATAACAAGTTTACCGTTATCGACTCACACTGCCATATATATCCTATAAAAATTGCAAAACCTGCCGTAGAAAGTACCGGCAGGTTTTACGATATGACAGCGCTCGGTGACGGCACAGTAAATTCCTTGCTCGCTATTGGCGAAAAGGTGGGTATCGACCGTTTTGTTGTACAATCGGTGGCTACTACCCCACATCAAGTGCAAAGCATTAATAAATTTATCTCTGACGAGGTTTCTGCTTTTCCCGACAAACTTATCGGTCTTGGCACAATGCACCCCGATAGTAGTGATTTAAAGGGAGATTTAGAGCATCTTAAAGAGTTAGGGTTGCACGGTGTAAAACTTCACGCCGATATTCAAAAATTTAAAATAGACGATCCTCGCTGCTTTAAGATATACGAGCTTTGCGAAAAAGAGAATATGCCAATCCTTATGCATACAGGTGACCATCGTTTTGACTACTCAAACCCCGACCGATTACTCCCTGTGCTTAACACCTTTAAGCGCCTTACTGTAATCGGCGCGCATTTGGGCGGCTGGTCGGTTTGGGATGAAGCGGTAGAAAAGCTTTCGGGCTATAAAAACTTTTACGTAGACTCTTCGTCAAGTCTTTATGAATTGCCGACAGAGCGCGCTACCGAAATAATCCGCACCTACGGTGTAAAAAAGGTTTTGTTCGGCTCGGACTTCCCCGTTTTTTCTCCCGATATCGAGCTTAATCGTTTTATGGCTTTACCGCTTACTAATGACGAAAGGCGTATGATACTTAGCGAAAATGTTTTAAAGCTTTATAATATTGAGTAATAAAAATAGGCAAGAAAAAACTTGCCTATTTTTATTTATTTTTTTTAAAATAATAGTTGACAAAGCAAACTGTTAGTGATATAATAATCGGGCGCAATAAAATACGCGAGTGTGCTGGAATAGGCAGACAGGCACGTTTGAGGGGCGTGTGTCCACGACGTATGGGTTCAAGTCCCATCACTCGCACCAAAATCCCAAAGCAGACCTTATGGTTTGGTTTGGGATTTTTTATGTATGAAGGGACTTGAAGTAGGAGCGGTAGTGAATGACAGTCCGGTGGACTGTCAGAGCCGCGAATGACCGAAGCCGCGATCGCGCGGCAAGAGTCAAGTCCCATCACTCGCACCAAAGGAACTAACCGAAAGGTTGGTTCCTTTTTTTGTTTTCTTTATTTATAATTTTACGGGACTTGAACCTTCGGTTCTTCACTCTTGCGGTGCCCAAAAGTCAAGCTCGTTTGGAGCACGGCTTGCCTTTTGACCGCAGCGCTTCGTTTTGCTCGCTTTATCATCCACCGGATGCGCTCGCAACCTCACCCATCATATTCGCCGCCATACCAACACAACCGTCTTTGTTGGCAATAAGCGTATCTAACAAATCCTGCGCCACCTGCAAATCTTCCTTTGTTGCCGTCTCTGACTTCAAGCCAAGAAATATCGGATCGTGTATTACTTCTTTAATCATATTGTTTTTCTTTCAAATGCTTCATAAGCTGCACGGTTGCTTTGCTACGTCCCTGAACGCTTGTGAGTCCGTTTTCTTTAAGTTCTTTTAACGGATACTTGTCCGGGTCATATTTTTCTATGAGTTTTAATTTCATATAACGGATGTCGGGATCTTTAGCCAACTCCTTATAATAGGGATAGTCCTCATCCGAACGGTTTCCGTACAAATCGGCGGCAATTACTTCGCATTTATACATAATGGCTTTGTATTTTTCGCCGACATAGATATAAACCGTATCCACAACAGAGGTATTAGTGGACTGGCTCCATTCGATTACGTCCAAGTTATCAAAAGCGGCTACAATATCGTAATATTTCGGATTGCACGGAATAACCCACACATCATCAAGCCGAGAGGAA
>JAZSKN010000065.1:0-12052 GCA_045534895.1 Acutalibacteraceae bacterium
GGCTATTGTAATGAACGTAAACACAGGCGCAATATTAGGTATGGCGGTAAGTGGTGACTTTAATCCAAATGAACCGTTTAAGTTATCTGAACAAGATCAGGCGTTAGTAGATGCAATCACAAATGAAGAAGAAAAAAGTAAAAAACGCAGTGAATTGCTCAATAGACAATGGCGCAACAAAGCGGTTTCAGATACTTATGAGCCCGGATCAGTTTTTAAGATTTTTACTGCCGCTGTTGGTCTTGAAGAAAGTTTAATAACAGCAAAAAGCACTTTTACATGTAATCATAATTATGTCGTGGCAGGCACGACGTACCACTGCCACGATAAAAAGGGCGGTCACGGTACGCAAACATTGCAGCAATCAATATCAAACTCTTGCAACCCCGCCTTCATTCAAATAGGACAGCTTATGGGTGCGCAAACTTTTAATAAATACTTTAAGGCATTCGGACTTATTGGTAAAACCGGTATTGATTTACCGGGTGAGGCGGCGCCATTTTATCATCAAGAAGAAAAAATGGGTGCAACCGAATTGGCGTCATCGTCTTTTGGTCAAACGTTTAACATCACTCCAATTCAAATGATAAGCCTTGCTGCAACCGCGGTTAACGGCGGATATGCAGTTAAACCGCATTTAGTTTCTAAAATAATTGATAGTAACAGCAGTGTTGTAGAAAGCTTTTCTAATAGTAATCCACAACAAGTAATTTCTAAAACAACGTCAGCCACTATGCGCACAATGCTTGAATACGTTGTACAAAACGGCGCTAAAAACGGTATTGTTTCGGGCTATAGGGTTGGCGGTAAAACGGGAACCTCGCAAAAAGTGTCAAAAATACTTGCGACCGGTAATTCGCATTTATACATAGGCTCTTATGTAGGCATAGCACCAATTGATGAACCTGAAATAGCAGTGTTTGTTATGCTTGATGAACCTACGGGCGCCAATTATTACGGTGGTACAATTTCGGCACCTGTTGGTTCTAAAATTATGACTGATATTCTTCCTTATTTAGGATATGAACCACAGTATACTGCAGAAGAGCTTGAAAAAATTTCAGTTTCGGTACCTGATGTCACAGGTGAAGAAACATCAGCCGCAAAAACCAAAATTAATAATTCAAAACTTTCATATAAGGTTATAGGCAACGGTCAAAAGGTTGTTCGTCAGCTACCCGAGGCAGGTAATTCGGTATATAATGGTGGTATGGTTATACTTTATACTGAAGAAAGTGACAATCAAACAGCTACGGTACCTAATCTTGTTGGTCTTACGGCCACACAGGTTAATTCTACAGCTTCTAATGCGGGAATTAACGTGGAATTTTCGGGCAGCATAACGTCAAATACCGTTTTGTCGTATGACCAGAGTATTGCAGCGGGTGAAACGGTACCAATGGGTCAAATAGTTACAGTGTATTTTAGAGATGAGGCGTCAGCCGATATGGCGGAAACCGACATCGCGGAGTAATACACAATTATATAAGGAGTAAAAAATGCTACTTAAAAATCTTATCGCTGATATTAGTGAGAATTTTACAGAAATAGATATATGCGGTATTACAAGTGACTCTCGTGAAGTAAAGCCGGGGTATGCTTTTATATGTATTAACGGTGTAACTGATGATGGTCATAAGTATGCGCAAACCGCTGTTGAGCGCGGCGCGAGTGTTGTTATTTCGCAACAAAAAACCGGTGTAGCAAACGAAATAATTGTATCCGACACACGCGATGTATATGCCAATATGTGCGCTAAATGGTTTGGTGATCCTGCAGATTCACTTAAACTTATTGGCGTTACAGGTACAAATGGCAAAACGTCTGTAACATATATGTTAAAAGGTATACTTGAGGCTGCCGGTCACAAGGTTGGCCTTATTGGCACCATACAAAATATGGTTGGCGACGAGATTATAGAAACCAAAAATACTACTCCCGGTGTATATGAGCTTAACCGACTTTTTTCTGTTATGAAAGAAAAGGGATGCAGTTACGTTGTTATGGAGGTATCTTCACACGCATTAGATCAAAAACGCGTTTGTAATTTAACGTTCGATGCGGCTATTTTTACCAATCTTACGCAAGATCATCTTGATTATCACATAACAATGGAAAATTACCTCGAAGCAAAAAAGAAACTGTTTTCTATGTGTAAAACTGCAATAGTTAACAGCGATGATGAATATTGCGATAAGCTTATAGAAAATCTTAAATGTAACGTAGTAACATATTCATTGTCAGATGCCTCTACTTATAGCGCAAAGGCGATTAAATATAATCCGTCAAGTGTAGAATATGAGCTTGTAAGTAATAACGTTTTAAAGCATATAAAGTTTAATACAGGCGGTAAATTCAGCGTTTATAATTCGATGTGTGCCGTTATAACAGCAATAGAATTAGGCTTTTCGGTAGAAACTGTTGCGAATGCTTTGGAGCAAATAAGCGGTATCAAGGGTAGGGCAGAATCTGTGCCAACAGGACGCGATTTTACTATTATTATTGACTATGCACATACACCTGACGGTTTAAAAAACATTTTAAAAACCTTTGCCGATTGTGAAAAAAATCGTGTTATTGTGCTATTTGGTTGTGGCGGTGATCGCGATAAGACAAAACGACCAATTATGGGCAGTATTGCTGCGCGTTATGCAGATTATGTTATAGTTACAAGTGACAATCCACGTAGTGAAAATCCTGACGAGATTATAAAGGATATACTTGTTGGCACCGCAGGAGCAAGAGTGCCTGTAAAAACAATTGCAAATAGAATAGATGCCATTAAATATGCCGTATCAATTGCTCAAAGTGGCGATATAATTGTTCTTGCAGGAAAGGGCCATGAGACCTATCAAATTTTATCTGATGGTACGATTCACCTTGATGAACGCGAAATTGTTAAAGAAGCATTAGGAATATAAGTAACAAGGATATTTAAGAGGGGAATAGTTATGAAAGATTACACAGTTGTAGTGGTAGCAATTATTTCTTTTGCTGTGACTGCGTTATTGGGTTTTTTGGTAATTCCATATCTTCGCAAATTAAAATTTGGGCAAACTATTTTAGAAGAGGGTCCAAATTGGCATAAAAGCAAGCAGGGAACACCAACTATGGGTGGCGTTATGATGGTTATTGGTGTGCTTGTTTCGCTAACTTCGGGATATGCTTTTTCAGCGCTTACAAATGGCGAATTTGCGTCGGAAATGAAGGATCCGTATTTTTTAACAATTATGCTCGCAGGCATTGTTATGGCGTTATGTATGTGCGCAATAGGTTTTTTTGATGATTATATTAAAGTTGTTAAAAAGCGCAACTTAGGTCTAACCGCAAAGCAAAAAACCTTTATGCAATTGCTTGTATCGGCAGCATACCTTATTACACTTGCACTTGCCGGTATGCATACAACATACATTCCTTTCATTGGTGAGATTAGCATTGTAAACGGAATAGGAATTGTTTTTTGGCCAATAGCACTTATGTTTATTTACGGGTTTACAAACGCAGTAAATCTTACCGACGGGCTTGACGGTCTTGCTTCAAGCGTGACACTTGTTGTGTCTTGTGCGTTTTTGTTGGCAACAGCAAGAATGTCACTTGGCGGTATTAATTCTTTATCGGCTGCATTAATGGGTGCTTGCGCAGGATTTGTTGTTTGGAATGCCAAGCCTGCAAAAGTATTTATGGGCGATACCGGCTCAATGTTTTTAGGTGGAATGGTAGTTGCACTTTCGTTTGGAATAGGTCGCCCCGTGCTTCTGCTACTTATGGGTTGTGTTTATTTAATTGAAGCCTTGTCGGTTGTTATTCAAGTGTTTTGGTTTAAACGCACAGGCAAGCGAATTTTTAAGATGTCACCATTACATCATCATTTTGAAATGAGTGGCTACAGCGAACAAAGGGTAGTAGTTTTGTTTTCATTTATAGCAGCTATTGGTTGCTTAATAGCGTTATTGTCAATAATTTTTAATTGGTAATTTAAAGGAGGAAGGGTAATGAAGCGTTCTTATACAAAAAGTAAAAAATTTAAGTTTTTGCAAGAAGGCAAGTTAGATATTACCTTTCTTTCACTTATATTAATATTGCTTACAATAGGCCTTGTTATGCTTTTTTCGGCAAGCTATGCGTATTCACTTGAATATTACGGTAGCAGCTACAAGTTTATAATTAAACAGGCAATGTTTGCCGCCGGCGGACTTTTAGCGATGTTTGTTGCTTCTAAAATTAACTATCATTTTTGGTGCAGAATAAGTTGGGTTGTGTATGCCCTTGCGGTAGGGTTGTTGTTGCTCGTATGGGCTTTACCGCCAATGGTAAGCGGTATGAACGTTAAACGTTGGTTTGCAATTGGTGGCTTTAGCTTTCAACCTTCCGAGGTAGCAAAATTTGCAATAGTAATTCTTTTTGCAACGTTAATTGCAGCAAACCAAAAATTAATGAAAAGCTGGAAGTTTTTATTGTTTTTATTTGGTTTGCTTTGTCTGGTATGTGTACCCGTACTTGCCGAACCACACCTTTCTGCAACAATTCTAATAGCTATGATAGGTATAGTTTTGGTGTTTATAGGCGGACTTGATTACAGAATAGCGATTGCAGGCGTAGTTATAGCAGTTTTGGGCGTTGTGCTTGTAATCACAACCGAATCAACAGGCTTTATAAGCTACGGTTCAGATAGAATAAAATATTGGCTTGATCCTTGGGCTGACGCTAAAGGAATGGGATTTCAAACAATTCAATCCTTGCTTGCAATAGGCTCAGGAGGTATATTGGGTAGGGGAATAGGCCAATCAAGACAAAAGTATCTTTGGGTGCCCGAACCGCATAATGACTTTATATTTTCTATTGTTTGTGAAGAATTAGGTCTTATAGGTGCTGTTATAATTATCATATTATTTGCACTTCTTGTATGGCGAGGCTTTACAATTGCTATGCGCTCTACCGATAAGTTTGGTTCATTGTTAGCAATAGGTCTTACTTTTCAGGTGGGACTTCAGGCCCTACTTAATATTTGGGTTGTAACCAACACAATACCTAATACAGGTATTGGTTTACCGTTTTTTAGCTATGGAGGTACATCTTTGCTGATACTTTTAGCTGAAATGGGAGTAGTGCTCTCGGTATCACGTGGCGCGAATATTGAAAAAGTAAAATAGTAGGAGGCATTATATATGCATATTCTTTTTGCAGGTGGCGGTACCGCAGGTCACATCAATCCTGCGCTTGCTATTGCAGGTCATATAAGAGAAAAACATCCTGATGCTCATATAAGTTATATCGGTACTCCCGATAAGTTGGAAGCGAAATTAGTTCCGGAAAAGGGATATAATTTTCGCACCATTTCTGTTGCGGGCTTTCAAAGAAAGATATCTTTAGAAAACATAGTAAAGAATATTTCAGCGGCAACAAAGGCAGTAACGTCTTCTATAGCGGTGAAAAAAATATTAAAAGAATTACAGCCTGATGTTGTAGTTGGTACGGGCGGTTACGTTAGCGGTCCCGTTTTAAGACAGGCAGCAAAGATGGGGATAAAAACCGCCATTCACGAGCAAAACGCATATCCCGGTGTAACAACAAAAATGTTGGCTTCTAATGCCGATGCTGTTATGCTCGCAATGCCCGAAGCTGAAAAATATTTAAAGCTTAATAAAAAACCATATATTACGGGCAATCCGGTACGCAGTGAACTTTTAAATATAACCCGTGAACAAGCGCGTGAAAAGCTTGGTATTGCAAATGACGAAATACTGCTTTTATCATTTGGTGGCTCGCTTGGCGCAATGCGTGTTAATCAGGCAGTTGCTGAGGTTATAAAATGGCACAATAATACCAATAAGTTTTATCATATTCACGCTACCGGCAAAAACGGTTATAACGAGTTTATAGAAAACTTTAAAGACTTAAACTTGTCAGATAGAATTGATATAAGAGAGTATATTAATGATATGGATGTATGTATGGCAGCGGCTGATCTTATAATTTGCCGTGCAGGCGCAATTACGCTCAGCGAATTACTTGCGTGCGGTAAACCGTCAATATTAATTCCGTCGCCATATGTAGCCGAAAATCATCAGTATCATAATGCTATGACCTTAAAAAATATTGGCGCCGCAGAAATTATAGAAGAGAAGGATTTAAACGGTGAAAAGCTTATCAGCGTTTTATCTGAGCTTGTTGAGAATAAATCTAAACTTATGCAAATGTCGCAAGCCGCTCGTAATGGAGCAATTGTTGATGCCAATGAAAGAATTTATGAAATTATAATGAATTTGTATAAAAAATAATTAAAAAATAACATTTTTTTAACTTTTGCATAATATGGCATTGTAACAGCATTCTTTTTAAGGAGCGGTATCAATGTCAAAATTACTTATAAAGGGCGGCAAAAGGTTAAGTGGTCAGATAACGGTTCAAGGGTCTAAAAACAGTGTGCTTCCAATACTTGCCGCAACAGTATTGTGTAACGGCACAAGTGTTATACATAATTGTCCCCGTTTATCTGATGTTTCTGCGTCAATAAATATCTTAAAGCATCTTGGTTGTATATGCCAGTTTGTTGATAACACAGTGATTGTTAACAATAATGGTCTATGTTGCGCAAAAATACCGGATAATTTAATGCGAGAAATGCGTTCTTCGGTTATTTTTTTGGGCGCTATCCTTTCGAGATGCGGCAGAGCGATAATAAGTACTCCGGGTGGATGTGAATTAGGTCCTCGACCGATTGATTTACACATAATGGCACTTAAAAAATTAGGCGCCGTAGTTATAGAAGAACATGGATTTATTGAAATTACTACACCAAATGGATTAAACGGCACAGATATATATCTATCATTTGCGAGTGTTGGCGCTACCGAAAATATAATTTTAGCGGCGGCGACAGCGCGTGGCACAACAACAATTCATAACGCGGCAAAAGAACCCGAAATATGTGACCTTGCATCTTTTTTAAATAAGTGTGGGGCTCGAATTTGTGGTTGCGGTACCGATACAATAACGATTTTTGGTGTAGATCAACTGAAATGTTGTGAGCATACTGTTATTTCTGATCGAATAGTGGCATCAACCTATATGGCTGCGGCAGCAATTACCGGTGGAAATATCAAGCTTAGTGGAGCAACACCGTCGCATCTTGCGTCAATAATTTCTGTTTTTGAAGAGGCAGGATGTATTATTAACAGTGATTGCGAAAGCATTGTAATTAAAGCGCCGCAAAAACTCTCGTGCGTTTCGACCATCAGAACAGCAATTTATCCGGGTTTTCCTACCGATGCGGGACCAATAGTACTTAGTATGCTTTCTAAAGCCAGGGGTACTTCTGTTATGGTTGAAAACATTTTTGAAAACCGATATAGATATGTAGATGAATTAAGACGTTTTGGTACAAATATAAAGGTTGAAAACAGGGTAGCAATAATAGAAGGTGTTGACTCACTATATGCAGCATCCTGCAAATGTACCGACTTGCGAGGTGGCGCCGCAATGGTTTTGGCGGCATTGGCATCAAACGGTACCACAGTTATTAATGATATATACCATATAAAGCGTGGGTACGAAAAAATAGATAAAAACTTAGCAAAACTTGGTGCAAGCATTAAAGAAATATAAAAGAAGGGTAAGTGAAAAAATGCAATCAGAAGTAAACAAACGTCGCGCTATGCGCCAAAGAAAAGCCCGCTTAAGACGACTTAAAATTACGTTTATTTTCTTTTTAATTATTGCTTTACTTACGCTTTTAATAATGTGCTTTACCGTCTTTTTTCAAATAAAGCGTATTAGTGTATCGGGTAGTAAAATATACAATAAAAGTCAGTTAATAAAGGCGTCCGGACTTACAACCGACGATAATCTTTTTGTTGTATCTGAAGAAAAAATTGAAGACAAAATGAGAAGAAAATTACCTTTTGTTGACAGCGTGTCGTTAAAGCGAGTTTTGCCCGATGCAGTTATACTAACCGTAACCGACGCTAAAGAACAGTCGTTTTTTGAATCGAACGGAAAGTATTACGTTGTAAGTGAAAACAATTATATTTTAAAAGAAACAACCGATGTGCCTGAAAACGTATATAAAATTGTAGCCACAAAAATAGAGGGCAACGTCGGTGAAGGCATAAGGTATGAAAACTCTAAAGAGTATGAGATTATAAAAACACTTGAAAAATTGTTAAAGGATAAAAAGATTGATATCGATAAAATAGATGTAACAAATCTTGCGCAGTTAACAGTTGAAGTAGAGGGTAGATTTACAGTAATACTTGGAAACACAGAGTATTCGAGCGAAAAAATCGCACATCTTTCAAGTATGATAGAATCTATCGGGGAGCGTAGCGGTACAATAAATCTTAGTATGTGGACACCAAAAAACAGTCAAGGTAGTTTTGTTGAAAATAAATCTTAAAAAAAGTTACAATTTTGTAATAAAAAGTATTGAAATTTGTTTTAACATGTGATAATATGTATTTGTATAAATGCGTATCACTAAATATAGATAAAGTTGGAGGAATTTTAAATGCCATTCGAATTTGCAGAAGAGATGGAAAATGTAGTTCAAATTAAAGTAGTAGGTGTTGGCGGCGGCGGCGGAAACGCAGTTAACCGTATGGTTGCAGCCGGCGTTAGAGGTGTTGAATTTATTGCTATTAATACCGATAAAGCAGCGCTATTTCTTTCAAAAGCAGATCAAAAAATCCAAATTGGTGAAAAATCAGCAGCAGGTATGGGCGCAGGCGGTAATCCTGACAATGGTCGTGCCGCAGCTGAAGAATCACGTGATGAAATTGCAGCAGCTATTCGCAGCGCAGATATGATATTTATTACCGCAGGTATGGGTGGTGGTACCGGTACAGGTGCGGCTTCTGTTGTAGCAGCAATTGCTAAAGAGCTTGGTATTCTTACCGTTGGTATTGTTACAAAGCCTTTTGCATTCGAGGGTAAAAAGCGTATGGCTCAGGCTGAGGCAGGTATTGCAGCACTTGGCGAGCAGGTTGACAGCCTTATCGTTATTCCTAACGAAAGACTCAAATTTGTTTCTGAGCAAAAAATTACATTTAAAAATGCATTCAACATCGCTGACGACGTTCTTCGTCAAGGCGTTTCAAGCATTTCCGAGCTTATTAACGTTACAGCACTTGTTAACCTTGACTTTGCTGACGTTAAGGCTATTATGGCAGATGCAGGCTATGCTCATATGGGTGTTGGTGTGGCTACCGGTCGTGACAAGGCAGAGCAGGCTGCACGTATGGCAATTACAAGCCCACTTATCGAAACCTCTATGGATAACGCTCGCGGCGTAATCATTAGCATTACCGGTTCTGATGATATCGGTCTTGAAGAGGTTGAGCAGGCTTCTACAATTATTGCCGAGATGGCTCATCCCGATGCTACTATCATTTGGGGCGCTCAGCTTGATGAAAGCATTGAAGACACCATCCGTGTTACTGTTGTAGCAACCGGTCTTGGCGATGAAAAGAAATCTGACAAGGGCAACGACCTTGCAGCTTTGCTTGGCGATACAGGCGATAGTGACGACGATAACTTTGGTTCTGTATTAAAATTCTTTGATAATAACTAATGTTATACATAAAGCCTGACAGTTTTTACTGTCAGGCTTTTTATCTTTATGTAATAAAAAACAGACACATCAAATTTGATGTGTCTGTTTTTTCTCGCTTGCTATTTTAATACTACGTCCCATCCGTTAAGATAACGCATAAGTAATACGTAGTCTTTGTTGTTTATCTTGCCGTCGGCGTTAACGTCCATTACAGCGGTATCAGCTTGTGTGTTGGAGTTGTTTATGTACTGCATTAATGCAGCTAAATCGCGGTTGTTTAACACGCCGTCACCACTGGCGTCACCGTGTTTTTTGGCTTCGCGGGTATGTCCACATTCGTTACAGTCGGCGTCAAAATCATCGTCATAAACGTGGGTTATTTCTCTTATAGCACCGCAAACGTTGCAGTCGATGTCGCAACCGTTGTCATATTCGTGGTCGGCCGCTGTGCGAGTTTTGCCGCATAGGTCACATTCACCGTCGCAAACGCCTTGGTATGCGTGGGGTGGTTTGCGGGTGTTAAAGCATATGTCACATTCACCGTCACACACGTCGGTAAATACGTGATCTACCGTTCTTTTAAAGCCGCAAACGTTGCAGTCTATATCGCAAACATTGCTATACGTATGCTCTATTACGCGTGTTGCGCCGCATTCGTTACAATCGGTATCACAGCTATTGGTATACACGTGATCGGGCACGGTGCGTATTGCTTCACATATATTACAGTTCATGTCGCACGCGTTGTCGTAAACGTGATCGGGGACTGTGCGTATTGCATCACATATATTACAGTTTGTATCGCACGCGTGGTCATAAATGTGGTCGGGTACGGTGCGTACAGCGTCACATTCATTACAGTTTGTGTCGCAAGCGTTGTCATATACGTGGTCAGGCACAGTGCGTATTGCTTCGCATATATTACAGCTTGTATCGCAAGCGTTGTCATACACGTGGTCGGGGACTGTGCGTATTGCTTCGCATATATTACAGTTTACATCGCAAGCGTTGTCATACACGTGGTCAGGTACTGTGCGAATTGTTTCGCATATATTACAGCTTGTATCGCACGCGTTGTTATAAATATGGTCGGGTACGGTGCGTAGTGCATCACATATATTACAGTTTGTATCGCACGCGTTGTCATAAATATGGTCGGGTACGGTGCGTACAGCGTCACATTCATTACAGTTTGTGTCGCAAGCGTTGTCATAAATATGGTCGGGTACCTCGCGTATTGCTTCGCATATATTACAGTTTATATCGCAAGCGTTGTCGTAAATATGATCGGGTACCTCGCGCTCGGTGCCACACAAATCACAAATATCATCACAAGCGTTATCATATATGTGGGGCGCTTTGCGGAACGTACCGCATACGTTGCAGTCGATGTCGCAATCGTTGGTGTAAACGTGGTCGGGCACTGTGCGTATTGCAGCACATATATTACAATTTAAATCGCAAGCGTTGTCATAAACATGGTATGTCGCACCTATACAACTGTTATAATGCCAGGTGGCGTTTAGTAAATCATCGTTATCCTGTCCAATACTTATGGAATTTTTATCTTCTTGGGCACCTCTATAATATACATCTGTAAGACTGTCGCACCAAGAAAACGCCCTATAACCTATACTTGTAACGCTGTCAGGGATGGTGATGCTTGTAAGGCTGGCGCAATCAAAAAACGCCCAATTACCTATACTTGTAACGCTATCGGGGATGGTGATGCTTGTAAGGCTGGCGCAATCAGAAAACGCCCTATAACCTATACTTGTAACGCTGTCAGGGATTGTTATACTTGTAAGGCTGGTGCAATCCGAAAACGCAAAATCACCTATACTTGTAACGCTGTCAGGGATGGTGATGCTTGTAAGGCTGGCGCAATACACAAACGCATCATCACCTATATTTGTAACGCTGTCGGGGATGATATATGACGTGTTGGTTTTACCTGCAGGATATTGTACAAGTGTTGTTACGTCTTTGTTAAACAACACACCGTCTATATCGCAATAATATTGGTTATTATTGTCTACGTTTATACTTGTAAGGCTGGTGCAATAATAAAACGCCTCATCACCTATACTTGTAACGCTGTCAGGGATGTTGATACTTGTAAGGCTGGTGCAATAATAAAACGCATAATTACCTATACTTATAACGTTGTCCCCGATTGTGATACTTGTAAGGCTGTCGCAACTAGAAAACGCATAATCGCCTATACTTGTAACGCTGTCAGGGATGTTGATACTTGTAAGGCTGGTGCACCAAGAAAACGCCATATCACCTATACTTGTAACGCTGTCAGGGATTGTTATACTTGTAAGGCTGGTGCATTTATAAAACGCCTCATCACCTATACTTGTAACGCTGTCAGGGATTGTTATACTTGTAAGGCTCTCGCAACCAAAAAACGCACTATCACCTATACTTGTAACACTGCCCCCGGGTGTGATGCTAGTAAGGCTGTCGCAATTAGAAAACGCAGACCGACCTATA
>JAZSKN010000071.1:0-4848 GCA_045534895.1 Acutalibacteraceae bacterium
AGCTCTACGTCCCATTTATTGATGTATTGCGCTAAAATGCCGTAGTCTTTATTGTTTATCTTTGTATCGTCATTAACGTCGGCGGCATCAATATTAATTTCAACGCCCCACTTGTTAATATACTGCATAAGTAAACCTAAATCTTTGTTATTAATTTTATCGTCCTCATTTATATCGCCTGATTTAACTGCTGGCTTTTGTGCACCACATACATTGCAAACGTTTTCATCATCATAGTTATGTGTTGCAGAACCTATACAACTATTATAATGCCAAGTAGCATTAAATAATTCGTAATTAAAATAATGAATATCTATACTTGATTTATCGCTTTTGCTACCTGCATACCATACATCAACAAAGCTATCGCAACTGCTAAACGAATCTGCGCCTATATATTTTACACTATCAGGAATAGTAATGTTGACAAGTCCTGTGCAATATATAAATGCATAATCACCTATATTTGTAACACCGTCTGGGATTGTGACACTTGTAAGGTTGGAACAATCAAAAAATGCATAATTGCCTATGCTTTTAACACCGTTGGGAATTGTAATATCAGTAAGGCTTGTGCAACCTGAAAACGCTCTATTACCTATAGTTACAACACCATTCGGTATTAAATATGTAGTGTCAGTTTTACCATTAGGATATGCTAATATGGTTGTAGTCTCTTTATTAAATAACACACCATCAATATCGCAATAATTATTGTTTTTATTATCTACTTCTATCATGGTAAGACTACTGCAACCCGAAAACACATCATTCCCCATATTGGTTACACTGCTTGGTATAGTTATACTTGCAAGACTACAACCATAAAAAGCGTTATCACCTATATTAATTACGCTATTGGGTATAGTTATGTTAGTAAAATCTAAATAAGAAAGTGCTCTATCTGCTATTGTTAACGTTCCATCTTTAATAAAATATTCGCTTCCATTTCCTTTTACGTATATCAAATGATTATCTATGTATAAAGCATCGTTTTCCCAATTTATGCTGTTATCGTAATATGCTGTCCATTTAAACGCTTCGTTGCCTATGCTTGTTACAATGCCTGCAATGGTTATATTTGCAAGACTGGTACAACTAAAAAACGCTCGTTCTCCTATACTATTAACACTAACCGGAATAGCTACGCTTTTAAGGTTGTAGCAATTCTCAAATGCTCTATCACCTATATTTTTTACACCGTTTGGTATGGTTATGTTTGCAAGAGAGGTACAATCACTAAACGCATAATCACCTATATTTTTTACACCGTTTGGTATGGTTACATTTGCAAGAGAGGTACAACCACTAAACGCATAATCACCTATGTTTATAACACTAGTACCAATATACAATGTGGTAACACCTATACAATAATAAAATGCTCGATCACCTATATTTTTTACGCCATTTGGTATGGTTACACTTGTAAGACCGCTACACCGACTAAAAGCAGCATAATCTATATTTGTTACACTATTCGGTATAGATATATTTGTAAGGTAATCGCAATCATCAAAAGCATTACTACTTATACTTGTTACACCGTCTGGAATTATATATTTAGTATTAGTTTTACCTGCAGGGTATACAACTATAGTTGTAACATCTTTATTATAAACCACACCATCAATATCGCAGTAATTATCGTTTTCTTCATTTACATCTATCATAGTAAGGCTACTACAACCCGAAAACACGCCATTACCAATATTTGTTACACTGTTTGGTATAATTACGCTTGTAAAATCGCAACTTGAAAACGCATAATCGCCTATACTAATTACACTGTTTGGTATAGTTAGACTTGTAAAACTGCAACCCAAAAAAGCGTCGTTACCTATGTCAATTATGCTATTAGGCAAAGTAACGCTTGTAAGACTTGAGCAATTAGAAAATGTATTGTTATTTATACTTGTTACGCTGTTTGGTATATTCACACTTTCTAGTTTTTGACAGGCATTAAACGCATAACTACCTATACTTGTAACGCTGTCGGGGATTGTTACGCTTGTAAGGCTGGTGCAATAAGAAAACGCATTATTGCCTATACTTGTAACGCTGTCAGGTATAGTAACGCTTATAAGACCGGTACAATCATAAAACGCCTCATAACCTATACTTGTAACAGGATAACCGCCAAAAGTGTCGGGTATGGTTACGTCGCCGCTTATTGACTCATCAACGTCGGTTATTGTGGCTTCATCGTCGGTTATTTCATATGTATAATAGCCATCGGTTGCCGCGCTAACGTCAAACGTAAACGCACCCAGCGGTACCGCTGATATAATAAGCATTACCGCAAGTAAAAGTGATAATAGTTTTCTCATAAAATTCCCTCGCTTTAAATTTTTATAATTATTGTACTGCAATTTGCGGTATATGTCAATACTGCAAATTGCGGTACTGTATAATAAAAATATATGCTGAACGGGGTGTGAACATATATGTTTGAAAGAATTAGACAACTGCGTGAAGATAAAGATTTAACGCAAAAAATGTTGGCAAAAGTATTAAATTGTTCACAGCAAGTTTACAGTAACTACGAATTAGGACAGCGCGATATTCCAACCGATATACTTATTAAATTATCAAAATTTTATAACGTTTCCATTGACTATATGTTGGGAACAACCAATAATCCAAAAATTAATTAAAACCTCTGTTTCAAGCTGTGAAACAGAGGTTTTGCTTTATGTTTAATTTCGCATTTAGGATTCATAAAAGTTTCTTCGCAACTACCGTCGCTTAGAATGACACACGTATGACACCATCTAAAAAACTGTCATTGCGAGTGACGGCAGTCACGTGGCAATCCGTTGCCTGCAATGCTTTAATTCTTCGTTAAGCATTAAATTTATTTTCTAAATTACTTCATAAACTCGTACATAGCGCGATAGCACATATATACGTCAAGCTTAGAGGTGGTTTCATATGGCGCGTGCATAGAAAGCACCGGTACACCAAGGTCAATTACGTCTACACCCAAGTTTGCAACATACATAGCAACTGTACCGCCGCCGCCTGCATCCACGCGGCCTAGCTCACCTGTCTGCCAGATAATACCTGCGCGGTCTAACATTGCGCGAACCTCGGCAACGTATTCAGCCGATGCGTCAGAGGTGCTACCCTTACCGCCGCCACCTGTGTACTTGGTAACAACAACACCATAGTTTAAAAAGCTTGCGTTTCTGCGTTCCATAACATCTTGGAAGGTGGGGTCGGTACCTGCGTTAACGTCAGCAGAAAGGCACTTAGAGTTGCGAAGGGCAACCGTCTCGTCACAGCCTTGCATTACGCAAATATCGTGAATTACGTGTGGTAAAAAGTCTGACTGCAAACCAGTGTTACCCATAGAACCAATTTCTTCTTTATCGGTAAGGATTGCAACAGCCGTCTTTTGTGGTGCTTCAACCTCTAAAATTGCGGTAAGCGCAGGGTACGCGCATACGCGGTCGTCCTGACCGTAAGCGCCAATAAGTGAGCAGTCAAAGCCAATGTCACAAGCCTTTGCCGCAGGCACAAGCTCAAGCTCAGCCGAAAGGAAATCCTCTTCGGTAATGCCGTATTTTTCATTTAAAATCTTAAGAATATTAAGCTTTACAAGCTCGCTACCCTCATCACTCTTAAATGGCATACTGCCAATAAGCACATTAAGCTCTTCACCGCGAATACCTTCAGAGAGTGTGCGCTTGTTTTGCTCGCGTGCCAAGTGTGGCAATAAATCGTTAATAACAAATTTAGGATCAGCGTCATCTTCACCAATGTTAACCTCTACCACACTACCGTCTTTTTTAGCAAAAACGCCGTGAAGGGCAAGCGGTAATGCTGTCCACTGATATTTCTTTATACCACCGTAGTAATGTGTCTTAAAAAGCGCCAACTCAAGCTCTTCATAAAGTGGGTTTGGTTTAAGGTCAAGACGGGGTGAGTCTACGTGAGCGGCTGTGATGTTAACACCCTTGTCTGCCTTCTCTTTACCAATTACTGCAAACGCAACAGTTTTGCCACGGTTGTTAAAATAAACCTTGGCGCCTGCCTCATATTTTTGACCTATCACAAAAGGCACAAAGCCCTTCTGCTCTGCCAAAGCAATAGCTGCAGCCACAGCCTCTCGCTCGGTTTTAGCGGCATCAAGATATGCCTTATATCCTTCGCAATATTTTTGCATACTGTCAAGCGTAGCATCATCAGCCTTGAGCAGACCGTTCTTTTTTTCATAAAATAATTTTTCTCTAAGTTCTTTTACTGCATCAGACATTATTATGTTCCTCCAATAATTTTGTTATTAGTTTTTGTATCTTTAAATTGAAAACCGAAAGTTCACAATCATTATACACTATATTATCTGTTTTTTCTATATAAAATTCGTCGCTCTTGCCTGCATTTATTCGCAATAATGCCGCTTCTTCATCTATATTGTCGCGAGCCATTATGCGTGCAAGACGCGTTTTTTTGTCAGATATAACCGCAATAACCTCATCACACAGACTGTCTGCCCCACTTTCAAAAAGCGTTGGGGCATCGAGCAACACTTTATCGCAATCAATCTCTTCACGGACAAGCATCATAATATATGGTAAAACAGTTTTATTTAAAAGCTCGGTATTTTGGGGCGTAGAAAATGCAATTTCTGCCAATTTTTTTCGGTTTATTTCACCATCACGATTTAAAATTTCAGTACCAAAGGCAAGCATCAATGCTCCGTGACCTGCGCTACCTCTTTCCACCGCTTTTCTGGCAAGCTTATCGCAATCAACAACCTTAAAGCCCAATTCTTCGGCTACAGTGGTTACACTGCTTTTACCCGCCCCCGTAGGACCCGTAAGACCAATTACAAAACTCATA
>JAZSKN010000032.1:0-15224 GCA_045534895.1 Acutalibacteraceae bacterium
GAAGGACAAAAGTTGTTCCTTAAGGGTGAGCGCTGCTATTCTGAAAAGTGTTCTATTGCTAACCGTGGCTATGCTCCAGGTCAGCACGGACAAGGTAGAAAGAAGTCATCCGAATATGGTTTGCAGCTTCGTGCTAAGCAGACCGCAAGACGTTTTTATGGCGTTCAAGAGGGTCAATTCCGCCATTATTTTGAGGTTGCTGAAAGAAAGCCCGGCGTTACCGGTGACAACCTTTTAAAAATTCTTGAAAGCCGTCTTGACAATGTAGTTTACAGAGTAGGCTTTGCTTCTTCAAGAGCAGAAGCACGTCAGCTTGTAGGCCACGGTCATTTTGAAGTTAACGGTAAGCGCGTTGATATAGCTTCATACTTGCTTAAAGCAGGTGATGAAATTGCTATTTGCGAAAAAGCAAAATCAAGCGATAAAATCAAGGCTGTTATAGAAGCAAACAGCGCACGTCCTGTTGCAGAATGGATTAGCGTTGACCGTGAAAATCTTACAGCAAAGGTTATTGCCCTTCCAACACGTGAGCAGATTGAGGCTCCGGTAGAAGAGCAACTTATCGTCGAATTCTATTCAAGATAATAGCATTATTGTCTTACATTTTGTCCACCGCATCGGGACGTTGCATTCTAAAATATGCGATGCGGAGAAACGGAGCTTTTAAATGATAGAGATTGAAAAGCCCAGAATTGAAACTCTCGAACTTTCGGCAGACGGTAAATATGGTAAGTTCGTTATGGAGCCGCTTGAACGTGGTTATGCTACAACACTTGGCAACAGCATTAGAAGAGTTCTTCTTTCTACTTTGCCGGGCGCTGCAATTACCAACGTTAAAATTGACGGTGTAGTTCACGAATTTTCGACCATACCGGGCGTAAAAGAAGATGTTACTGAAATAGTTCTTAACCTTAAAGGACTTATTGCAAAACTAAATTCTGACTCTGCTAAAAAGATATATATTGAAGCAGAAGGTCCATGCGTTCTTACTGCTGAGGCAATTAAGGCAGATTTCGAAGTAGAGATTCTTAATCCAGATATGTATATCGCAACTCTTGACGAGGGCGCAAAGCTCAATATGGAGATGACTCTTGATAGAGGTAGGGGTTACGTATCTGCAGAGCAGAACAAGCCGGCTCAGAATATAATCGACGTTATTCCGATTGATTCTATCTACACTCCGGTTTTGAAGGCAAACTTTAATGTTGACAACACCCGTGTAGGTAATGTTGTTGATAAAAACAAGCTTACCTTAGAGGTTTGGACCAACGGTTCAATTAAGGCTGATGAAGCAGTATCAATGTCTGCTAAAATCCTTATCGAACATTTTGAGTTGTTCCTTAATCTTTCAGAAGGTATAAGCGATACCGAAAGCTTTATGGCAGAAGCAAAAGACACTGCAAAAGAAAAGGTTCTTGATCTTACAATTGATGAACTTGATCTTTCAGTACGTAGCTTTAACTGCCTTAAGCGTGCAGGCATTAATACCGTTGAAGATCTTATTAATAAGTCTGAAATGGATATGATGAAGGTTAGAAACTTAGGTCGTAAGTCACTCGAAGAAGTTATTGCTAAGCTTGCTTCATTTGGATTTGCACTTAAGAAAGATGACGAATAAAGGAGTGAATATCTATGCCAGGTACTCGTAAACTTGGAAGAGCAAGCGATCACAGAACCGCTATGCTTCGCGCAATGGTTACTTTCCTTTTAGAAAACGGAAAGATCGAAACAACCGTTACTCGTGCCAAAGAAGTTCGTTCAATGGCAGAGAAGTATATTACACTCGCTAAAACAAATACACTTCACAGCAAACGTCAGGCAATGGCATTTATTACTAAGGAAGACGTAGTTGCAAAACTTTACAACGAAATCGCTCCTAAGTATGCAGATGTAAACGGTGGTTACACACGTATTACAAAAACAGGTCCACGCCGCGGCGATGCTGCTGAAATGGCAATTATCGAGTTAATTTAATTTCTCTATTATAGAATTTTAGTAGTCACATTTTCGCAAAAATGGTGGCAATTCTTTCCCATCAGACTCGCCGAAAAGCCTGTCGCATTCTGCGCTTGCTACTTCGGGATGATGTGGGTACTAAAGCGAAAAAATAACAGATTCTTGGGAGAAACTTCGCACAGAAGTTTCTCCCAAATTCTTTTTTTAGTGGTTAAAATAGTAGCTATACACATAGATTTATACAATATGTTGTGTTTTCTAAAATATTGCAAAAAAAATACAAAAAATATAATAAAATAAGCAAAAAACTATTGAAATTTTATAAACTTTGTATTAAAATATATATGAAATAGTGTAAATGTGGGTTACTGTCTAAAACAAATAATATAATTTTTATAAGATTATTAATCCACATAACAAATCACAACATTTGATTTACAGGAAGGAATGTTTTTATGGCTAAATTATTTAAAAGCGGCAAACAAATATTAGCGGTTGCATTTGCGTTTGCAATTTTAGCAGTATCTTTGTTTGCGGGCGGCGCTACTATTACCGCTGATGCTTGTGATGTTAGCAAAATCGATTATTGGGACGGCACACTTGCCACAAAGTTTGAAAGCGGCGTCGGCTCTGAGGCAGACCCATACATAATCGCAACTGCAGAGCAATTGGCATTTTGTTGCTTGGGTCAGGGTGTTAACAATTCGAGCAACAAATATTATAAGGTTTCTGACAATGTTAAAACATTCGTTATGCAGCCTGAAAGTATTGTAGATATTAATGAGCTTTTAGCGCTTGAAAATGCCGATGCTGTTAATGAATATTTTGCAGCGCTTGAAGGTAAATTAAACTGGATTGAAAAGTTTAACCGACAAAGCTTTAACGGCCATTTTGACGGTAATGGTTCTACTATTTACGGTCTTTATGCTACAAGTGAAGGCACTCAAGCAGAAGACGTTGCTCTTTTCCCACAGTACGATGGTGGTACAAAGGTAGGCAATCGACTTATCACTAACACTTGTAAAAATATTCAGCTTAAAAACTCTTATCTGTATTCAAAGCGTCGTTTAGGCGGTATTGCAGGTGCTTCATATCTTTTGGGCTACGGCGCTAAGGTTGACGGTAAGTTAACAATTGATACTTGCGCCGTTGTAAATTGCTATATGGAGGCTATTGGCAACTGGAATTTTTATCAAGAGCAGGGTATTGTTGCAGGCGGCGGCTCAGGCGATATAATTGAGCTTAAAAACATTCTTGTTAACGGTACATACGCTTATAATACCGAACGTCAAGCAATGATTAATCTTATTGGTAACGGTAGTAGCCGTAAGGTTGCCAATAAGTATGTTAATACCTTAACCGATTCTATTGTATTAGGCACTCCACCATATGGTCTTGATTATTACTCATCAACCGTAAATGAACCATATGCGTATACAAATGTTGTTACCGATTTTCCATCCGGTGTAGTAGATTTGGCTACACCTACATGGCAAAGCGCAACAATTCAATTTGATTATACCGATCATATTTTCTCTGTAACAGAAAAGGGCGCTGCATTTAAAGCAGCTGCAAATATGCTTGATTGGAAAAATGTTTGGTTTATGAGTGAAAACGGTCCTGAGCTTCAAGTGTTCCACACAGGCATACAGCTTATAACTGATAGCAAAACACATGTTTGGAAATGTGACTGCTGTGGACTTGAATCAGCAGGCGGCGCTACAAATCATAATTTTGTTCTTGAGGGAGATAAGGTTGTAGGCGACGGCACAGATGTTTATAAGTGCTCTGAATGTGACTATGTTTGTAAGCATACAAGCCAGACCGATGCTACGTTTGAAAAGGGCGACTGTGTAACAGCATCAGGTACATATGCAAGATGTAAGTTCTGTGATTGGTATATTGTTACCGATGTTGGCGGCATTCCCGGTCATAAACTCACATATGTAGCATCTGACATAGGTAACTGTGAGGTTGAGGGACATAAAGAATACTGGCTTTGTACAGAGTGTAATAACAAGTTTACATCAGATAACGTTTATGCTCCGATGAATACTGCTGTTAGCGATGCAGATCTTAGCACAGGCATTGGTCCTCACTTTAAAGAAGAGACCGAAGAAGGCGGCTTTGTTATTCTTTATGATGAAAACGGTCACTGGTATAAGTGCTCTGTAAACGGCGGTCGACTTGACCTTGAAAGCAATGACCTTGGCGAAGACGGTTTTATAAAGCATAGATTTAAAGATTCCGTATGTATTGACTGTGGTTATAAGTGCGAAAAGCATGACTACAAGGCAACCGGCGTGGTTGACGTATTACACGGCTGTGACACTGATGAAATGTCAGAAATTAAGTGTACACATTGCGGATATAAAACTTCTGTTGTGACAAAAGAAGCATCACACACCATTGTTAAGGTTGCAAAAAAATTACCTGACGATAGAATGGAAGGCAATATAGAACATCACAAATGTACGGTTTGTAACGAAATATATTCTGATGCAGCAGGTACAAACAAAATTACACAAGCATCATTAGTTATTCCCAAGGTACTACCTGAAGAATATCGCAATATGGTAAATGCAGATCCAAGCACTGTAAGCCCAACAACAAGCGACAGTACACTCGCACCTGCATTAGTAATGATGGCTTTAGCAAGCGCGACATTAATAATAACACGCAAGAAAAAGTAATTAAACATATTAAAACGTTCACTTAAAAGGCACACTCCATTCGGAGCGTGCCTTGTTTTATTTATACAAAAAAGGAGAGACACTTTTTGTGAAGTGCCTCTCCTTTGCGCATACTAAAATCCTTACTTTTATAATTAAATCTTAAAAGCATATCCGGCCGCAATACCCAAACCTGCCGCAATGCAGATTACTAACACGGGGGGAAGCTTTATTTTTTTAAAGAATATAAGGAAAAAACTGACAGCAAAAATGACAAGAGAAACATAAAATTCAACAGAAGTAAATATATTTAAACTTAATCCTGTTGGTAAAAAAACAGTTATCGCCATAGAAATTACTGCCGAAGCAATAAGTCCTATAGCAGTAGGCTTAAGACCGGTCATAAGCCCCTTTACTGCCCTACTGTTTTGAAACTGCTTATAAAAGCGTGCTACAATTAAAATTACCATAAATGAAGGCAGTACAACACCAAGCGTTGCGCAAACAGCGCCTAAAATTCCTGCTTGCGAGGCACCAACATAGGTTGCCATATTTATTGCAAAAGGACCCGGAGTAGATTCGCTAAGCGCTACAAAATCGACTATTTGGCTTTCTTCTAACCAGCCCCAAGCTAAAACCTGCTCTTGCGCTATTCTAAGCATTGCTAATCCGCCGCCAAAAGTAAATGCGCCTATCTTAAAAAATGTCCAAAAGAGATTCCACAATATCATTTATTAGCCCTCCTTTGTAAAATGGAATAACTAATTAGTCCAAACACAGCAGAGATAATTATGATATAAAATGTATTGATGGGTATAAATTTTGAAACAATTACAGAAGTTATTACTGCAAATGCAATAACTGTATATGAAACCCAAGTTTTTTCACACTTTTTATACATAGACAAAAGCGCTTTAATAACAAGTGCCAAAACGCATGCGCGTATACCCATAAATGCATATTGCACAGGTGGTAGATCTTGAAATTTATCTAACACAAAAAACACAATCAGCATAATTAAAAAAGAGGGAATAACAACCCCAAGTGTCGCGAAGATTGAACCCAATGTACCGCAAACTCTATAACCTACAAACGTTGCCGAGTTTATGGCAATAGGTCCGGGAGTGGACTCTGCAATGGCTACAATTTCTAATATATCTTCATCGGTAATCCACTTGTTTTTTTCACAAACCTCGTGCTGAATAAGCGGAATCATTGCGTAACCGCCACCAAAAGTGAAGGCGCCGATTTTAAAAAAGGTTATAAAAAGCTTTAATGCCTTTTTAAAATTATTCATTTATTCTTCATCCTTACCGCAACAACGCTTGTATTTTTTGCCGCTACCACAAGGGCACAAAGCGTTTTTGCTTACAATACCCTTTCCTCTAACGGTAAGTGGTTTGTTGTCGCCCGAGGTTTCTTCGGCAACCTTTTCACGTTTAACCTCTTCGTTTTTACGAACACGAACCGACAGCGCAAGCTTTGCAGTTTGTTCACGTATAGCGTCGGTCATAGCCGAGAACATCTCATAGCTTTCATTACGATATTCTACAACAGGGTTGTGTTGACCGTAACTACGAAGACCTATGCCTTGACGCAATTGATCCATAGCATCAATATGGTCCATCCAGTTTGAGTCAACCGAACGTAAAAGTACAACGCGTTCGATTTCACGCATAATGCTTTCACCAAATTCGGCTTCGCGTTCAGCATATTTTTTGTGGGCAGTCTCTTTAAGCATATCGGCAATTTCTTGCGGTTCGATTTGCCAAAGCTTTTCGGTGGTGTACTGCAAATCATCGGCTGAGGTTATCCAACCGCTGAAGTGCTCGCGAAGACCCTTAATATCCCACTCTTCACGCTCTTCGCCGCCAAGATATATTTTGGTATATATATCAATGGTGTCGTCTATCATTTTAATCACGGTGTCCTTAATGCTTTCACCGTTGAGCACTCGATTGCGCTGCTCATAAATAAGCTCACGCTGCTTATTCATAACGTCATCATACTCAAGTACGTTTTTACGCGAAGCAAAGTTTATACCCTCTTTGCGTTTTTGGGCGCTCTCTATAGTCTTTGAAAGCATACCGCTTTCAAGAGGAAGATTTTCGTCAATGTTCATTGTGCTCATAATAGCGGCGATGCGCTCACCACCGTAAAGACGCATAAGATCATCGTCAAGCGAAATATAAAATTTTGTGCTACCCGGATCGCCCTGACGACCGGCACGACCGCGAAGCTGATTGTCGATACGTCGTGAATCGTGGCGTTCAGTACCAATAATACACAAACCGCCGCTGTTTCTAACCTTTTCGGCATCGGGGGCTATTTGGGCTTTAAAATCGTTATAATACTCTTTATATTTTTCACGCGCATTAATAATATCGGGGTTATCGGTTTCGCCAAAGCCTGTGGCTTCAAGTATCAATTCTTCGCTGAGTCCATCGTGGCGAAGGGCAGATTTTGCCATATACTCGGCATTACCGCCAAGCATAATGTCGGTACCACGACCCGCCATATTAGTGGCGATTGTAACAGCGCCCGGCATACCTGCTTGAGCAATAATCTCGGCTTCTTTTTCGTGGTGCTTAGCGTTTAAAACATTATGTTTAACACCGCGTTTTTTAAGCATACTTGACAGCAGTTCTGATTTTTCGATAGTAACTGTACCAACAAGTACAGGTTGATTTTTAGAATTACATTCAATAATATGTTCAATAACGGCATTAAACTTTGCTTTTTCGGTTTTATAAATAACGTCGTTTTCGTCAACACGGGCAATAGGCTTGTTTGTTGGTATTTCAATAACGTCAAGCTTATAAATTTCTTGAAATTCGGCTTCTTCGGTCATAGCGGTACCCGTCATACCCGAGAGCTTGTTGTAAAGTCTAAAGAAGTTTTGGAAGGTTATGGTAGCAAGTGTTTTTGATTCTCGTTCTACCTTAACGCCTTCTTTTGCTTCAATAGCCTGATGCAAGACATCGTTATAGCGTCTAACGTACATTAAACGGCCGGTAAACTCGTCAACAATAATAACCTCGCCGTCCTTAACAACGTAGTCAACGTCACGCTTCATAATACCGTGGGCGCGAATTGCTTGGTTTATATGATGCGCAATTTCAATATTTTCGCTATCGTTAAGGTTTTCTATTTTAAAATATTGTTCTGCTTTTTTTACACCGTCGGGGGTTAGAATAGCGGTGTTTGCCTTTTCGTCTACAACATAGTCGCCATCATAAGCCGCATCTTCGTCGCTTGCCTTGTCATCCATCTCTTTAACCTTTACCATTCTAAGAGATTTTGCAAAAGCGTTTGCCGATGTGTAAAGGTCGGTAGATTTACTGCCCTGACCCGAAATAATAAGAGGTGTACGCGCCTCGTCTATCAAAATAGAGTCAACCTCGTCCACAATGGCAAAGTTGTGCTCGCGCTGAACCTTTTGTTCCTTATAGGTAACCATATTATCACGCAAATAGTCAAAGCCTAACTCGTTGTTGGTGCAATATGTTATATCTGCATCATAGGATGCGCGCTTTTCGTCCTTGTCCATACCGTGAATGATAAGACCTACCGACAAGCCTAAAAATCTGTAAAGCTTACCCATCCATTCAGAGTCACGCTTTGCAAGATAATCGTTTACAGTAACAATATGCACACCCTTGCCTGATAGTGCGTTAAGATAAGCGGGAAGTGTAGCAACAAGTGTTTTACCTTCACCGGTTTTCATTTCGCTTATACGGCCTTGATGCAAAATAATACCGCCGATAATTTGCACGGGGAAGTGGCGCATACCAAGTACACGGTCACCCGCTTCGCGACAAACGGCAAATGCCTCGGGCAAAATGTCGTCAAGAGTTTCACCCGTGGTAAGACGAAGCTTAAATTCGTCGGTTTTAGCGCGCAAATCGTCATCACTTAATGCGCGATACTCTTCTTCATAAGATAAAACCCTGTCAACCAAGGGCTTAATACGTTTTATTTCTTTTTCACTATAATTGCCGAAAATGGCTGTAAGTAATCCCATAATTAACCTCGCAATATAAATAATTAGTTATATTATATAATAAATTTGTTAACAAATAAAGTACTATTTGAGGGTAAATGTATTGTTTGATTGCGATAAACCCGACGTATAATGCAGTTTTTTGTCAGAGTCTATAAAAATTGCTTCAACATCTGTTGTGTTTTCGATAAGCTGTTTGGCGTTTTCTAAGCCTAAAAGAATACAAACCGTAGAAAGCGCGTCGGCGTTTATAGAAGAATTTGCAATAACGGTTGCCGAATACAAATCACTATCACAGGCATAGCCTGTTTTGGGGTCTAAAATATGGTGATATAATTTACCGTCTTTTTTTATAAACCTTTCGTAAACGCCCGATGTTACAACAGTTTTATTGCGTAATTTTAGTTTAGCGGCATACTCACCGTCAGAAAACGGCTGTTTTATACCTATGGTATAGTCGCGTTCGCCAAAAACAACCAAATTACCACCCAAGTTTATTATACCCTCAGGAATATTGTTTTGTTTAAAGTAGTCTAAAAGGCGGTCGGCAATATAGCCTTTGGCAATACCGCCAAGATCTATTTGCTTTCCGTTTAAGTTAATTTTATTATTGTCAATTTCAATGCTCTGGTAATCAACGTTTTTAAGAGCCTCGGCAATTTCGTCACGAGAGGGAATAACCTCGTTATTAAAATCCCAAAGCGAGCTTGCAGGATAAATAGTAATATCAAATTTACCGCTCGATAAATTGCCGTAATAAACTGCGCGTTCAATAATATTTTTTGTGTGTTCATCTACGTCGACAAAGCCTTTTGAATTATTAAGAGCGTAAACATCGCTATCCTTAACGGTGCGGCTTAACAGTTTTTCATATTCTTCGCAAAGCTCAAAAGCACCGTTAAGCGTATCTCGACTGCAATTTGCAGTAAGCGTCACAACGGTGTTTAGCAAAAAACGTGTATCTTTATTTTCTTGAAACTCGGTGCATCCGCACAGGAGCAGCAAGACCAAACTCAAATTAAGAGATATAATTTTTTTCATAAAGATTATTATACAATATCTTCACTTTTTTGTAAAGATGTGTTAAAATATAAAAGGTGGTGAATGTTTTGAAAAAAGGAGACTTTATAATAATTGGTGCTATAGCGGTTACCTTTGTCTTGTCGATTGTATTATTAGCTTCTTTTTCAAAGCAGGGAAGCCGCGTTGTTATAAAGCAAAACAACGAAATAGTTTATGATCGAAGTATTAAGCTTAATAACACGGTTGATTTAAATGCCAATACCATTGTTATTAAAGACGAAACAGTATATATGCAAGATGCAGGCTGTAAAAATCAGATTTGTGTAAACACGGGCAAAATTTCAAAAAAGGGTGAAAGTATTATATGCTTGCCAAACAAGGTAATAGTAGAAATAAAATAAATATAAAACGCATAACCCTTTATTCGCTGTTTGTTGCGATATGTCTTATAGTTGGGTATTTAGAAGGCTTGCTGTCAATAGGCTTTGCGGCCGTGGCACCCGGCGTAAAGATAGGACTTTCAAACGCGATAGTTTTAACTCTTGTGTGCTATGGTGACGTTAAAGGCGCGTGGATGGTAAACATTGCGCGAATAGGCTTGTCTGCCTTGCTTTTTGGCTCGCTAATATCTTTTTTATTTTCGCTTGTCGGCGGTATCGCTTCACTTGTAACGGCAAGCATGTTAAGCAAAATTAAAGCGGTAACGCCAATAGGCATAAGTATTGCGGGCGGCACGATTCATAACGTTTTTCAGTGCTTGGCGGCCGTCGCTTTTGTTGGTGCGGGCGTAATATATTATTTGCCAATATTGCTGCTTAGTGGCGCGGCTTGCGGTGCAGTTTGCGGACTGCTGGTAACATTGTTGTATAAAAAAGTTAAAACAATACCTTTTTGAAAGGATTTTATAAATGTGCGGATTTGTAGGCTTTACAAATTATATAAAAGATGATGGTTCTGTTTTAGAGTCTATGATGAACACAATTGTTCATCGCGGACCTGATTCAAGCGGTGTTTATGTCGATAGCAATATAGCACTTGGTTTTCGCAGGCTTAGTATTATAGATATCAAGGGCGGAAATCAACCTATGTTTAACGAGGATAAAACGCTTATTCTTGTGTTTAACGGCGAGATTTATAATTTTAAGCAGTTAAGAGAAGACCTTGAAAATTGTGGACACATGTTTACAAGCAATGCCGACAGCGAGGTTGTGCTACACGGCTTCGAGCAGTGGGGCGGTGACGTTGTAAACCGTTTGCGAGGTATGTTTGCATTTGTTATATACAACAAAGCAGACAACTCACTTTTTGGCGCACGTGATATATTTGGCATAAAGCCGTTTTATTACAACATTACCGAAAATAGTTTTATTTTTGGTTCAGAAATAAAATCGTTTTTACAGCATCCTGAATTTAAAAAACATTTAAATCAAACAGCGCTTGCGCATTACCTTTCTTTTCAGTATTCTCCCGCCGAAGAAACCTTTTTTAAAAATGTATTTAAACTACCACCCGCGCATTACTTCACCTTTAAAAACGGCGAAATAAAAAAAGAGCGGTATTATATACCAAAATTTAATACGGTTCCCGGTGTGGTTGATTTTTATGCCGAAGAGATAGATAAAGCTATTTGCGAATCGGTGCAGGCGCATAAAATAGCTGACGTAGAGGTAGGGTCATTTTTGTCGAGCGGTATAGATTCAAGCTATATTGCTGCCACAGCAAAGGTAGATAAAACCTTTACAGTAGGGTTTGACAGCGTTGACGGAAACCGTTATAATGAAATAGGGTATGCCAAACAATTTGCTAAAACAATAGGCGTAGAAAATATTTCTAAGGTAATAACGCCCGAGGAATATTGGAGCGAATTTTCAAAAATACAGTATCATATGGATGAGCCGCTGGCTGACCCTGCGGCGATAGCTCTTTACTTTGTAAGCAAGCTTGCCGCCGAGCACGTTAAGGTTGTAATGTCTGGCGAGGGAGCCGACGAGCTTTTTGGTGGGTATCGCATTTATCAAGAGCCTATAACCAAAACCTATTTTGACCGTCTTCCTTTTTCGTTGCGTCGCGTTTTATCAAGAATATGTGAGCATTTACCGCAAATTCGAGGTATAAATTACATTGTTCGCCGCGGAAAAACAATAGAAGAACGCTACATAGGAAACGCAAATATATTTTCTAAAAAAGAGCGCGACAGTATTTTAAAAAGCGAAACCGCAAAAGAAGTATTGGGACCCAAGCTTTTGTGCGATAAGTTTTATGACGAAATTGCCAATAAAGATGATGTTACAAAAATGCAGTATCTTGATATAAATATGTGGCTAATGGGTGATATTTTGCTTAAGGCCGATAAGACAAGTATGGCCAATTCGCTTGAACTGCGTGTACCGTTTCTTGATAAAAAGGTGCTGGAGTTGGCGTTGACGTTACCGCTTGACTGCCGCGTTAATACCACCACTACAAAGCTTGCATTGCGCAAGGCGGCCGAAAAAACGTTACCGCAATTTACAGCGCAAAAAGAAAAGCTTGGTTTTCCTGTGCCTATACGCGATTGGTTAAGGGAAGAACAATACTATAATATAGTAAAAGAGCAGTTTACAAGTAGTGTTGCAGATGAATATTTTAACACACAAAAGCTATTAAAATTGCTTGAGGTACACAAATCGGGCAAAAAGGATTTAAGCAGAAAGATATGGACGGTATATACCTTTTTGGTATGGTATAAAGAATATTTTTAATTAGATTAGGGAGGAAATATTATGAAGTGTAACAAATGTGGGTATGAGTACAACGGCGACTATGCGTTTTGCCCAAATTGCGGCGAAAGCATACGTGCAACCGAGCAAGAGCCACCAAAGCAAGAAAACACGGCGCAGCCAATATCGCTAAATCCTGCGGCAGACAAGGTGCTTGCGGCATTAAAGGATAATTTGTTTTTGGCGCTATGTATACTTATTTCGGTTAAATGCCTGTTTTCTTTTTCAGAGAATGGATTGCCTGTGTTTGATATTTTGTACACTATTTTCTTGTGGCTTGTGTTTGCAGATTCGCGCAAGGGCTTTGCAAACGAAAGACACCTTCGCCGTGTAAGCGGCACGGTGTATGCAAGCTATGTAGTAGTTAACGTTGCGAGTATAATTTTAATTGTAAGCTCGCTTATTACTGTTGTTGCGTTGGCGGTAGCATCAAGCACACAAATGATACAAGATTTTATATCGCAAATATTTGATGAGATAGGCGAAGAGGTGGCGTTTTCGCAAATGCCGGGCGAAGTTACACCGTTTTTCGTTTTGGTATTTATGCTTGTGTTAATTGTGGCATTAGTAGCAATTCTTGTTATAAATCTTGTTGGAATATCTAAAATACATAAGTTTGCAAAATCAATATATATGGGAATAATTTTTCAAAATCCAAATTTTGAAAATCCAATCGCAGTAAAAAATTGGCTTATGTTTTTTGGTGTATGTTCTGCAATATCGGTGGTAACAAGTCTTGGCGCAGGGTTTGAGATGGTGATTAGTTCCGGCTGTGGCGCAGCGGCTACCATAATTGCAAGTGTACTTGTTAACAAGCATTTTGTCGACCGTCAATATTATGATTACGGCAATTTAAATTAATAAATATATTAGTTTAAAAGAATTTAAGGGGACAAAATATGAAGTGTATCAGTTGTGGCAAAGACTTTGACAATCAATTTGACTTTTGCCCATATTGCGGTAAAAGCGCTGTTGTTACAGATGATGTTGTTTATCAACAAGAAGCAGTTCAACAAATTTTTGTTGAACCGACAGAAAACAAAGTTATTCACTCACTAAAAAGCGGATTTTTTTTAATATGCTGTATTTTATTATTATTAAGTTGCTTATTGTATTTTTTTCCGCCTATTCCTTTGTTGATGTTCACAAAGGGATTTCCGATATTCACTATATTGCTTACATGTTTTTCTTGTTCTGCATATATAAGTGCCCGCAAAAACAAATTGCCCGAAAAGCAAATACGTAATACGAGCAATTTATTAAAGGCTTTTTATATAATTGTTAATATATTTTGTGTTGCTATAGTCGGCGCCGGTTTGTTGCTATTCTTATTATTGTTAGAAGAAGACTTAAGCATAGATGTTTTTCAAACACTTGTGGAAGGACCCCAAATGTATTTGTCGGACAGCATGATGAGAAAAGCAATAGTATGCGGCGCTGTGGGAATAATTGTTTCCGGGGTGATAGTGTTTATTGTTAATCAAATTACGTTAAAAAGGGCGCATTTGTTTGTGAAGTCAATACAAGAGCACATGACAAATATGGGCGCTACAATTAAATTTGCTAAAACAACATCCTATACGCTTATAATACTTGCTATAATTAAAGTTTTAATAGGTATGTTAAGTACAAATGTGATGTATTTTGTTCTGCCATACCGTGCATTAAGTGCGATAACGCTATTAATATTGGCAATGTGGGTAAACAAATTTTTTGCAAAAAAATAATGACGAAGCAGGCGTAAAAAATTTGCGTCTGCTTATTTGTATAAAAAACAGGTCGAAAATTATCGAGAGAAAAATTAAATTTTACGCAAAAAACACTTGCAATATAAAAAGTTATGTAGTATAATAACTTTACGCTGAAGAGGGCGGCAATATATCGCGGGGTAGAGCAGTTGGTAGCTCGTCGGGCTCATAACCCGGAGGTCGTTGGTTCAAGTCCTTCCCCCGCAACCAAAAAATCTCAGTTTCCCGTATGGGAGACTGAGATTTTTCTTGTTATGAGAAAGATTTAAATTTATCTACCGTTGGGTTATGAGCCCGAAGGGCGAATAACTCGGAGGGTGAGGTGGTAGTGAATAACAGTCCAGTGGACTGTTAGAGCCACCGAGCTGACCGCAGTATTTTCTCCGCAGAGAAAATACAAGACCGTTGGTTCAAATTTTACAAACCCCATTCGGTCGGTTTTTGGTCGGTTCGAGGTTAGCATACGAGAAGTGCAAGTAATACTTGCGGCTTAAATTTTTAAAATACCAAACAAATTTTATTGCAGTTTTGTGTTTTGTAAAGTATAATATTGGCAAAGGGGTGTTGATATGCTCGGTGAAAAAATTAGAAAATTGCGCAAAGAAAATAAAATTTCTCAAGAAGTACTTGCCGAAAAACTTGAAGTAAGTAGGCAAAGCATAAGTTTGTGGGAAAATGACCAAACTATGCCTTCTATGGAAAACATTGTTGCTATTGCAAATATATTTGGCGTTAGTACAGATGAATTACTAAAAGATAATGACGAAAAAGAAGTTGAAGAAATCTCAAATGAAGAAAATGTTGAGAAACCATCTAAAATTAAAAAGCCATTAAATAAAAAGCTTATAATAGTTTTGTCAATAATTCTCGCATTAGCGATTGTTGTAACATCTACGTTTGTTTTAGTTGATAAATTTTCAAACCAAAAGTTAACGGCAGAAGAAATTTTTGAATTAATTGCGCCAAGTACAGTTGAAATCAATGCCGAAGGCGACACCTTTACAAGCACAGGAACGGGTTGCTTTATTGATGATAAAGGTACAGTTGTTACAAATTATCACGTAAT
>JAZSKN010000039.1:0-4906 GCA_045534895.1 Acutalibacteraceae bacterium
TGTAATAACCACGTGTCTAGCACCAACGAATTTACAAACGGCTGCAGCCATAATGCCTATTGGACCTGCACCTGTAATAAGAACATCTTCACCCGTAAGGTCAAAAGAAAGTGCGGTATGTACTGCATTTCCAAACGGATCGAATATTGAGTACATCTCTTCAGGAATATCTTTTTCGCATCTGCGTACGTTTTCTTGAGGAATAACAAGGTATTGAGCAAAAGCACCATCACGGTTAACGCCAACACCAACGGTATCCTTACACAAGTGACCATTACCGGCAAGGCAGTTTCTGCATTTACCGCAAACAATATGACCTTCACCGGAAACAATATCACCAATTCGCCAATTTTTTACATTGGCACCAAGTTCTACTATTTCACCAACGTATTCGTGACCTATAACTCGTGGTGTCTCAATTGTTTTTTGTGACCACTCATCCCAATTGTAAATGTGCAAGTCTGTGCCGCATATAGCGGTTTTATGTATTTTTATTTTTACATCGTTGTCAGAAATCTGCGGTTCAGGAACATCCTCAAACCAAAGACCTTTTTGTGGATATTTTTTAACAAGTGCTTTCATGACAGTATACCCCTTTTAATTTTGTTTCAATAATATTTTATCATTTCAATATAAAAAAGGGTAATATTTAAAAACTATCAATATCGTTCAAATAAAATATATCCCTATGCTGCTGTCAATATAGGACACAGTGGCTTTGCAAAAACATTTACATTAAAACAGCGGTGTGGTATAATAAAATAAAATGAGGTGTAATATGATGACTTATAGCATTGATGAATTATATAATCTATTCATGTGGGATAATCAATTATCTAATGAAGAAAACGAAAACAAGGCACAAATAGGAATTGAGGCAGCCAAGCAAATTAAGAATCTGTTTCCATTTATGCAACCAATTATCGTTCCCCCTGAAAAAAGCAAGATGGTTTGGGAACCATGTGCCAAGGTTGTTGCTATGCGAAGCGATAAAGAATTAGAGCCGTTTATGTTTATGCTATTAGAATGGATACAGGATCTCAATTGGCCCGGCGCGATGATAATTTATAATAGACTGACTCAAATTCCTTACAACATCATCGAATTTGCATTTAAGCATTCTCGCATAAAAGCAGAACAAACAAATGATTCGTGTTGGTTAGATGTGCTCGACGATTTATATGAAGATATAATGAAAAAGGTTGTAATCCAATAAATAACCCCAGAAACCACACTCGCCACCGTGCCGTACATAATCACAGGTCCTGCTATAGTGAATATTTTAGCGCCTACGCCAAGTATATATCCCTCTGCTGCTGTCAATATAGGACACACCCATTTAAAATAACATTTACATTAAAACGGCGGTGTGGTATAATGAAATAAAGTGAGGTGTAGGAAATGAAAGCAAAAGCAATTTTGTCTGCCATTACCGGATTCTTTTTTGGATTGATAACTTATTTTGTGTTACGTTACATTGAAGAACCTGATGCATTTTTATTTGCAGTTATTGGTGGTTTGTTTTTTTACCTTGTGCTGTTTGTGTTTCTTATAATTCACGAAAAGGTAATGAACAAGAAATATGCTGAATTTGAGAAGAAAATTCTTTCTCCCATTTTCCATAAAACTAATGGAAATTTTAAACTCCATAACGGTAAAATCAAAAATGCAAACATATACTTTTGTGAAGATGGTATCGCCCTAATTTCGTTAGACGAAAAGCCTTATATTATGGAAGAAATACAGCGAAGCAACATATATAGAATCCAATGTGATGATATACATTTCAACATAAATACCAGCGATGGAAAGTTTTATATAATAACAATGCCTGATGCAAAAGAAGTCTTTAGAAAACTGAAAGAAAGAGATTGGATTGTTCAAATATGACATATGTAGAGTTTGTGGATTTACTTAAGGAAAACAAAATCGATACAAGCATTGTTCATTTTGAAAACTCTGTTGCGGATGGATACTATGTACTGAAAAATTATCACCGATGGGAAGTCTTTTACCGCGAACGCGGAAAAGATTACGATTGTGTAGGATTTCCGTCGGAAAGTGATGCATTAGAATATTTACTTAAAAAGTTAGTAAAGGCTTGACTGTTTGGTCAAGCCTTTTGCTTTAAAATGAAGTCGTTACCCAATAAATAACCCCATAAATCACACTTGCCACCGTGCCGTACATAATTATAGGTCCTGCTATGGTGAATATTTTAGCGCCTACGCCAAGTATATATCCTTCTGCTCGTGTGCAAGTAGGACGCATTAATTTGCAAAAATATTTACAATAAATCAGTGGTGTGATATAATAAAATAAAAGGAGTGATATTATGAAAACTTTAAAGGCATTAAAAATTACTTCGGTGATACAAGCTATATTTTGTACATACTGTCTTCTTTCCACACTTCTTATTATCATCGGAACGAGTATAGGGCCTATTTTTCTTGCAAATACGATGCTTTTTCTTTTTTATGCTACTGTGGAATTTTCAATATTAATTGTGCCAATATGTTTTATCATAAATTTAATAACTTTTATAAAAGAACGTAAATCCCCCGAACAAAGGAATATTCTCGGTAAAAAATGGATATGGATATTTGTTTGGCCGATTATAGCAACTGTTTTTTTCTTAATACAAATATTACCATTCATAAGAGTTCCTATTTTCTCATAATAAAAAAGGCTTGACCAAATCGGTCAAGCCTTTTTATTGCGGGTAGATGTAGGCATCGACCCCTACAAACATTTTCATTGTATATCGTAGGGGCGGGTGCCCACATCCGCCCGTTAAAACAATGTCGTAATCCAATAAACAACTCCATACACAACACTTGCCACCGTGCCGTACATAATCACAGGTCCTGCTATAGTGAATATTTTAGCGCCTACGCCAAGTATATATCCCTCGTTTTTAAACTCTATCGCGGGCGATACAACAGCGTTTGCAAAGCCGGTTATCGGCACCAAAGTCCCAGCACCTGCGCGGCGAGCGATTTTGTCAAATACGCCAAAACCTGTAAGCAAAGCCGCTATAAAAATTATTGATACGGGTACCGCCATTTTAACAACCTTTTCAGATAGGTCTAATGACGTATAAAGCTCAGTAAGCAGTTGACCTATAACACAAATGGCACCGCCCACTATATACGCCCAAACAAAGTCTTTTAATTTGGGTGATGGTGGCGATGCCTTTTTTGTCATCTCGTTATATTTTTTCTTACTCGGCAACATATAATCCACTTCCCTTTCGGGAATATTGTTCCCTTAAATTACTTGCTTATACGGATTATAATTGCTCAAAAATTCTTGCCACTGCTCGTCGGTAAGCTTTTCGCCGTCGCGAGTGCCATATTGCTTGTAAAGACCGTCTACGAGCATATTATAAAGTTTGTTGGTTAACACCCTTGCGCGAATTAAAACAACAAGTAAAAATGCCGCAAATATAACAAAAAGTATTGCGGGAATTAAAAATTTCCAATAAAAGCTTGGCACATAACCCGCACCATAAACCGAAACGGGCTCATACGCTAAAACAATAAACGGTTGAATCACAACGCCGATTATAAGACCAATAATCTTTTGGCGACATATGTAAAAAATTGTGGCAATTATCATAACAACAGCGCAAACAATAGTAGTGATAAACACGTTGCTAAGCCTGCTGTATTCGAATTTGCCAACAGCAAAATTCATTGCAAAGCTTAATATCGAAAGCGCCAAAATTAAAAATGAATATACCCAAACTATACCGGCAATTGTACCTAAGCCTTTTGCAAGCTTGCCGCCCTCTACCGCGTAGGATATGCCATACTTGTATTTATATTTTTCTACATAGTCTAAAATATTTGCATTTTTCTTCATAAAATCACCAAAATCATTATACAACAGTTATCTTTGCTTGACAAGTGTTTATTAAAAATAATATAATGATATTTGGTGATTTTTATGGCAAAAATAAATATAGTTATGGTAGAGCCCGAAATACCACAAAACACGGGCAACGTTGCGCGCACCTGTGCCGCTACAGGAGCAAGGCTGCATCTTGTAAAACCAATGGGTTTTACCCCCGATGACAAAAAACTCAAGCACGCGGGGCTTGATTATTGGAAATATCTTGATATTACCTATTACGAGAACCTTGCTGACTTTTTTGAAAAGAACAAGGGCGGTAACTTTTTTTACTTTACAACCAAGGGGCGACACACCCACTCCGACCACAATTACCCCGATAATTGTTTCTTGCTTTTTGGTAAAGAAAGTATGGGTCTGCCCGAAGAGCTTTTACTGCAAAATCCTGACTATTGCGCACGCATACCAATGCAGGGCGAAATACGCAGCCTAAACCTTTCTAATTCGGTGGCAATTGCCGTTTACGAGGTGCTACGTCAATGGGACTACCCTGCTTTAGAAAATTTTGGACAATTGCACAACTACAAATGGGAAGATAATATATAAATATATATAAAATTTATATTGAATTTTTTGAAAATTGTGGTAAAATATAATTGTATATTTTTTAACAATCTCGAAAGGATGTATTAAAATGAGTCTACTTAACAAAAAAACAGTTGACGACATTAATGTAAAAGGTCAAAAGGTTCTTGTTCGTTGCGATTTTAACGTTCCGCTTAAAAACGGTGTTATCAACGACGAAAACAGAATCAATGCCGCACTCCCCACAATAAAGAAGCTTATCGCTGACGGCGGTCAGGTTATTCTTTGCTCACACCTTGGCAAACCAAAGGGTGAACCTAAGCCAGAGCTTTCATTAGCTCCTGTTGCTAAACGCCTTTCTGAAAAGCTTGGCAAAGAGGTTGTTTTCGCTGCTGATGATTGCGTTGTAGGTGAAAATGCAAAGGCTGCTGATGCTAATATGAAGGATGGCGACGTTGTTCTTTTA
>JAZSKN010000024.1:0-15611 GCA_045534895.1 Acutalibacteraceae bacterium
AAGACAAGTGGTATTCCTGCGCTTCGTGCATATCATACACCTGCAGTTACCGACAACGGCGACGGTACACACAGCGAAAACTGCGATTGCGGCCTTGTTGGTGTTAAAACTGCTCATACAATCGAAAATGGCAGTTGCGTAATCTGCGGTTCAGGTTGTGCTCACGCTGAGCTTAGCGAACCTGTAGAAGAAAACGTAGTTGCTTCTACATGTACAACACCCGGTTCATGTGAAAAGGTTGTTTACTGTGCAGATTGCGACAAGGAAATTTCAAGAGAAACTGTTGCTCTTCCACTTGATCCTAATGCACACGTTTATGACAATGCATCTGATGCAGATTGTAACGAATGTGGCGCAACACGCGTTCTCTTCACATACGGCGATCTTAACGATGACGGAAAGATTAACAACAAAGACCTCGGTCTTTTGATGCAATACCTTAACCAGTGGGATGTTAACATTAACTTAGACGCAGCTGACGTAACCGCTGACGGTCGTGTTAATAACAAAGACTATGGTATACTTATGCAGGCTCTTAACCAGTGGGATGTAACACTTGGACCTAAGGCATAAGCAAATAAGTATATAGCATAGCTAACTAAACTATAAAAATCACCTGCTACCAATAGGTAGCGGGTGATTTTGCGTTGTTTTATCTTTTGATGTTGAAATTTTTAAAGGCATAGGTTATTATAGAGCTATAAAATATTTGTGGAGGCACGTTATGATAAACCTAATTCCAAAACCTCAAAAAGCGGTTGAATTAAAAGAAAACATTTATTTTTCAAATAAAACTGCATTATGCGGCGAATTTTTGGATTCTGTAAAGCTTTTTTCACATCTTATACCAATTTCAAAAGATTCTCCAAGCAATAAGCTAACGTTTATAAAGGATGACACTATTGTAGCCGACGGCTATATGCTTACATATAACGAGGGCAACATAGAAATCCGCTGTTCTGATAAGGGCGGAGCTATATATGGCTTTATGACACTTATACAGCTTGCGGCAGGTAACGACTGCTTTGAAGCCGTAGAAGTTATTGACAAGCCACAGTTTAGATGGCGTAGCTTTATGCTTGACTGCAGTCGTCATTTTTGGTCGGTAGACTATATTAAAAAGACGCTTGATATTTTAGCAAGCCTTAAGCTTAACGTCTTTCATTGGCATCTTTGTGACGATCAGGGTTGGAGAGTAGAGATAAAAAAATATCCCATTCTTACCCAAAAGGGCGCTGTTCGCAAAGGTTCATCGCGCTGTCCAAAGCAAACGCTTGATAAAGAAAAGCCGTATGACGACGGCGTATATGGCGAAGGACTGTTTTACACGCAGGATGATGTTCGTGATATAGTAGCCTATGCCGCCGAGCGAAATATAATGGTCGTTCCCGAAATTGACGTGCCCGGTCACGCAGCGGCAATAATAGCCTGCTTGCCCGAAATGTCTTGTACGGGTGAACAGGTTGAGGTTGACCCACGCTACGGTATTTTAGATCGCGTTCTTTGCTGCGCAAAGCCACGTGTTTACGAAATACTTAAAGATATATTCGACGAGCTGTGCGAAATTTTTCCTGCGCCATACTTCCACATAGGCGGCGACGAGGTTATTCCTGATGCGTGGAACAATTGCCCCGACTGTCAGGCACTTATGAAAGAAAAGGGACTTAAAAATCACGTTGAGCTTCACGGATATTTTAACAATATTCTTATTGCGCATCTTCGCACGCGCGGAAAACGTGTTATAGGCTGGAACGATATGGTTAATCCCAACCTTGACAAAACTTCAATCGCTCAATTTTGGACCTTTGAACGCGGACTAAAAGAGGCGCTTGACTGGGTAAATCATCAGGGCGGTGACGCTATAATATCTTCACAAATTTATTTATATTCAGATTATCCATATTCACGCCTGTCGCTTCCCGCAACCTATAACTTTAACGCAACCTTTTTAGGTATCGAGCGTGAAGAAGGAATTTTGGGCTACGAAATGCCGCTCTGGACCGAATATGTTGCCGACGAATTAAAATTTGGTTTTCATACCCACGTAAGATTTTTAGCCCTTTCCGAGCTTTGTTGGACTAATCCTAAAATTAGAAATTATGAAAACTTTGAGCAACGTATAGAAAAAATGCGTCCATACCTTGAGTCGCTTGGTATGGTTATACCGCCAAGAAAAATTTATAATGGCTACAGCTTTGACGGCGCTGAAAACCAGACCTACTTTGACCGTCGTATGACAGGCTTTCACGAGCACTGGTTTACAGACGTTGATTACGAATACAATTTGTTTAAAGACTTGACAAAATAAAATTTTTGTTGTATAACAATACACGTAACGTTACAAAAGTAAAAATTTAACAAAAGGGAGCTGAATGAAACTTCGGCTGAGAGGGGACCCGCGAAAAAACGCTATGGTTCCGACCTATAACCTGATGCGGATAATGCCGCCGTAGGAGAATAAAAAACACCTATGCCGCATTACCTGTTTTGGTAGTGCGGTTTTTGTTTTTTGTTTTCGTCAGAGACGAAAGGAAAATGATTATGACAAACCAAAAAAACAAGAACATTAAAAAAATTGCACTTTGCGGCGTAATGATAGCGCTTGGTACAGTGCTAAGCTTTTTAAAGCCTTATGAGCCGCCACTTGGTGGGGGAGTTACGGTGCTTTCAATGGTGCCTGTTGCATTTTTATCGTGTATGCTTGGTCTTAAGTGGGGCTTTGGCGCGGCTTTTGCTTATTCACTTATACAGCTTTTTATCAGTATGGGTGAGGTAATGAGCTGGGGACTTACCGCCGGCGCGGTTATAGCAACGTTTTTGCTTGACTATATAATCGCATATACGGTATTGGGCATAAGCGGTATTTTTAGCAAAAAAGGTATGTGGGGAATTGTTATAGGTGTGGCACTTGCAACATTTATAAGATTTTTATGCCACTTTGCTACCGGCGTATATATCTTTGATATTTGGATGCCGGACGATTGGAACAACGTATGGCTTTATTCATTGTGCTACAACGGTGGATATATGTTACCGGAAATTATACTTACGTGTGTTGGCACGGCATTGCTTGTAAAGACAAAGGCAATACAAAGAATGTTAAAAATATAAAACAAAAGGAGTTACCGTTCGGAGCGTTCACATAGGGAGAAATTGGTTTTGGAATAAAAAATTGCCCTATATCTTCACCTTAAACCTTGAAATACCCCAGTATATCTGCGGTTTTGCGGCTTCAATATAGAACAATTTTTAAAATTACAAAACTGCACGCACCCGAAAAAGATGAATTTTTAGTGGTATAACAGACGAAAAGTCACGGTAATGCTGACGCATACCGTGACTTTTTAACACATTAGACCGCAAAAAGCCGTTTTTTCGGGCAAATTATCCCTATGTGAACGCTCCGAATCTTGCTGTTTTTTTATTTATTCATCAAAAAGCGGCGTCGAAAAATATCTTTCAGCAGTATCGGGAAGAACCGTCACTACAGTTTTACCCTTGCCCAAAAGTCGTGCCATACGCATTGCGGCGGCAACGTTTGTGCCGCTGCTTATACCGCACATAATGCCCTCTTTGGCGGCCAAGTCCTTTGAAGCTTGAATAGCCTCTTCGTCCTTAACAATGCAAACGCCGTCATAAACGTTTTGGTTAAGTATCTCGGGTATTACGCCGTCACCAATACCCATTTGCAAGTGCGTGCCGATTGAGCCGCCCGAAAGTATGGCCGCATTTTCAGGCTCTACTGCCCAAATTTTTATGTCGGGATTGGCCTGCTTTAGCACTTCGCCAATGCCGGTAATTGTACCGCCTGTACCTATACCCGAGCAAAAGCCGTGTATAGCTCCTCCTACGGCGTCTAAAATCTCTTTTGCGGTACCTCGACGCTGTATGTCGGGGTTGGCAGGATTTTCAAACTGTTGCGGCACAAACACATTTTGGTTTTCTGCCTTCATTTTAAGCGCCAATTGTAAGCATTCTTCGATACAAAGACCAATATTGCCGGCATCGTGCACCAATATAACCTCGGCTCCGTAATGCCGAACCAGTTTACGTCGCTCTTCACTTACCGAATCGGGCATTATAATTTTTACCTTATAGCCCTTTACTGCGCCCACAAGCGCAAGACCTATGCCCTGATTACCGCTTGTTGGCTCAACAATAATTGTATCCTTGTTAATAAGACCCTTTTGCTCGGCATCAAGAATCATATTGTATGCCGTTCGAGTTTTGACAGAACCACCAACGTTAAGACCCTCAAATTTTACAAGTATTTCGGCGTCGTCAGGACCTGTCATATGGTGCAATCTTATTATGGGGGTATTGCCCATTGCTTCTAAAATATTATCACAAATCATAACCTTAATCCTAAATCTAATTATATTTTTAATAAATTTTTATGAAAAGCCGCCCGATTTTATATATTCGGCTAATAAATCCCGCGCAAATACATCTTCTCTATATCGCTCGACAATCGTTAAGTTGTTGTATCCGTAATCGGCGGTATAGGTATCGACCACTATATAATATGTAGCATTTGGGTCAATGTTATTTTTAACACTATTTCCGTAATCACCGTAACTAATAAAGTAGTCACTGTTATTTGTTTCAAAAAATTTGCGTTTTAAGTCGCGTCCCTTTACCGAGCAAAGCGTAATTTGATTATCAAAGGTAAATAGCGAGCTCAACTGACCGTAGGTTACATCACCTTCATACAAGTTATATGGGTCGCGTGTTCTGAGAAATCCGCCACCCAAAACAATTTTATACTTATCGCCCCACTCTTTTAAGCCGACTTCGTAATACAGTTTTGCAACCAACTGTTCCAATTCTTCATCATCGCGATATGTACTGTTGTAACCCAGAACTTCATTAGCCGCCGAAATCTGATCCTTGTATTTTTCCAACAATCTATCAACAATTGGATCGTCATCAAAATTTTGGTACTGACTTGTTGAAATAAGCTCTGCCGAAGTTATTTCGCTCTTACTGGTAACCGAGTTGATTGCAACCTCGGCGTGCGATATGCCGCCCTTGTTATCACCGCGGTTTTGCAGATGATATACGCCGTGTTCATCCTGTATACGATATCCTTGATGAGTGTGCCCTTCGAAAACTAAGTCAACATAACCGTCAGAAAGCGATACGTCATAGTACGATTTCATCTGTGAAGCAGTCAATGCTCCGCTGCTTGAATTTCCGTATCCGTCGTGCAATACGTAAACAATAAAATCAACGCCGTTTTTACGCAACCGATCAGATTCGGCTTTAACAAGACTTGTAAGCTGACTGCCCACCTTAAAGTACACGTCAGCGCACTTATCAACTGCAATAGAAGAATAACAATCGCCAATAGCGCCTATAATGCCAATCTGCAAGCCGTCGGCCTCTACAACTGTAGATGCCTCGCAATACTCGGCTCGCTTGTTTGTTGCTCGGTCATATACGTTAATCGCCAAAAACGGAAATTCAGCCAACTCTTCATTATCTTCTATATATTCACCGCCCCAATCGTACTCGTGATTGCCAAGCGCCATAGCGGCAAAATCAAGCTCGTTCATCCAATCAGTCATTATAAGACCCTTAGTCATATTTGATTCGGATTGCCCCTGCCACATATCACCTGCCGAAACAAATATTGCATTATCGTCGGTTTTTCGTGCATTTTTAAGATATGTGGTAAGCTCGTCCACGCCAATATGACTGTCGGCATCGGCTAATTTACCATGAAGGTCATTAATGCCGTAAAAGTCAAAATAAACTATAACCGAGTTTGAGCATTTATCGCAAATACCATCGTCGTTTTTATCGGCGTGTGTTTTACAGCCCGACGAGGTTTGGTTGTTGTTTTCTTTTTCGCTGTCGGGTTTATCATTTTTGTTGGTGCTGCTTGAGTTATCCTTGTTATCATCTTCACCGTCTTCCCGGTCGGGAGAAGGTATGTATTCTACATCCTTGTACGTATCATACGAAACAAGCTCGGTCATTCGAACGGCAGGATCACCCGTCGCCGTATTAAACGCCACCTCAGCGTGAGAAACGCCAACGTTTTCAGAACTATGTTCATTATTTATAAGATGATATACGCCGTGTGTATCTTTCTCTTCATGGGCAATGCTTATTCCACCCTCAAGCACAAGGTCAATATAGCCATCGGATAGTGTTTGATTATAGTAAGGCGTATCAAAATCGTCGCCGATATTATGCAGATAAACAATAAAGTCCGCGCCCTTTTTGCGAAGTCGCGTAGACTCTTTTTTTACAAGCTCGGTAAGCTCTTCGCCCACCTTGGCATAAACGCCGTCGCAGTTGTCTGCGGGTGAAGAATTGTAATCTCCTATAGCGCCTATAACACCCACTCTTATACCATTGCTTTCTATAACGGTAGACGCTTTGCAAAAATCGGCAAGCTTGTCGCTTTTGCTGTCATAAAGATTAATTGCAAGCAGCGGAACCTCGGCCAATTGTGCGTTTGCTTTTAAAGACTCTTTGCCAAGATTAAATTCACAAGCACCCGGTACCATAGCCGAAAACCCGAACTTTTTAAGCCATAGTGTGTCGGCCGTGTTGCCCGATGTCCACATATTGCCGGTAGATAACAGTACTGCATTTTCATCGTTTTGCAATGCAACATTTAAATAATCTTCAAGCTTGCTATCGGCAGTTTTTCGTGCCCTATCACCTAAAGCATAAAAGTCAAAATAAACAAATACCGATTTATAGCACTTATCACACACGCCGTTGTTATCACTGTCACGGTGCTTGCGACAACCGTTATCGCAACCGCAAGCGGTAAAAATAACACACAGCGCCAAAAACAATAAAATGCCTTTTTTAATGTATTTTTTCAATTAACTCACCTTATGTAATTATTAAAGAATAAACTTTCGCATTGTGATTATACTACTTAACAATCATAATAACAAGTTTTTTATAAAAACTCGACAAATTTTTGCGTTTTTTTTAAAAATTTAACTTGCGTTATATTATATAAAATGGTATTATATGTTGTGGACTGTATAATAAGATAATTATGTAAACTTACAAATTGAGAGTGATTGATATATGAACAGAAGCTTTCGTCTTTCTACTGCGCTTGATGTAGATGACCTTCTGCTTGAATGCGTGCCATACGCCGTTCGTCTGGCCAATGAAAAATATAAATTCGACCCACCGCTTACAATTCACGAGGTAGACCGTTGGGGTCGCACCGGCACACGTGCCGACGTTATATTTGAATTTATGGACAACCCCGATTTTATTTCTTCTCAGCCACCCATTAAAGGCGCGCAAGAATTTGTTAAGAAACTTTCTCAAATGACCGAGATTTTTATTTCTACTGCGGTTTGGCCCGAATATATGAGTCAGCGTTATCAGCGAATATTAGAAGTTTTTCCTGAAATTCCGCGCGACCATATACTTATCGGCTCACGCAAAGATAAAATTGACGTGGACATTTTGTTTGATGACGGGTTGCATAATATACTCAATTCAAATGCACCGTATCCTATACTTATGCGCCGTCCTTGGAATCAGGCGGCTACGGGTATTATGGCGGTAAATAACTATGACGAATTTTTAAAATTTGTCGAGATTATAACCAACAGTTACAGTACCGCTCCCGAGCAAATATCTCTTGATAATCCAAGCATATTGGTTTTGGTAGGACCATCAGGCAGCGGTAAAAACGACATTGCACGCGAGCTTATGCTTAAGACTGATGCGTTTGAAAAGCTTATAAGTTACAGCACTAACCCTACGTCTGAAAATGATCCTGACGGTTGGTATAGGTACGTCACCGAGAGCGAGTTTCAAAAGATGTCAGACGGTGGTCAGTTGTGCGAATCTACCACCTATGCCGGGCATTTTTACGGCTGTCGTAAATCCGATGTAGAAAAAATACTTAACTCGGGTAAAAACGTTCTTACTGTTATGGATATATGCGGTGCTATGGCACTTAAAACATTGTTTCCACACGTAATAACAGTTTATGTTAAGCGTGACCGAAAAGAGCTTATTACCTCTATACTTGAAAAGGATTGCAGCACCGAGGATAAAGCCAATCGTCTTTTATCGATATCGGTCGAAACACGAAATGCTCAGGTTTGCGATTATACTGTTAAGTTTGACAATGCCGAGCAGGCCGTGGGCGAAATTCGTGACAGGTTAAAGATTTGACGGCGGAGGCAGCAAAATGGTTAGTTTACAAAAAGCAAGTATTTCCAAAAGAATAATCGCCGCTATCTTTGACGGTATAATAATAAGCATTGTTGCGGTAGGTTTAATAGCGCTGCTTTCGGTAGCCTTTAACACCGACAAGCATCTTAACACTTATCAGCAGGCGTACACCAAATATTCTACCGAATACAAAGTAAATATGTCATACGATGAATATAATGCTTTAACCCAAGAGCAAAAGTCTGATTTTGACAAAAGGGCGGCTTTGGCAGAAAAAGCCTTTGCTGACGACAAAGATGCAGTATACGCTTATAATATGTTCATCAATCTTTCACTAATTATAATCACGTTCGGCGTTTTAATTGGCGTTGTGTTGGTTGAGTTTGTAGTACCGCTTCTTTTTGGCAATGGTCAAACCCTTGGCAAAAAGATATTCGGCATAGCACTTATGCATAAAGAGGCAATTAAGGTAAGCCACCTTCAGTTGTTTATTCGCGCAATACTTGGTAAATTTGCCGTTGAGCTTATGATACCGATTTATATACTTATGATGGTTTACTTTAATTCTATAGGCATTATAAGCGTTGTAATATTGCTGGTTATTTTGGCGGCTCATATTATATGCCTTGTGACTACCCGTACAAATTCCTTACTTCACGATGTAATGTCGGGTACGGTGGCTGTTGATATGGCAAGCCAAAGAATATTTGACAGCCGTGAGGCACTTGTTGAATACACCAAAAAGCTACACGCCTCAGAGGCTCAAAAGCCAACCTTTTAAGTTGTTTATTAAATTACATATTTAATATATTATTTTTCATAATGAAAGGGAATCAATATGAAAGTTGTATTAAAAAACCTGACAAAAATTTTCCCAAGCCGTGATAAAAAAGCGGGTAAAGAAGTAGTTGCCGTTAACGATTTCACATTTGAAATTCCGGACGGTCAACTCGTAGGTCTGCTTGGACCTTCCGGCTGCGGAAAGAGCACCACTTTGTATATGATAAGTGGTCTTCAAAAGCCGTCAAGCGGTAAAATCTATTTTGGCGACGATGACGTAACCGAGCTTTCAACCGAAAACCGCGGTATTGGACTCGTTTTCCAAAACTATGCACTTTATCCACATATGACGGTTCAGCAGAACATTTTGTTCCCGCTGCAAAACCTTAAAGGAAAGGATAAGCTTTCTAAAGAAGAAATGCTTGAGCGCGCCATAAACGCCGCAAAGCTTGTGCAGATTGACGAGCTTATGGACCGCAAGCCCAGCGAGCTTTCGGGTGGTCAGCAGCAGCGTGTTGCAATTGCTCGTGCACTTGTAAAAATGCCAAGAGTACTGCTTCTTGACGAGCCGCTTTCAAACCTTGATGCCCGTCTTCGTTTGCAGACTCGTGAAGAAATTCGTCGTATTCAAAAGGAAACAGGTATTACAACCATCTTCGTTACTCACGACCAGGAAGAAGCTATGTCTATTTCGGACGTTATCGTTGTAATGAAGCTCGGCGTTGTTCAGCAAATCGGCAAACCACAGGACGTATATGACGATCCAAAGAATTTGTTTGTTGCAACCTTCCTTGGTACTCCGCCTATCAACGTGCTTGAGGGTAAAGTATTAGACGGTAAGGTTTACATAGGCGACGAGGCTGTAATGAACATAAGCGGTGTAGAAAACCAAGATGTTTATATTGGTATTCGTCCTGAGGGTATTGAGCCTAACGATAACGGTGTGCTTACCTGTAATCTTAACAATGTAGAGGTTATGGGTCGTGATGCAAGCGTTGTATCTAAGCATCCAAGCTCTGTTAACCCTGTTGTTCGCGCTATTATTAGTTCGGATATCAAGGTTGATACTACCGCCGCTACCGTTAAGTACAATATCAAGCCTCATAAGTTCTTCTTATTTAATAAGGATACTGAGCAAAGACTATATTTTGAGGTGAAGTAATATGGTAGACAGTAAACATCAATGGAAAGCCTGGCTTTATTTGTCACCTGCCATTTTGTTGTTGCTTGTATTTACCGTATGGCCTATCTTTAATACCTTACGTATGGCGTTTTTAAACGGCTACGGTAATATGGCTGCTATGGGCGGCGCAACATTCCAATTTGGTATTGACAACTTTCTCAAGGTAATAGAGTACAAGAAATTTTTAGACTGTCTTAAGACTACCGCTATCCTTTGCGTAGCCACAGTTCCTATTTCTACTACACTTGCTTTGCTTATAGCGGTTGCTCTTAACTCAATTAAGCCGCTGCAAAAAACCTTGCAGACTATATTCTTTTTACCCTACGTTACCAACTCTATTGCTATCGGTATGGTGTTTGCTACAATGTTTAACATAGTAGGCTACAACCCTGCCGAGGGCATTGCAGACACATGGGGTATTATAAACAATGTTATAGAATTCTTTGGCGGTCAGCCTGTAAGCTGGATTAACCAAGGTTCTACCTATGCCGCAAACATAGCGGTTATGATCGTATACATTGTATGGAACGCATTGCCGTTTAAGATTTTGATTCTTCTTGGCGGTTTGCAGAGTATAAACAAGCAGTATTATGATGCTGCTAAGGTTGACGGCACACCAAAGCCACGTGTACTTACACGCATTACTATTCCGCTACTTTCACCCATGCTTGCTTACGTAATTATTACAGGCTTTATCGGTGGATTTAAGGAATACTCAAGTATTATTGGTATTTTTGGCGAAAAGATGGGACCACCTGATGATGCAGGCCGTCTTAACACAATGGTTGGTTTCGTTTACGACGCTCTCGAAAAGGACCGTCAGGGCTTGGCAAGTGCGGGTGCCTTGATACTGTTCGTTATCATTCTTCTTGTAACTATATTTAATAATAGAGTTATTAAGAAGCACGTTCATTATTAAGGAGGTGCCGATATGTCTACAACAACTGTTATGCAGGAAAGAGATATAAAGCAAAGAACTTTCATGCAAAATGTATTTAAGGCTTTAGGCAAGACCGGTACCTACGCTTTCTTGCTTATAATGGCGTTAATCATCTTGTTCCCATTTTATTGGATGATTATTTCTTCTCTTAAAACATTGCCCGAATACCGTCAGGCAATACCAACATTTTGGCCGCGCGAAATTATGTGGGGCAACTACTCAGAAGCTTTTAAGACAGCAAACCTGGGCGATTTGTTTATGAACACACTCTATGTTGGTGTTGTATCTACATTAATAAGCCTTGTAATTACCGTGCTTTCGGCATTTGCATTTGCTCGTCTTGAGTTTAAAGGTAAGGAAACATTATTTGGCGCATTGCTTGCTACAATGATGATTCCGGGCGAACTGTTCACAATTACAAACTACATTACAGTTAACCAACTTAACTGGATGCATACCTTTACAGCGCTTATTGTACCTTTCCTTGTTAGTGTGTTTTACATTTACCTGCTTCGTCAAAACTTTATGCAGATACCAAACGAACTTTACTTGGCTGCAAAGGTTGACGGTACAAGCGATTTAAAATACCTTTGGAAAGTAATGATACCGTTGGCACTTCCAACACTTATATCTATTACAATTCTTAAAATGATGGGTGCTTGGAACTCATACATCTGGCCAAAGCTTGTTGCTAACGACCCAGCTCACCAGATGATTACCAACGGCCTGCGTAACGCATTTACCGATACCTCCGGTCAAGCTAATTACCCTGTACAGATGGCGGCGGTTGCAATTGTTTCTGCACCGTTGTTCCTTGTATTCTTGTTCTTGCGTAAATATATTATGCAGGGTGTTAGCCGAAGCGGCATTAAGGGTTAATGAACACACAGGTGTTTATTATATATTTTTAAAAAGAAGAAAGGGTTGAAAACGCTATGGTTAAAAAAATTATAGCATTAATGTTAACTGTTATTATGGCGCTCGGTATGTTCGCGCTTGCAGGCTGCGGCGGCAGCAAAGCTAACAATGCCTTTGTTGTACCAACCGACGGCTTTAACACAGAAGAAACGGTTGACATCACATTTACTCACACAATGGGTGCTAAGCTTCAAGAAGTTCTTAACACATACATTGAAGAGTTTAACAAAATTTATCCAAACATCAACATTACTCATCAGTCAGCAGGTGGCTGGGGCGATATTAACGGCCAGATAAACACCGAAATCGCAGGCGGCACACAGCCAAACATTGCTTACTGCTACCCCGACCACGTTGCTATGTACAACATTGCAAAATCGGTTGTTACTCTTGACAACCTCATTAACAGCGATATCAAAATTGGCGACAGTGAAGAAATTATCGGTCTTACCGATGCTCAAAAGGCTGACTTTATTGAGAGTTATTATAACGAAGGTTTAGTTTACGGTGACAACCAGATGTACACCATGCCTCTTAACAAATCTACCGAGGTTCTTTACTACAACAAAACCTTCTTTGACGAACACGATCTTAAGGTTCCTACCTCTTGGAAAGAAATGTGGGAGGTTTGCGAAAAGATTAAGGCTATCGACCCAGAATGCTATCCATTAGGCTACGACGCAGAAGACAACTGGTTTATTACCCTTTGCGAACAAATGGAAACCGATTTCACAAGCGCCGAAAACGGTGGTCAGTACCTCTTTAACAACGACGAAAACAAGGCATTTGTTAAAGAGCTTCGTGAAATGTACAAAAAAGGCTACTTTACCACACAAGAGCTTTACGGTAGCTACACTTCTAACCTCTTTGTAGAACAAGAAGACACCAACTGCTATATGTGCGTGGGCTCATCAGGTGGTGCATCTTATCAGATGTCTAACAACGATACAACAGACGGTAGTTTTGCTTTTGAAGTAGGCGTTGCTACAATTCCACAATTCAATCAAGAGCATCGCAGAGTAATTTCTCAGGGACCAAGCCTTTGCATACTCAAGGGCGCAAACACAACCGATCAGCAAATCCTTGCTTCTTGGTTGTTTGTAAAATTCCTTTGCACCAACATTGAATTCCAGGCTGAATTCTCAATGACTTCAGGTTATATGCCTGTTATTAAGTCAGTAACCGAAAACGAAAACTATGCCGCTTGGCTTGCAAGAGGCAACGGCAAGGACTATCTCGTTGCTAAGTGCGTACAGGTAGGTATTGACGGTCGTGACGATTACTTTGTATCTCCTGCATTTAACGGTTCATCTAAAGCTCGTGAGCAAGCAGGCGCATTGCTTCTTAAATGCTTAAGCGGTGACGCTGCCGATGATGCCGCAGTTGATAAGCTTATTAACGACGCATTCCAAGAAGCTCTTGATGAGTGTGAATATTAATGACTATGAACAATATTAAAAGAATCTTATCACTTATATTAGCGTTTTGTCTTATTGTAGCCTGTTTTACAGGCTGCAAAGACAAGAGCGAGCAACAAAACGGTGGCAGCACTGTCGATTATGTTGCGCAAACCAAGCTTGACCAGAATTCTGATACCAAAAAACAAGAGGTTACTGTTAAAAGCTTTATCGACGGCGACACCACACACTTTATAGTTCCTACCGACATCAGTGCCGACGGTACACTAAAGGCTCGTTATATGGGTATTAACACCCCCGAGTCTACCGGCAAGATTGAAGAATGGGGCAAAAAAGCATCTAACTTTACAAAAGAAAAGTTATCGGGCGCTACGTCAATTATTGTAGAGTCTGACAACAATCAGTGGAACGTTGACTCAACCGGTGGCAGACACTTGGTTTGGGTTTGGTACAAAGGCGCTAACGACGCCGATTACCGTTGCCTTAACCTTGAAATTGTTCAAAACGGTTTGTCAATTTCTTGCGGCACTACTGCCGACCGTTACGGCGATGCTATGACCAACGCATTCCAGCAAGCTAAAAAGCAAAAGCTTCACGTTCACTCAGGTCAAAAAGACCCTGAATTTTTCTATGGTGACGCTTACGAGTTAGACCTTAAGCACCTTCGCGCTAACATAAATCTTTATGACAACGCAAAGGTTGCATTTGAAGGCGTTATTACCTATAACAATAACAACTCGGTTTACGTAGAAGAATATGATGCCGAGACCGATATGTACTATGGTATGTCGGTTTACTACGGTTATGAAACAGGCGCATTGCTTAACATATTAAAGGTTGGCAACCGCGTACGTGTTGTTGGTACCGTTACTTATTACGAAACAGGCGGCACCTGGCAGGTATCCGGTCTTAAATTCCGTGAAATGAAGCCTGACGATCCCAGCAACACAATTATGATTAGCGAGGGTAATGCCGCAGCTCATCGCGAGACCGATCCGGCTACCTTTACTACCGCAACATTAGATTTAGAAACCCTACCTGCAATAGATAGCGAGGACACAGAGGTTAAAACCTTTTCATATGCCGAGCTTGCTATGAGCACCTCAGTTTCTATGAAAAACCTTAAGGTTGTAGATATATACACAACCAACAACGGTGGCAATTCTGACGGCGCTATGACACTTACATGTCAGTCGGGCGATATACAAATCGACGTTCGCACAATCGTGCTCCACGATGAAAGTGGCGCCCTTCTTACCGAGTCTGATTTCTTGAACAAGACCATCGACGTTAAAGGTATCGTAGATTACTTTAGTGGCGCTTATCAAATTAAAGTGTTTAAAACGGAAGACATAACCGTACATTAATAGGAGGAAACCAAAATGAAAAAACTTATTGCTTTAGCACTTTGTGTGTTAATGATTTTCACCTGCTTTGTTGGTTGTAAAGACAAGGCTGCAAAGGGTGACCTTGAAAACGCAGTTGCATATCTTGAAAATATGTATCCCGATGCAACAAAAGACGAACCACAGGTTCTTGGCGCAGACAAAGACGTATTATCGGTTGTTACAGTTGACGGTGTAAGCTACAACGTTGAATGGGCTGTTACCGTTACCGAAGGCGCTTCTGACTCGGTTAAAATTTCTGAAAGCGAAACCGAAAACTGTGTAAAGATCGATATCCCCGATCTTACCGAAACCGACATTCTCTTTACAGCAACCGCTACCGTTAAGGATGAAAAAGACAACAGCGCTACCGCTGAATTTTCATTCAAGGTTAAGGGTGTTGAGCTTGCTGATGACGAAGCTGATATAGAAACTATTCTTAATGACGCTTACGCTCTTGAAGAAGGCAAAAAGATGGACAAAGAAGTTACCCTTACAGGTGTAATCACTTCTGTTGACACTCCATATGATGCAAGCTACAAAAACGTTACAGTTACAATCGCTATCCAAGATTTTGCAGACAAGCCAATCAAGTGCTATCGCCTTGCAGGTACCGGTGCTGACGGCTTGGCAGTTGGTGATACCATTACCGTAACAGGTATTATTGCTAACTACAAGGGTACAATCGAGTTTGAACAGGGCTGTACATTAAAGACCGTTGTTAAGGGCGAAGGCACATCAACCGACACACCAAACAACAATAATAACAATAACAACAATAATACATTGCTGTATGTAGCGGCGGGAGCGGT
>JAZSKN010000043.1:0-5579 GCA_045534895.1 Acutalibacteraceae bacterium
CCGCCAAAATTTTCTTGCTTTTTCATGAGCCTGTCGTTTTTATTTTTAATTGGCTGAACTAAAAAGGTTTTACTTTAAACTAATTTTTAATGACATTTTTAAATAAATATGTTATTATAATTTTAATATACGATATGAAAGGAACAATTTTATGAAGGTTTTATTTATTAACGGTAGTCCTCGCATAAACGGTAATACAAGTGTTGCCCTTGCCGAAATGGAAAAGGTTTTTCACAAAAATGGAATTGAGACTGAAACATTTCAAATAGGTGCGCAGGATATACGCGGTTGTATGGCGTGCGGTTATTGCTTTAAAAACGGTAAGTGCGCTATAGATGACGTTGTAAATCGTGAACTTGCGGCCAAATTTGAAGAATGTGATGGTCTTGTTATAGGCAGCCCGGTTTTTTATGCATCGGCAAACGGAAGCTTAATATCGTTGCTTGACAGATTGTTTTACAGTACATCTTTTAACAAGACTATGAAGGTAGGAGCCGCCGTTGCAGTTGCACGTCGTGGTGGATGCACGGCAACATTTGATCAGCTAAATAAGTACTTCACAATATCGGGTATGCCAATAGCATCGGGTCAGTATTGGAACAGTGTGCACGGTCGTAAGGTAGGCGAGGCCTCGAGCGATGAAGAGGGACTTCAGGGTATGAGAACAGTAGCCGAGAATATGTCTTTTTTAATAAAAAGCATCGCCTTAGGTCGAGAAAAGTACGGAATTCCTGAAAAAGAGCCTTGGAAAATGACAAACTTTATAAGATGAATTGAAAAGACGTGAACGCAAAACGTTCACGTCTTTTACTATTTTTGTATAAATTTATATTCTGCCGCTTCATAATCAGATGGATTGTAATTTTTTATATAATCAATTATTTGTTGTGGATTATCAGATATAAAAAGCAAATCCAAATTTGTTTTTGGCATAAAGTTTTTGTCTATCGCGTTATTTAGCATATCTATAAGTGGATTATAGTAACCATTGGTGTTATAAATAGCAATTGGCTTTTTATGCGTAGCAAGCTGACGAAGTGTATAGATTTCAAAAAACTCGTCAAAAGTGCCTATGCCACCGGGTGTTATTATAAAAGCGTCTGACATTTCGTCAAGCAGTTGTTTTCTTTCGCGCATAGTGTCGGTGTAAATCATTTTTGTGCAGTCGGTAAAAAGCGCACCGTCTACGTTAAAAAACGATGGGCAAATACCAATAATCTCGCCGTTTTTACTATGTGCGCCGCGTGCTACCGCACCCATAAGTCCTGCAGCGCCACCACCAAAAATAACGGTGTGGTTTTGACTGGCTATCTCACGTCCCAAAGCTTCGCCGGCATTGATAAATGATTTTTCAATACTGTTTGATGACGCACCGTATATACAAATTTTCATATAAGCACCTCGTCGTTTAAAATTGCGCTTACAAGGGTGTTACCTTGGTATTCAAGTCGTAGTGAAAAGAATGGAGTGTCGGAGTTTTCGATAAGATTTAAAAATATTTTGTCACCCTCCCACAAAGGAAGGTCTAAAATATCTTTTTTGTTAACCCAACAAAGCACGCCTTCATCACAATCCTTAAGCTCGCCGCTAAAAGTGTTGCAGGTAAAAAGATGCATATATTCGGTAGGCCACTTGTCAGAAACAAAGGTAACAATTCCGCGATAATTGCATTTTTTAAGCGTAAGACCTGTTTCTTCAAAGGCTTCACGCCGATTGGCTTGTTCGGGGCTTTCGGCGTCTTCAAACTTGCCGCCAATGCCAATCCACTTATCTTTGTTTAAATCGTTTTCTTTTTTTATGCGATGCAACATTAAATATTGACCGTCTTTTTCGATATAGCAAAGGGTGGTATTTATCATTTTGCCAAATCCTCGTTTGTTTCTTCTAAAACTTCGGGCATTGTGTAGCCTTCAAGAAAGAATATGCTGTTATCTTTATGCTCTTTATCAAAAATATTGTTGTACTGAATTTTTTCGTACTCGCTTATTTTTTGTGTGTATTCGCTTTTGTCGCTCCATTTAAAGTATTTATTATTGGCGTCAATGTAACCAACGGTATCTATTACAGGGAGTGTTTCAGAAAGCTTAAGCAGGTACTTGTTGTATTCGGTAAGCTTAACATTGGCAACATCAAGCACGTAAGACGAAAGGTAGTTAGCGCTTAATTTGTCGATTTGCTTTTCTTCTATATCATAGTTTGCCCAAATGAAGAAGGGGGTAATGTGGCGCGCTTGTTCTTGCTCGATAGAAAGGCTGTTTATATTTTTTGTACCTAAAAGCGAAGCAATAAACTCTGTTTCAATAGAAGGCTGATGATCACCAAACATACATATAACGGTTGGTTCATCTACACCCTTAAAATATTCTATAAGATCACGAAAAGCATCGTCGCTTGCCTTTATAAGTGAAAGATATTTATTTGCCTTATTGTAATAATTTTGTGTAGAGGTAATTTGAATGCATTCATCAAAATTAGCGGCACCATTTGAATAACCGCCGTGATTTTGCATTGTTACATTAAATGCAAAATAAGGCTGAGATTTATTGCGGTTTTCAAAATTTTCTATAATAACGTCATAGTTATAGCTGTCGCTTACGTATTGTCGTGTAAGCATATTTTGACGGTCGGGATAGTAATTGTCTATAAGCGATTGCAGATAATCGGCATTGCTACCGTTTTGAATGTAGTCGTTAAGAATAGAAACGTCGATAAGATTTTCAAGAAAACTAAATGAGTTAAAGCTGAGATTGTTGTAAACATTCACACGATTCCAGCCTGTTGAATAGTAAGGATGAAATGCCCACGACGAATAACCCTGCGCTTCAAGTGTAGATACAATGGAAGCAAGAGGATCCTTAACATAAAGCATATATGCATTACTGCCTGAAGGCAAAAATGCGGTTGAGTGTCCTGTTAAAAATTCAAATTCGGTATTAGATGTGCCCGCGCCAATTACCGGAACATAAAGATTGCCTCTAACGGTATTTTCAGTAAGACTATCCATAAACGGCATAAACTCTTGGTTTGTTGTGAAATCACCCAAAACACGCAGGTCAGACAAAGATTCGTTCATTATACAAATAATGTTTGGCTCGTTACCGGTGGGTTTAATTACGTTTGTTTCGTCCTTTTCTACCGTGCTTGATACATAGTCGCCAACGCTGTTTGCATCATAGCCGCTTGGTTCATTCATATACAAGTATTTAGTATTGCAGAAAAAGCTGAACACAAAGCCATAGTTACGGTATCCGCGCGATTGATTCCAAAAGTCAGGTTTAACGCCGGCATCGGCAAAAATTGATGTAAAATAGAACAAAATTATAAGGCTTGTAAAAAAGGTGCCCATAAAGGTACGAGATATTATTTTGGTAATAATATGAAGCTTTGGTGTTGCTGTTTTAATGCCTAAAACAGTAATGAAAATAAAAATAAGCGTACCAATAATTATGGTATAGGTTGGGGTGTAGTTGTATGTGTTGGCAACGTTTGCGGCTGTGGTTATGCTTAAAAAGTCCATTGGTATAAACGGTGTGCCGCGAAATTCTACAACGTAAGCGTGTGAAAGCGCTAAACCATAGCATAAGCAGTTGGTGAACAGTGTTGCACCCCTAAAACTGCCGCAAATAGCAAAAATTAAAAATATGAATAACAGTATAACAATATAGTTTGCAAAAAAGCCAAGATAGGTCATATTGTAAATAAATATGCGATTAAGACTTTCGGTCATGGTCATTATCACAATCGGTAAAAGCAATAACCACAAAAAGTGCCATATTTGATTTATAATATTATTTTTAATTTTAACAGTAAATGCAATGCAAGCGCCTATAATAAACGGCGCTACAAGCGCAAAGGCTAACAACCACCATTTTGCTTTAATTTGAAGTGAGATAAATTCGTTGTTTAAAAACGCAATCGCGAGCAATAAAACGCCTGCAATAGCGGCACCCGTGATTTTTGACCTTTTGGTGCTTGTTATTTCAAATGTATTTATAAAAAAGTGTTTAATTATATTTAAAATTTTTGGAAGCGTGGAACTAAAAAAATATGATACTTTATTGCCAAATTGACTCGTGCTCATTTTAACGCATTCCTTTCTAAACTGATAAATTTGTATTTATTTAAAAACAAGGCATAAAAACTCATTATAATTGTATAGTACATTATACCACTTTTTTTAAAAAAAACAAGAAGTAATATATTAAGAAAAAGTTAAAGTGATATTAAAATTATATTGCAATATGCATAAAAATACCCGAGACATAATCTCGGGTATTTTTGGTATTTCATTGTTTATTAGATGCATTTAACACCGATTGTAAGCTTTTCGCCGTTGATATCCCATTCTTTAACGTAACCGTCTGCTTCGCCAATAACAATTGAATCAGCAAGGGTATCACCGGAGATATCGGCTGATAACTTGTTTACAATGGTGATAACCTTTTCGCTACCGTTCATAGTAACTGTGATATGGTCGGTAACGTTAAAGTTTGCTTCTTTACGCATGGTTTGAACCTTACTTACAATTTCACGAACAAAGCCTTCTTCAATAAGCTCTTCAGTGAGTGTTGTATCAAGAGCAACGGTAACACCGTGGTCGCTTACGGTATAAAAACCTTCTTTTTGTTTTGCTTCAATAAGCAGGTCATCAACACCCAAACGAACTTCACCTGAAACGAAATTAAATACCAATTCGCCGTTTTGGTCAAGCTCTGCTTTAGCGGCATTGCCGTCAAGCTCTGAAAGAGCGGTGCGGATTTCGCCAAGCTGTTTGCCGTACTTTGGACCAACAGTTTTAAGCTGTGGTTTGAAGCTATATGAAACAAGATTGTCAACCTCGTTTGTAAAATTAACCGACTTGATGTTAAGCTCGTCCTTGATAATATCAGCATAGAAGCTATCGAGTGGTGTATCACACTTAACGTACATAGTGGCAAGTGGCTGACGGTTCTTTATTGCAGAACCGTTACGAGCACTACGACCAAGAACTACTATGTCGAGTACGCTTTCCATATTTGCTTCAAGCTTTTGGTCAATAGCCGCTTCATCTACTACAGGGAAGTCACAAAGGTGAATACTCTCGGGAGCAGTCTTATCAACATTGCGAACAAGATTCTGGTAAATGCTTTCTGCCATAAACGGAATCATTGGCGCGGCAGCCTTTGCGGTGGTTACAAGTGCGTTGTAAAGCACCAAGTAGGCGGTTTCTTTGTCAGGTGTCATACCTTGTACCCAATAACGCTCACGACCGCGACGAACATACCAGTTACTCATTTCATCAACAAATTCTTGTAACGCGCGCGCAGCCTCAGGAATACGGTAGTTGGCGAGGTTGTCGTCTACAGCCTTTACCATAGAGTTAAGCTTTGAAATAAGCCATTTGTCCATAACGGTAAGGTTGTCGGGGTTAAGAGTGTGCGCGGTTGGGTCAAATTTATCAATATTAGCATAAAGCACATAGAAAGCATAGGTGTTCCAAAGTGTGCCCATAAACTTGCGTTGACCCTCAACTACGGCTTTGCCGTGGAATCGGTTAGGAAGCCAAGGAGCAGAGTTGGTGTAAAAATACCAACGAATTG
>JAZSKN010000053.1:0-7423 GCA_045534895.1 Acutalibacteraceae bacterium
AGGATTGACCGTAATTTTAAACTTTAGAAGTTAAGACTAATTTAAAATTATGCCTTTTTCTTAAGAACTACAACAGTTGTAGCAGCTGCAGCTACGAGCATAGCAAATACAACATAGATGTTAGCCATGTCATTTGTAGCAGGAGCCTTGTCACCCTTGTCGGTGTTTGGCTTCTCAGCTGGTTTGTCAGCTGGCTTTTCAGCTGGCTTTTCTTCTTCTTTTACTTCTTTGTCGCCGCATGAGCAAACGCCGTTTTCATACTTGTGGCCAGTAGCCTTGATTACTACATCATCAGCAACTTCTGCGCCGTCTTCGTCAGCGTATGTAGCTGCGCAAACTTTACAAGCAAAGTGAGCCTTGTTACCGTCTTCAGTACAGGTAGCTTCTTTTGCTTCTACTTCTACGATGTCGTGACCAAGAGCTGCAATTTCTTCACCCTTAGCAAGTACTTCTTCACAAACTTCACAAACCTTGTCGCCTGTGTAACCGGCATCTTCACAAGTAGCGTCTTTAGCGCCTACAACAACTTCTTTATGACCAAGAGCGTCGATAGCAGTAACTTCTTTGATTACTTCGCCACAGTCTGCGCAAGTTTCACCTTCGGTGCTACCTGCAGTTGTGCAAGTAGGCTCAACAGCAGCGATCTTGTTGATGTTAGCGTGCTTACATACAACTGTTACAGAACCAGCAACTGTTTCGAAACCTACGTTGTCGAAGTTAACATCATAAATGTCATCTGGGTCATAAGTAACAGTGATGTCAGATTTGCCAAGTGCTGCGCCTTCTTTTACCTTAAGGGTAAGAACAGCAAATGTGCCGTTTGTTGTGTTGTTTGGGTTAAGAGTGTCAACCCAGTTAAAGATAAATGGGTTAGCTGTGTCAGGACCGTAAGCCATACCACCGAATGCGTCGCCGCCAGCTTTACTTACAAATTCTAATACATTTGCATCGTAAGCAACTTCGATTCTCATACTAACGATACCAGGGTTGTTTGCCAAAGATACTACTACGTCAACAGTTTCACCAGCAGCAGCTTCAACATTGTTTACACTAATTGTAGCTGCGTCAGCTGCAGATACTGCAGGAACCATAGCAACTACTAACATTACTGTAAGACAGAGTGCGAGTAATTTTTTCATTTTTTATCACCTTTCTTTGTACAGCACCTACCCACGTTTGTCGCAAATAGACACTTGTACTATTTTGATACCACCATTATATATGTGACAGTTAAAATTGTCAATACTTTTTTTACAAAAAGTTGATGTTTTATTGCTGTTTTTATTTCCAACTTTGTAAAATTTTTTCCTTACCGTTATTGTTGTTAAATTCACTTATAGTTAATTAGCCTTTTATTATGTAAGAAAAATCTATATAACCATTGTCATTACCCATTGCTACGTTTTGTAATGAACTGAGATGAGTTATATTGGTTGTTTGGTATGCTACCGGTATTATAAGGTTATCTTTTAACACCTCTTGTTGCAAAACGTCGGGCGATGTGGCAGTGCTTTTAGCATCAAAATACTTTGCATACTCACTAAAGTATTCGCTTTTGGCAGTTATTGGAAACAGTGCAAACTGTAGTGTGCTTGCACTAATCTCGTCTTGCAATACCGCAAGATTACTTGATGCCTCAATATTTATAAAGGTACTTAAATTTTGTTGCCAATGCCCCACTATTGCCGTGGCGAGATTTTTTACGCCATCTGCGTCATAATAGTATAACGTAGCAGGTGGAAATTTTTTATCGGGCATAGCGCTTATTTGATTAGACATAACCGCCTTTGCCTCATCTAAATTGTATTGGGTTAAACCAATGCCGTCGGTATTAATATTAAGTGTTTGTGGATAAATAGATTTTGATACCTCAAATCCGTTTGGCAGAGCATTATTATATGTATCACTTGAAAAGCTTAGCGCAAACGCGCGTCTGACTTCGCCTGAAAACTCGCCACCTACCGTAAGCAACCAGCATATGTTTTGTACGGATGTATTTTTAATGTTGTCATTTTGAGCCACCTTATCTAACTCGTCGCCTGTTATAAATGCCATATCACTACTGCCGTCAGTAAGTCGCGACACCTGTGTTTCATCGGCAACACAGCTTATAAACACGGCGGCATTTTGAGCCGAAAAGGCGCCATTATACTCTTCGTTTTTATAAATTCTTATACCAAAATCTTCTTTGTTCCATTTGGTAAGACGGTAACTACCGTTCGAGATTATGCATTTTGCGTCAAGACCGTACTTACCTATGCTATCTTCAAAAAACTCTTTGTTGCAGGGCATACAAACAGATGTTGAAAGGGTTTTTAAAAAATCTTTATCCTCTTTACAAAGTGTAATGACAAGCGTGCTGTCGTTTGATGCCTTTACACCAAGGGTAGATAAATCGGCATTGCCCTGTGCTATTTGTTGCGCCCCCGATATCGAAAACAAACGGCTTGCAAAGGGTGCCTTTATTTTGGGATCTACAGCGCGGCGAAGACCATATTCAAAATCGTATGCAGTAACCGACTCGCCATTGCTCCAAACCAAGCCCTCTCGTAAAGTAAAGGTGTACGTAAGCCCCTGCTTTGTGTAATCCTTACAAGCGCCGTTTACAATTGTGCCGTCGGCCGACTCGCGCATAAGCCCTTCATATATATTACGCGTTATTAATAACTCGCTGTCGCTTTGCGCAGTTTGCGGGTCAAGCGTTTGTGGCTTTTCGATAAGTTCAAAATAAATAATTGCATCTAAATATTTTTCACCGCAACCGCATAGTGCCGTAACTGTTAAAAGTAAACACAGGATTACGGATATTATTCTTTTAAAAATCGACATTAAAATCACCTATATATATTATATAATGTATATCAAATTTTTTCAATATAAAAAATGTAAAGAAAAAAACTTGACAGACAACCAATGTTATGCTATAATGCCTCTTGCTGTAAAGCAAAAAACTTTACAAGGAGGGTGCTTTTATGGCAAAAGATTTAAATGTAAGTGCCCTTTTGGATTTTTACGGTCCGTTTTTAAGTGAAAAGCAACGCAATTTGTTGCATCATTATTATAACGAGGATTTATCGCTTAGCGAAATAGCCGAAAATGAGGCTATCACCCGTCAAGGTGTCCGTGACCTTATAAAGCGCGGCGAGTTACAGCTTAAACGGTATGAAGAAGATTGCGGTTGGTGCCAAAAGATTTTGGCGCTTCAGTCAGCACTTGAGGGCAACGGCACCGATTCACAAAAGCTTGCAGTTATAAAAGATATAGTAAATGATTTTTAATTTGGAGGTGAATTATCTTGGCTTTTTCAAGTCTTTCAGACAAATTAGGCGGCGTATTTAAAAAATTGCGCAGTAAGGGTCGCTTAACCGAAAGTGACGTTAAAGAGGCAATGCGAGAGGTGCGATTGGCACTTCTTGAAGCAGACGTTAACTATAAGGTAGCCAAGCAGTTCACCACAACCGTTACCGAAAAGTGCATTGGCGCAAATGTTATGGAAAGCCTTACCGCGCCGCAAATGGTTATAAAAATTGTTAACGAAGAGCTTACCGCCTTAATGGGTAGCGAGCAGGCACGTCTTAAAACAGCGTCAAAAATTCCTACCGTTATTATGATGTGCGGTCTTCAAGGTTCGGGTAAAACAACCCACAGCGCAAAGCTTGCAAGGCTGTTACGCTCAAAGGGTCACAGACCTATGCTTGTCGCTTGTGATATATACCGTCCTGCCGCAATAGAGCAGTTAAAGGTTGTGGGCAGTCAGGTTGATACCCCTGTTTTTGAAATGGGTACCGAAAAGCCTGAAAAAATAGCTGTTGAGGCAATCAAACACGCGCGTGATTACGGTCACGATTACGTTATACTTGATACCGCAGGTCGATTACACGTTGACCAAGAGCTTATGCAAGAGCTTAAGCGCATTACCGAATGCGTTGAGGTTAACAACATATTGCTTGTTGTTGACTCTATGATAGGTCAAGACGCTGTAAACGTTGCAAAGTCATTTAACGATATACTTGAAATTGACGGCATTGTTCTTACCAAGTTAGACGGCGACACCCGTGGCGGTGCGGCATTGTCGGTAAAAGCGGTTACAGGCAAGCCTATTATGTTTGCCGGCGTTGGTGAAAAGTTAGATCAGCTTGAAGAATTTCATCCCGAGCGAATGGCAAGCCGTATACTTGGTATGGGCGATATGCTTTCTCTTATTGAGCGTGCCGAGCAGCAGCTTGATGAAAAAAAGGCCGAAGAAGCGGCAAAAAAGCTTGCCGAAAATCGCTTTGATATGAATGATTTGCTTGAGCAATTTCAGCAAATTAAAAAAATGGGCAGCTTAAAGAGTGTACTTTCTATGCTTCCGGGTATGGAAAAACAGCTTCGTGACGTAGATATTGATGATCGTCAGATGCTTCGCGTAGAGGCTATTATTAAATCTATGACAGCAAAAGAACGTCGCAAGCCTGAGATTTTAAACGCATCACGACGTCGTCGTATTGCCGCAGGCTGTGGACAAACGGTCGAGGATGTTAACCGTCTTATAAAACAGTACGAGCAAATGAAAAAGATGTTTAAGCAAATGAACGGCAAGGGTAAAAAACGTATGATGCGCGGGTTTAACCCCAATCAATTTAACAACTTAGGTTTTTAAGAGTTTTCTCTTTAAAATAAATATAAACAAACTTTTTTTGGAGGTGCAGTAAAATGGCAGTAAAAATCAGACTTCGCAGAATCGGTGCTAAAAAAGCTCCTTTCTACCGTGTTGTAGTTGCAGACTCACGTTATCCACGTGACGGTCGTTTTATCGAAGAAATCGGTTACTACGATCCTACTAAAGAACCTGCAATCGTTAACATTGACGCTGAGGCAGCAAAGAAGTGGATCGGCAACGGCGCACAGCCTACCGATACCGTTAAAGCATTGCTTAAAAAGAACGGCGTTCTTTAATTATTAGATAGGAACTACTGTTATGAAAGAACTTCTTATTACTATTGCATCGGGTCTTGTTGAAAATCCGGATGCAGTAAATGTTACTGTTGATGAGCCAAACGATGAAGGTGTTATTGTTTATCACCTTAACGTAGCTGAAAACGATATGGGCAGAGTTATTGGCAAGCAGGGTCGCATTGCAAAAGCAATACGTACAGTTATGCGTGCCGCCGCTAACCAAACCCGAGAAAAGATCGTTGTAGAAATCGACTAAGCATTACGCTCGCCGCAAGGCGAGCATAAATAAAAATTAAACCCCCGCATTTACGGGGGTTTTTACATATAATATAAAGGTGACAAAATGAAGAAAGAATTTTTAGAAATAGGTAAATTTGTAGGCACACACGGTGTTCGTGGTATGGTGCGCATTCAACCTTGGAGTGACGACGGTGAATTTTTAACCAAATTTAAAAGTTTTTATATTGATGGCGGTAAAACCAAAATTCAAATGAACAAAATCACCCCTCACGGAAACGTGGTTATAGCAGCTATTAAAGATGTAGAAACAATTGAGCAAGCCGAAAAGTTGCGTAATCAAGTGCTATATATTAAGCGCAGTGATGCAAAACTGCCCGAAGGTAGATACTTTGTAAGCGAAATTATAGGCTCGCAGGTTTATGATGCCGATACAAGCGTGTTGCTTGGCACTTTGTGTGATGTCTCACCCACAGGCGCTAACGATGTGTGGCACATTAAAAACGGTGAGCGCGAATATTTGGTTCCTGCTATAGCCGACGTTATTGTTGATGTAAATATTAATACCGATACTATAAAAATTCGACCTTTAAAGGGGATTTTTGACGATGAAGATTGACATACTTACCCTCTTTCCCGAAATGTGCGAAAGCGTGCTAAGTGAAAGCATTATTGGTCGCGCCAGAAAGGCAGACAAGGTGTCACTTGAGTGCCACAATATACGTGATTTTGCAAACAACAAGCACAACAAGGTTGACGATATGCCTTATGGCGGCGGTATGGGTATGGTTATGGCGGCAGAGCCGATTTATAATTGTTATAAAAGTCTTTATGATGAAAACGAACCCAAGCCTCATTTGATATATCTTTCGCCCAAAGGCACTACCCTCACACAAAAAAAGGTTGTAGAGCTTTCAAAGCTTGACCGTATAGTTTTGCTTTGCGGACATTACGAGGGCGTTGACGAGCGTGTACTTGAAGAAATAGTAGACGAACAAATTTCGATTGGTGATTTTGTGCTTACGGGTGGCGAGTTACCTGCTCTTTGCCTTGCAGATGCCGTTTGTCGAATGTTACCCGGTGTGCTTAGCGACGACCTGTGTTTTGAAGACGAGAGTCACTTTTCGGGATTGCTTGAATACCCACAGTATACGCGTCCTGCTGTTTGGAACGGACGCGAGGTACCACAGGTTTTGCTTTCGGGCAACCATGCTGAAATTGCTAAATGGAGGCGCAAGCAATCGCTTGAAATAACACAAAATTTGCGTCCCGAAATGTTTGAAAAGGTAGAGCTTGATAAGCAAGACCGCAAGCTTTTGGGTCTTGAACCAGAAAAAAAACGAAAACGCAAATAATTTGTTATCATTTTTACCAAATTTGACATTTAAAACAAACAAAAAGTTGGATAAATATTAGAACTTTTTAACAAACAATTGACTACGGCATTAAATGTGTTATAATAGTATCATAGCAAACATATAATTTTTGTTATAAATTTAAACATTTACTTTTCAAGGAGTTTTTAAGATGTGTGTTAAAGACGTAGTAATTCAAAATCAAGTTGGTCTTCATGCCCGCCCCGCAACCTTTTTTATTCAGAAGGCAAATGAGTTTAAATCATCTATCTGGGTTGAAAAGGACGAAAGAAAGGTAAATGCTAAAAGTTTACTTGGTGTTCTTTCACTTGGCATTATTGGCGGCACAAGTATTAAAATCATTTGCGACGGCAGTGATGAAGCTGACGCAATGGCCGGCCTTGTAGCTTTGGTTGAATCAGGCTTTGCCGATTAATTTTTATTTAAAAAATCATTGACATTATTGCCTGACCGTTGTATAATGTTTCGGTCAGGCAATACAATTAATAATTGAAGTTTCCGGGTGTGGCGCAGCTGGCTGCTTGGGCAGCGGGGTCAAGCGCTATATCTATAAACGATAAAAATCAGCATTATCCGGGTGTGGCGTAGCTGGCTGCTTGGGCAGCGGGGTCGAGCGCTATATCTGTAAATGATAAAAATTAGTATTATCCGGGTGTGGCGCAGCTGGCTGCTTGGGCAGCGGGGTCAAGCGCTATATCTGTAAATGATAAAAATTAGTATTATCCGGGTGTGGCGCAGCTGGTAGCGCGCTTGACTGGGGGTCAAGAGGCCGCAGGTTCAAGTCCTGTCACTCGGACCATAAAAAACAGAGCAACTGAAGTTGCTCTGTTTTTTGTTTTTGAAGCTGGATGAACCTGCGGCCTCTTGCTTGC
>JAZSKN010000006.1:0-17827 GCA_045534895.1 Acutalibacteraceae bacterium
AATGTTGTGAATATGGCACAGGTGGTTACGATATTGTTATTAGCAGATGTGGGGATGATAAACAATGATTTACAACAGTATTTTAAGGAACGAAGAAAAAGCAATATTTGCTTTACGTGAGCTTTATGGCAAATATGGTTATAAGCCATTTAAAATGAGCAAATTTGAAGAATATGAGTTTTATATTCAAAATAAGGATTTTCTGGTAAGTGACCGTATTATTGCATTCAATGATACAAACGGAAAATTATTAGCCTTAAAGCCGGATGTAACATTATCTATAATAAAAAATGGCGAAGACATCGAAGGCTTTAAGCAAAAAGTTTGTTATAACGAAAATGTTTACCGCGTATCTGAAAATACAAATCAGTTTAAAGAAATTATGCAAACCGGTGTTGAGTGTATAGGCGATGTAAACCTCTACGACATATATGAGATGATAGTTATGGCGGCAGAAAGTCTTTCACTTATATCAACCGATTTTGTGCTCGAGGTTTCACATCTTGGCTTGCTTTCTTCGTTGCTCGATAATATATGCAAAAATTCAAGTTTTAAAAGTGAAGCCATAAAATATATTTCCGATAAAAACGCACACGATCTCGCTCGAATTTGCGATGAAAACGGCGTGGCAGAATTTGATAAAAAAGCACTTCAAAAGTTAGTTTCTATCTATGGTGAAAGAAATTCTGTTTTGCAAGAATTAGGCTCATTAAAAGAGTATATAAGTCAAGACAATATAAATATATTAAAAACATTATCTAATATGCTTGACAATCTATCCTATGGTGGTAAAATAAAGTTTGATTTTTCTGCTGTGAGTGATATGAATTATTATAACGGTATTGTATTTAAAGGTTATATCAACGGTCTTTCTCAAAGCGTGCTTTCAGGCGGTCAGTATGATAATCTACTTTATAAAATGGGGCGAAAATCAGGTGCTATTGGTTTTGCCATTTATCTTGATTTACTTGAGGATTTGCCAAATGAAAAGCAGGACTTTGATGTAGATGTTTTACTGCTGTGTGATGACATAACCGATAAAAATATTCTAATCAATACTGTGCAGCAGATTGTATCGTCCGGTAAAACCGTGTCGGTACAAAGTGCCGACATAGATAAAATAAGATATAAAGAACTTAAAAATATAAAGGGAGGGGTATAAATGTTAAACGTTGCACTGCCTAAAGGCAGACTTGGAGAAAAGGTTTACGCTATGTTTGAAGCAGCCGGTTACGAATGCCCCTCTATCAAAGAAAACAACCGCAAGCTTATTTTTGAAAATGAAGAGCGCGGGGTTCGTTACTTTTGGGTTAAACCATCTGACGTTGCAATCTACGTTGAACGTGGCGCCGCCGACATAGGTGTTGCAGGCAAAGATATTTTGCTTGAGTATGTGCCTGATGTTTACGAGCTTTTAGATTTAAACTTAGGTAAATGCCGTATGGCAGTAGCCGCTCCAAACGAATTTCACGATGACGGGCAAAAGACCTTAAAGGTTGCTACCAAGTTTACAAATATTGCGGCAAATTACTATGCATCGCTTGGTCGCGAGATTGATATTATTAAGCTTAACGGTTCAATAGAAATAGCGCCAATCTTAAAACTTTCAGACGTTATTGTTGATATTGTAGAAACAGGTACTACGCTAAAAGAAAATAATCTTGAAGTAAAAAGTGAAATCGTTCCTATAAGTGCCCGACTTATCGCTAATAAATCAAGCTTTAAATTTAAGGGCGATGATATTGAAAAAATAGTAGAATCAATTAAGAAACAGGTGCAAGCAAATGATTAAAATATATAACTACGGTGAGGTTTCAAATGAAGAAATCTTTGCACGTGACAATATTGCAACAAATGTTGAGGGTATTGTAAGCGATATTATAGCAAACGTAATAAACCGCGGTGATGAGGCAATTTTTGAATATGCTTTAAAGTTCGACAAAGCAGATTTGAAATCCCTTGAGGTTACTTCAGAAGAAATTGACGAGGCTTTTTCACTCGTTGACGAAAAGTTTGTAAACATAATAAAGGAAGCTACCGAAAACATTCGTGCTTTTCACTCAAAACAGGTTAAAAACAGCTTTATTATAAATGAGCAAGACGGCGTAGTAACCGGTCAAAAGGTAACCTCTATCGAAAAAGTAGGTCTTTATGTACCGGGCGGCACGGCGGCATATCCGTCAACTGTGCTTATGGACAGCATTCCTGCAAAAATTGCAGGCTGTAAAGAAATTGTAATGGTAACACCACCGTCATTAAGTGGCAAGGTTAATCCCGTAATATTGGCGGCGGCAAAAATTGCAGGTGTTGACCGCATATTTAAGGTAGGCGGCGCACAGGCTGTAGCAGCTTTGGCTTACGGCACCGAGTCTATTCCAAAGGTTGATAAAATTGTAGGTCCCGGTAACGCATTTGTTGCTGAAGCCAAAAAGCAGGTGTTTGGCAAGGTGTCTATCGATATGATAGCGGGTCCCAGTGAAATCTTGGTTGTTGCCGATTCTACTGCAAATCCGCGTTTTGTAGCGGCCGATCTTTTAAGTCAAGCCGAGCACGACAAAATGGCAAGCGCTGTGCTTGTTTGCGATAGTCTTGATTTTGCAAAGCAGGTAAGCGATGAACTTGAAATTCAAATACCCGAGCTTCCTCGCGCCGAAATTGCAAGAACTTCTATTGATAATAACGGCAAAATTATAGTAGCAAAAGATAATTTAATGCTCGCTATCGACATTGCAAATGAAATAGCACCCGAGCACTTAGAGCTATGTGTTGAAAATCCGTTTGATTATCTTGATAAGGTTAAACACGCAGGCTCAATCTTTATGGGTAAATATTGTCCCGAGGCTTTGGGTGACTATTTTGCAGGACCTAATCACACGCTACCCACAAGCGGCACCGCAAGATTTTCTTCACCGCTTTCAGTAGATGACTTTGTAAAGAAATCACAGTTTACATATTTTACTGCTGATGCTTTAGAAAAAGTAGCAGACAAGGTATCTTACTTTGCACAAAAAGAGGGCTTGGATGCACACGCAAGAAGTGCTACCATTAGATTTGAGGACAAATAATGAGTAAATTTTTTACAAGCAAATTAAAAAATCTTACCCCATATACCCCCGGTGAACAGCCAAAGGATATGCAGTATATAAAGCTTAATACCAACGAGTCACCGTTTGCACCGTCAAAGGCAGTAAGCGAAGCCGTTCTTAATGAAAGTAAAAAACTGCAGCTTTATTCTGACCCTGAATGTACCAATGTGCGTCGTGAGCTTGCAAGAGTTTATGGAGTAGACACGAATCAGGTAATAGTTACAAACGGCTCTGATGAGGTATTAAATTTTGCATTTATGGCTTTTGCTGACGAGAAAAATCCACTTGTATTTCCTAACATTACTTACGGATTTTATCCTGTCTTTGCCGAGCTTAACCGTATACCGTATACTGAAATACCGCTTAAAAGTGATTTTACAATTGATATAAACGATTATATTGGCGTGAACAAAACAGTGGTTATTGCAAATCCAAATGCACCGACAGGTATTGCACTTACACTCCAACAAATTGAAAAAATTGTTTCATCAAACCCTAATAATGTAGTTATCATTGATGAAGCTTACGTAGATTTTGGCGCTGAAAGTGCTGTTTCTCTTGTAGATAAATATGACAACTTGCTTGTTGTACAAACCTTTTCAAAATCACGCTCTATGGCAGGTGCCAGACTTGGTTTTGCAATAGGTAATAAGTCACTTATAGCTGACCTCAATACAATAAGATACTCTACAAATCCATATAACGTAAACCGTATGACCGATGCCGCAGGCGCTGCAGCGCTTATTGATAACGATTATTATATGAACAACTGCAAAACAATTATCGATAATCGCGAGTGGACTGTGGAGAAGCTTCAAAAATTAGGCTTTGAGGTACTAGCGTCAAAAGCAAACTTTGTATTTGCAAAGAGCGATAAAATTGATGGCGAAAAGCTTTATCTTGAGCTTAAAAATCGAGGTATATTAGTTCGCCATTTTACCAAGGACGTAATTTGCCGGTACAATCGCATTACGATAGGTACTTTAGATCAAATGCAAAAACTTATAGAGACAATAACTCTAATATTAGAGGAGAATTAAAATGAGAACTGCCCAAATTATAAGAAAAACAGCCGAAACCGATATTAAGCTTACCCTTAACCTTGACGGCAAGGGCGAGTCGGTTTGTGATACAAGCTGTCCGTTTTTAGACCATATGTTAACCCTTTTTGCCCGTCACGGTCGCTTCGATATGACGGTAAAATGTGTAGGCGACATAGAGGTCGATTATCATCACACCACCGAAGATATCGGTATAGCATTGGGCCAAGCCTTTAAAGAAGCATTGGGTGATAAAAAGGGTATTAACCGTTATGGTGATACTACACTGCCTATGGATGAGTCGTTAATTCTTACCGCTGTTGATATTTCGGGCAGAGGTGGCTGCTATTACGAGGTGGAAATGCCAACCGAAAAGGTAGGAGATTTTGACACCGAGCTTAATCACGAGTTTTGGTCCGCTTTTGCCTATAATTCGGGCATTACTACACATATGGTTAAGTTTGCGGGCGAAAATTCTCACCATATAATTGAGGGTTGCTTTAAGTCTATTGCTCGCACACTTCGTACAGCGGTAGCTATCGACAAGGCTTTTGCTGATGATATTCCATCTACGAAAGGTGTTATAGCATGATAGCAATAGTAGATTATGGTGTGGGTAACCTTTTTTCGCTTATTTCTTCCTTTAATAAAATAGGCGCAGAAATAGTAGTTACTGCAGATCCGCAAGTAATAAGCGACGCAGACGGAATAATACTACCGGGTGTTGGCGCATTTGAGGATGCGGCACGCAAACTGCGTGACAGCGGTCTTGATAAAGTAATAGTTGAACAAGCGCAAAAAGGCAAAAAGCTTATGGGTATCTGCCTTGGTATGCAAATGCTTTTCCAGCAAAGCTATGAATACGGTTGCCACGAGGGTTTAGGTCTTTTAAAAGGTAATATTGTTCCTATGAAGGACAGTATTCCTGCTGATTTAAAAATTCCACACATTGGTTGGAATGCATTGCATTTTACTAAAGAAAGTAATTTGTTTAAATATATAAACCAAAACGATTGTGTATATTTTGTTCATTCTTTTTATGCAACCGACTGTAATGACAGTGTAATTGCTACGGCAGAGTACGGCAAAGAGCTTACTGCCGCGGTACAAAAAGACAACGTTATGGGATGCCAATTTCATCCCGAAAAAAGCGGCGAGGTAGGGCTAAATATCTTGCGAGCTTTTTGTGAAATGGAGTAAAAAATGATAATTTTTCCTGCAATAGATTTGTATGATAAAAAGGCAGTTCGTCTTTATAAGGGCGACTACCAAAATATGACCGTTTACAGCGAAAATCCAATCGAAATTGCACGCGATTTTGAATTGACGGGCGCTACACATATTCATATGGTAGATTTAGAGGGCGCTAAAGACGGCACAACACCTAATCTTGACATAGTTAGTCAAGTAGCAAACGAGACAAGCCTATTTGTTGAAATTGGTGGCGGCATTCGTGATATGGCTACTGTCGAAAAATATTTGTCAGCGGGCGTAGGCCGCGTAATACTTGGCACTGCGGCAGTTACTAACCCCGAGTTTTTAAAAGAGGCAGTCAAAAAATACGGCGATAAAATTGCCGTTGGCCCCGATGTAAAAGACGGGTTTATTGCTATAAAAGGATGGCTCGAAAAGTCACAAATTACACTTGAAGATTTTCTTTGCGATATGCAAGATATCGGCGTTAAATACATAATTTGTACCGATATTTCAAAGGACGGTGCTATGCGTGGCACAAACCTTGAGCTTTATAAAAAATTATCACAAAAATATTCAATGAATATTACGGCATCGGGTGGCGTATCAACACTTGATGATGTTAAAAAACTTCGTGAAATGAACATTTACGGTGCTATAATAGGCAAGGCTTATTATATAGGTGCTATTGATTTAAAAGACGCTTTGGAGGCGGCTAAATGATTACAAAAAGAATTATTCCCTGCCTTGATATAAAAGACGGCAGGGTAGTAAAGGGAACGAATTTTAAAGGTCTTAATGACGTATCGTCACCAATTGAGCTTGCAAGAGCTTATTCTGACAGTTTAGCTGACGAGCTTGTGTTTTATGATATAACGGCGTCTTACGAGGGCAGACAGCTTTTTACCGATATACTGACTAAGGTTGCAAGTGAAATTTTTATACCGCTGACCGTTGGTGGCGGCATAAACACGGTAGACGACTTTGACCGCGTGTTAAAATGCGGCGCCGATAAGGTAAGCGTTAATTCGGGCGCTATAAAAAACCCTTATTTAATAAAAGAGGCGGCTCACAAATATGGTGACCAATGTGTTGTATTATCGGTAGATATAAAGCGTGTTGACGGTGCGTTTCACGTATTTGCAAAAGGCGGCCGAGAAGACACAGGCATTGAAGCGATAAACTGGATAAAACAGGGTGTGGCAAACGGTGCCGGCGAAATAGTAGTAAATTCTATCGATACCGACGGTGTAAAGCAAGGCTTTGATATAGAGCTTTTAAAGCTTGTATGTGATGCTGTAAAGGTTCCGGTTATTGCATCGGGTGGCGCCGGTAATATACAGCACTTTATAGATTTATTTAAAGAAATCCCCGATATTGATGCGGGTCTTGCGGCTTCAATCTTCCATTTTGGAGAAGTTGCTATTCCTGATTTAAAAAGAGAATTAAAAAATAATAACATAATCGTGAGGTTATAATTATGGTAAATATTGACGAACTTAAATTTGACGAAAAAGGTTTAATTCCTGCTGTTGTGGTAGACAGTATCACTAAAAAGGTTTTAACTGTAGCATATATGAACAAAGAGAGTCTTAAAATATCTATGGAAAAGGGACTCACTTGTTTTTACAGCCGTTCACGTGATGAACTTTGGCTAAAAGGTGAAACAAGTGGCAACTATCAGCATATAGTAAGCATTACTGCCGACTGCGATAACGATGCTTTGGCTGTAGTGGTTGAAAAAGACGGCCCCGCTTGCCATAAGGGTACCGATTCTTGCTTTACAAATCCCGTGTGGGAATCGCAAGAATTGCACGAATTTTCACTACAAAACCTTTATGATATGCTTGTAGGCCGTAAGATAGAAAAACCCGAAGGCTCATACACAACCTATCTGTTCCAAAAAGGTATTGATAAAATACTCAAAAAAGTCGGCGAAGAGTGTACCGAGGTTATTATCGCGGGCAAGGCAGACGATAAGGACGAAACGGTTTACGAGCTTGCCGACCTTGCCTATCACGCAATGGTGCTTATGGTGCAGATGGGCATCAGCGTAGAGGACGTTCATCGCGAGCTTGCTTCTCGTCATATAATCGATCACAAAGTAAAACAGGAAAAGATGACAAAATAATGCTTTATAACTATCATACGCACACCACCTATTGCGACGGCAAAAGCACAGCCGAAGAAATGGTACAAAAGGCAATAGAACTTGGGTTTTCTGAAATAGGCTTTTCGGGGCACTCCTATACCGCATTTGATTTAGAGCCTTGTATGACGCGCGAGGGTACCGAGCTTTACAAAAAAGAAATAAATGCTTTAAAAGAAAAATATAAGGATAAAATTAAAATACTGCTCGGTATAGAATATGATTATCACAGTGACGAGCCGATGGATGATTATGATTATATTTTAGGTTCGGTGCATTATATTTATAAAAACGGTGAATATCTTTGCATTGACTACAGTCGCGAAAAGCAGATAGAGGCTGTAAACAAGCATTACGGCGGCGATTTTTATGCCTATATTGAGGATTATTACGCCACTGTTGCCAAGCTTTATAATAAGCTTAAATGTGATATAATCGGTCACTTTGATTTGATTACAAAATATAACGCTGACGGAAGCCTTTTTGATACAAAGCATCCGCGTTATATTGCGGCGTGGCAGGCGGCGGCTGACGCTATTATAAAAACACCTGCCGTGGTAGAAATTAACACGGGTGGTATTGCACGTGGTCATGTAAAAGCGCCGTATCCGTCAAAAGAAATTATTGAGTATTTTAAATCGCACGGTAAAAAAATGATTTTCTCATCCGACTGTCATAACAAAGATTATTTGCTTTGTGGATATGAAGAGATACAAAAATATTTGTAACAGGGGACAAAAATGAAAGAAGTATTAATAACTGCACTCGGCGTTGGTATGGCAACCGTTATAGGTGCTATAATAGGCTTTGTGTTTAAAAAAGTATCACACAAATTTTCTGATGTTGTTATGTCTTTTGCTGCGGGTATTATGCTTGCTGCGGCGGTTATCGGGCTAATACTGCCATCGGTAGAATTAGGTGGTAAGTGGGGGCTTTTGTATGCCATTATCGGCATCTTTGCAGGTGCTATATGCCTTAATCTTATGGACAAGCTTATTCCTCACTTGCATCGACTTGCCGGTGTAGACAGTGAAAATCACAATAACGCAAATATTAATAAAGTGCTGCTTTTCGTATTGGCTATAGCTATTCACAATTTGCCCGAGGGCATTGCCGCAGGTGTTGGTTTTGGCACGGGCGATAGCGGTCAGGCATTGCTTATAGCAAGCGGTATAGCGCTACAAAACATACCTGAGGGTATGGTAATTATAGCGCCAATGCTCGCGGCAGGCATTAGTCCACGCAAGACTATGGCTTGCGCTATTGCTACGGGTGTTGTTGAGGTTATAGGCACTCTTATAGGTTATTTAGCTGTAAATATAGCAACTGTTATTTTGCCAATTGCTTTAAGCTTTGCAGGCGGTACAATGCTTTACGTTGTAAGTGACGAAATGCTTAATGAAACCCACGCCCACGGCCACGAGCGCGCAGCAACCTACTCTATGATAGTAGGCTTTTGCGTGATGCTTGTGTTAGATGTATTATTAGGGTGATATAATATGAAAAAATTGGTTTGTTTAACTTTAAGTTTTTGTTTAATTTTAACTTTGTTTTGTGGGTGTAATGATAACAACGATATACAGTCAAATTATTCTGAAGTGGTTATAACAGAAGAGATTATAATAGATAACACAACGGACACTTCGAATAATGCGCAAGGTGATGATAATATGTCAAGTGTAACCGATATACCAAGTAAAAGTGAAAACTCAACATCATTAGATGATATTTCTTCTAAAACCGATTCCAAAAACTGCTCGCATAAATACAGCGAAACAATTGAGCAAACAGCAGAGCTCTTTAAAGCAGGAACGAAAAAATATAGTTGTCAAAACTGCGGTGACAGTTATACAAAGAAATATCCTATAGAGAGTATAAAATTGCTTTCAATAAGCAACAGCTATGGCAAAAACGCTTTGTGGGAGCTGTATGATATTTGCAAGGCGGAAGGCGTTAAAAACGTAGATATTGCGGTGATGTATATCGCAGGCTGCTCGCTTGATCAACATTGGGAAAATATACAAAAAGGCAATGCCGCGTATGAGGTGTTTAGAAATAATAACGGCAATTGGACGTCCACTAAAGACTGCAATATCGACAGCCTTTTGGCTGAGGGCGACTGGGATGTTATAACCACACAAAACAGTTCGGGCCTTTCGGGCAAAGCCGACGGTTACAAAAACCTTAATAATGTTGCAGATTATATTAAAAGCAAATGTCCAAATTCTAAGCTTATATGGCACTTGATATGGGGTTACCAAGACGGTTCAAAATGGTTGACGCCAAATAACTATAACGGCGACGAAAAATTTATGTATGAAAGCATAGTAAATTGCACAAACGATATAGTTATTCCAAGCGGTAAATTTGATTCGGTAGCGCCTGTTGGTGCCGCCATTATGAATGCTCGTACTTCAAAGCTTAAAAATAATGTTCATCTTGATGACGGTTCGCATCTAAGCGAAGAATTTGGTTATCACATAGCGGCGTTTACCTGGTATTGTCACCTTACAGGGCAAGATGTTTATGATACGATTTTTGCCGTAAACGGTATGATTTCAGTCGAAGAGTTAAATATTGTTGTCGAATCGACAAAAAATGCAATAGAAAATCCATACAAAATAACACAATCGTACTATACATGATAAAAAGTACCCCCACGATTTTTTGAAAATCATGGGGGTTATATTTTTTAATTGCTTTAATTGTAAAGTCACGGTTGCTTGACGGTAATAAAACAAACTGATATAATTTAAAAAACTCTATAGAAAAGGAGAGTCTTTATGAAAACCTTCTTAAACATAGATGAGCTATCAACCGAACAAAAGCTTGGTATGCTAATGTGCGCGCGATATTTTCATCCCAACGATAAAGAAAATTTAGAATATACGTTAGAGCTTATAAAAAATCATTCCCTTGGTTGTGTTCAGGTGCCTCTTTCTCAACTTGATGTTATGAAAGAGGTGCTGGCTGTAGCCGATTATCCAATTATTATCATTACCGATATGGAAATGGGCTACCCCAATGGTAAGCTGCCAAAAATTCCGCTTATGGCACTTGCTGCTTGCGACAATGACGAATATTATCGCGCCTTTGCTCGCGGCACAGTTTACGAGGCAAGGCTTGACGGCTACAACAGTATGTGGGGCCCTGTTTTAGACGTTTTACAGTCGGACGGTCCTTGCAGTGTTCACAGGCATTTTTCTGATGACCCCGAGCGTGTAGGTCGCGCGGCCGAGCTTATAGCCGAGGTTTGCGCCCAAAATAACTTTTTAACCTGCGGCAAGCATTACCCCGGTGGTGAAGCGGTAACTATAGATTTACATATGACCAACACACCGTCCGACGTGTCGAAAGAATCAATTATAAATTTAGACCTTGTGCCATATAAGTATTTGATGGAAAAAGGACTTTTGCCATCAATTATGACAAGCCATCGAGTAATTAGCAATATTGACCCCGTTCATCCTGCATCGCTTTCAAAAAAGGTGAGTGATGTTATAAGAGAAATGGGCTTTGACGGCCTTTGCTTTACCGATTCTATGGCAATGATGGCTATTTTGCAGGATTGGGGCGAAGAAAACATTTTGGGGTTAGCAGTAGCGGCAGGCAATGATATTGTATTGCCAAATTATCGCTCTACCAATAAGCAATCTTTTGAGATGCTTAAAAAGAATTATTATGGCGGTGCCTTTAGTGAGGAGCGACTTAACGAGGCGGTGCGTCGGGTGCTTGCAGTACAGCAAATGTTGGGTGCGGCGCCCGATACTTGCGAGTTTACCGATGCTGATCGAGTGTCTCTTGACAACGTAGCTAAAGACTGCATAACCGCAATAACTGATGACGGTGTTACAGCGGCGCTTGATACCGATAATAAAAAGCTGTTTGTTATACTTACTGACAATAAAACATCAAAAGAAATCGCAGGGGAAGTGTGTTTTGGTAAGTGGTATAACCCGAATAATATTGCCGATAAAATCAGACAAGAATTCCCCGATTCTGATATAGAGTTTTTCCCCGAATTTTCATCCGCTACCGACAACGAGCGTGTGTTGCTTGCCGCTACAAAGCATAGCGAGGTTGTGTTTATTACCTATTGTGCTACGGGGCCATACCTTGGTACCGATTGCCTTACACGCAGAGCAGAGTACGTAATTAATTCGCTTATTATGTCGGGTAAGGTATCGGCAGTTTTGCACTTTGGCAATCCTTTCGCTGTAAAGCCACTTCTTCATACACCACGTCGTCTTTTTGGCTATATGATGCCCGATTCTCAGCTTCACGCTATAGACGTGCTTGCAGGCAAACTCGAAGCCAAAGGAACACTACCTTTTAAAATAGATTTTGAATAATTAAAAGCCACCGAGTTTTCGGTGGCTTTTGCTTTACTGATTTTTCATAAAATCAATTACAAACTGTATATTTTCTTGTTGTTGCGCTTTGAATTCGGGGTATTTTTGGCATAGCTGTTTAAAGTAATCAACGTACGGGTCGTTTTGTTCGGTTTCGAGATACTCTTTTATTTTTGCGGCGCGTTCATCGTTAGATAGATTATAGCAATCCTGCTTATAACCGCTTAATACGCGTATAACGTTATATTCGGTAGCATAAATGTGGCGGATTTTGCCCACCGTTTCGTGCCAGGCTTGTACGTCGGCGGGTAACGGTTTTTCTTCACCAATTTCCAGACCTTGATGCTCTAAAAAGCACTTTGCCATATGATATTGACCGCGGTCAGTAGGATGCACGTAATCGGGGCAATAAAGTTCTTCGGTTTGTAAAGCCTTTGTCATATACGAATGATAATCACAAACTGGATAACCATTTTCTTTTGCAAATGCCTTTATATATTCTGCATACCCTAACATCAGCGCATAACCGCCGCGTAAAACAGGCTCATCACTTTGTATGTATTCGGCATAAGGGGTAGGGGTGCAAAGGGTGATTTGAACTCCCATATTTTCTAATTTTTGGCAAAGCGTGGAAAGATTGGCTTTGTAACTTTCAAAAGCATCTTTAATGGTTTGGTATTTTGACTCTCCTTCAAAAGTAAGTGCCCAACGCGCAGCATCATTTATACCAATCATAATTACTGCGTGGGTTGGGTTGTAAAGCGCAACATCTTCGTCAAAAAAACCAAGTGTAGTGCCAAGTACACCGCCCGAAATACCACAGTTATAAAATTCTACCTTTGCATCAGCAAAATGCTCGCGATAGTAGGCAACAATATGTGCTAAATGCATATTACTGTGGGTGATGCTATCACCTATAAAACAAACACGCGCTTTTGGGGGAAATATATTCATAATTACCACATCCTTTAAATGTAATTATATCACACACAATCATTAAATCAAGAAAAAATTAAAGCCACAGACTTGTTGTCTGTGGCTTTGTTTTACTCAATATACCAAGAAGAAAATCTAGCATCTAAACGAGGAATTACAGTGTCAAGATAGTCTTGAATTTGTGACAAATCAAATCCGGGTATTGGGTCGTCTGTTCGAGTCCATTTTGCAGTCTCACGGTCTAATATTTCTTGTGGTATTGTGCCATAAAACTCGTGGAATTTTGACATTACGTACTCGGTGTCTAAAACACTGTTACGTAGCTCGAAATAACGAGCAGCTATTTCAGGCTTAAAATGTTTTTCAAAACGTTGCCACAGTAAGCTGTTGCTACCGTTTACAACACCGGATGAATAGTTGTATAGGTAGCCGCCTGTCCAATGTGCGCCCCAGGTAGTATCGAGGTCGTAAAGTGACGGATACCATACGTTGCCATCATAGGTTGCAAGCAGCATATTTTTGCCAACGTTATCAGGCATCCAGGCATAGTTCATCATGACATAATAATTTAGAGTTGAATCAAGATTTAGATATTCGCTAAATTTTGATTTAAAATCTTCGTCACTACTGTTAAGAACAAAATCTACCAAGCGTTGTAATTTTGCAAGGGTTGCATCATCTTCGGGGCCAACTTCAACCTCCCAACTGTTTTCGTTGCCAAAATCGGTTGGGATTTCCTTAAACAACACCGGATCTTCCCATCCACCGCCACCTATTACTATGTGATCAGGATTCTCTTTATCCATATTGAATTGCCATTCGTCTTTAGGAATATTCATAGTATATAGGCCGTGGAATTCACCGTTTATATACACTTCAACAGGGAAACCGTCTATTGCGCCGTTGTTTGGTGCGGTATTTAACAGTCCGTATTTTTCTTGAATTTCACCGGCAAGCTTTGCCGTAACAACATTTCGCGAGTGTGTTTTGTCTATCCAGTTGGCCTTTAAGCAATATTTGTTTTGCGAGCCCCAGCCAACATCTATGCCTTGCTTTTTATCAAAATTATTTTCCTCATAGAAAGTGATAGTATAGTTCTTTTTGCGCCACTGTGTACTTGACGAGCCTTGTATTTTTATTTTAGCACTTCTATTTACAATTTGTTCTTTGCTACGATATTCGACGTCTATGTTACAAACAATATCTTTATTTCTTTGTGATTCGAGAGTTATTTCTGACATATCACCTGTAAAATAAAGCTTTGGGCAGTAGTCTTCGCTATAAACACCGCATCTTGAGCATTCGCCTGTAACGTAATTGTGACCAATGGCTTCGCCCAGTTTATTACCGCAATCTACGCAAGTTTTTGGGGTGTCACAGCTTACGGCAGAATATTTGTGTAGGCAGTTGTGCCATCCGTTTAAATACTGCATTAGTATTGCGCAGTCTTTATTATTAGTTTTTTCGTCGCGATTTAGATCACAAGCATAAATGTTAATGGTAACGCTCCATCCGTTAAGATATCGCATTAAGGCGGCATAATCCTTATTGTTAATTTTTTTGTCTTCGTTTACATCACCAAATTCGATAGACGACCTTTCAAATTCGCAAATATTACAAACAAGGTCAACCTCGTCGTCGTATTGGTGCTCTAACGAGCCCTCGTTACATACAGTGCATATACCATTTGTGTATGTGCACTGTTTTTTGGCGCCGCCAAAGCCACACTTACAATATTCGTAATGCTCATCACCGCACAGTTTTATAAATACGGTATCCTTGTGCGCCGAGCGTAGTTCGGGATAGCCCACATCGTCTACCATCCATACGGTAGGATCAAGGTTCATATTATCAAGCGCCGCCGCGCCCTGCATTTGCGATTGATTTAGCGAGAATATTCTACCGCTAAAATCGCGAACGCCACTCGTACCGCCTATATCAACTTGGCCACTGGGTTGATCGGTGTAAATATTGTTGAAATGGTGTGCTAGTCCCGAGTGTTGAATATCATTGTTAATAGTGCAACTTGTTGTGGCGTATGGTGTAATACCAATTACCACACAATCACTTACAGATAGAGCATTTGTGCTCATAAACCCTGCAACACCACCGTGGATACCACGCAGTGTAGTGTCGGTTTGGGTGCCTTTTTCAAAACTTGAAATAAAGTAATCTTCATCAAGATTTACAAAGCAGTTTTTTATTGTAACAGCACCATTTACATATATGGTTTCGGTTGTGTCACCGTCGCCGTCAGTATCTTCGGTATCTGTGTATGAACTAAGGTTTTTTACACTGCCTACAATACCGCCGATGCCAACATTCCAACCAGATGCCTTTACCTCAATATGAGAATCGGTTACGGAACAGTTTTCGATTGTGAGAGAATTGTTTCCGTCACCTACGTGATAACCAACAATGCCGCCTGCTATGTTTTTGGCAGTAAAAGAAGCAAATTTAACGTTAATGTTTTTTATAGTTACATCGCCACTGGTTACTGAAAAAAGGCCGGCATACATACCAATATTTTCTTCGTTGTGATTTGTCCAGGCGCCGTAAACCGTAACACCGTTACCGTCAAAATGCCCCTGAAAGCCGGGTGAACCACCCAAGTGGTTTTTGCCACTCGCTTTAATTCTGTCAATGTTTTCTGCCAGTGTACCGTTAAGTGAGAGGTCGCCTTTTGAAAGGTCGAATGCGCTGATACCGTCAGCAACCTTGTAATATTTTCCCGCTGTATCATTGGGGATACCTTTTGCTAGGTAGACAAATTCCTCAGCACTATCTATTATAATAGGGTCGTATTGAGTACCTGTTTCGCCATTATCTACAAGAACAGAGTCGTACCATTTACTTGTACTACCTGCATCTATAAGATATTGACCAAATTCGAGCAAGTCGGTAGTACCACTGGTGCAAGCGGCATTTGCCACAAGTGTGTTGGATACAATCGGTATCATAGAAATTGTTAATACCATTGCCATAACAAATGATAATGCCTTTTTCACAAAACACTCCTCCAAGTTGAAAGAAAATTTGTACAAAATAATTATAACAGTAAGGAGAGTAAAAATCAATACTATGTAAATTAAATAATGCCTCTTTTGGATAAGTTGAATTATGCTATAAAATATTATAAAATAAAGTGTGAGGTTTTATAAAGTTTTGTTGTGTAATAAGTGAAGGGGTAAAGTATAACAACCTTTCAGAGAGGAGTGGCTTATGGACAACGGTGCAAGTAGCTACCGCCGTTTTCGTGAAGAAGCAGACCAAAGCGGTCTTGCCGAAATTATAAGGGAATATAGGGACGGACTTATTCTTTATCTTAATAGCTTTGTGGGCAATATACATACGGCCGAGGAATTAGCCGAGGACACCTTTGTTTTGCTTGGCACCAAAAAACCGCGTGACAAGGGCAACGGCTCGTTTAAAACCTGGCTTTATACCATAGGTCGCAATATTGCAATTAATTATTTAAAGAAAAGCTCTAAAAGAAAAGAGATTTCTATTGACGATTGTATTGAACTGAAATCGCAAACAGATCTTGAAGAAAATTATATTAAAGAGGAAAGAAAAATCACGCTTCACAAAGCAATGCAAAGGTTAAAGCCCGAATATCGCCAAATTTTGTGGTTGGTTTATTTTGAGGGCTTTAGCTTAAAACAGGCGGCAAGTGTGATGAAAAAATCGGTCCACAACACAGAAACCCTTGTGTATCGCGCACGCAACTCGTTAAAATCACGACTTGAAACGGAGGGCTTTAGCTTTGAAGAATTATGATGAAACTATAAGTACTGTATTTGAACGTATAGACCAATATAAAACCGAAAAATTAAGAAAACGAAAAATTATTACCCGAATCGCCATTCCCGCGTTTAGCGTATGCTTGGCAGTAGCCATTGGAATATTTGCTGTAAAGGGCGATGCATTTAAAAGCAAACCGCCCGTAATGCTTGATGATTCAACCGTTATAGGCGAAAAGGATTATATTGAGTCAGATGAATTAAATAATAGTTCTAATGACACAAATACAACGTCAGACGATATTGACGGCGATTGGTACGGCGAAGGTCAAGAACCACCGTCAAGTAATAGTAGTGGAAACAGTTCAACAAATAGCGAACAAGTAAGTGATCCCGCAAAATTACTTTGCTATATAAATCAAATTGAAAGCACAAAAGATTCCGATATAGCGCCACCACACCCAGTGGATGACCACTATCATAAGGATTGGAGCATTGACGAGGCGACAAAGTATTTAAACGTAGATTTTAACGTTATTAACGCAAAATACGTTTTAGATTCTTCAAACTGTGGTGCTTGGTATAAAAAGAGCGATAATACCTTGGTAATGGACCACAATGCATTTGTTTATACGAATGATAAGGGAAGCTATCTTTTACAGGCAAGTAAAACCTTTTTGCCAAAAGATTGCATTGTAGTTCCTAATGAAGAGGTAGTATCGACTATAGTTGGAACAAAAAACGGCCCTGTTTATGTAAAGTTTTACGGAACGGTAGGCTCGGTTATGTCACATAATTATTCCTCTAAACAAGCGACAATGATTGCAGAATTCGAGCATAAAGGTGTTAATTTCCGCATAGAAGCAAACGATATTTCTGCTTTCGCCTTTTACCAATTTGTATCAGCCGTTGCAAACGGATGATATACCGATTGTCACGATGCTAACGCATCTCGCAATGACAAATACAGTTTAATTTGTAGGGCAGGGGCTTGGCTCCTGCCGATTTTTTATTTAATATCTATTTGATTATTTTAAATTATATGATATAATATATTTGTGGAAATTTACATTTGTGAGGTGAAACCATTTTGAAATTTTCTTTTAAATCTTTTGCTGATGGCAGTTTTGACTACGACAAGAAAACGGAAACACATATAGGGTTGTATCTTCGTGAAGAAAAAGCCGACATTAGCGGCGGGAAAATTAAAGTTTCAGATATAGATGTACTTAAGAATTATCCCGATATTGACACCGTTACTGTTTCGGGGCTTAATCAAGAAACCTTTGAATATTTTATACTTAACTATGGTAAACAACTAAAAGCA
>JAZSKN010000001.1:0-7125 GCA_045534895.1 Acutalibacteraceae bacterium
TTATGTCAATCGGTGATACCGCCCCAACCGGTGCCGCAGGCAAGGCGGCTATGCCACTGCTTGATTGGGATGTTTGGTTTGCTACAACTTCATACCCCGTACTTCGAGCATTCCATAATATTCAAACTATAGATGGCGATATCCAGGGTTGCGATTGTGGAATAAGCGGAATAGTTCCGACTATAGATGTTAGCTCAATAGGTTCAAAAACGCTTATAGATAGTACAACTGAATGGCGTTATCTTGATGATAATACAGACCCTGCTGATGGTTTTGATTCACTACAAGCTTGGACACTCTTAGATTTTGACGATAGCAGTTGGAAAAAGGCATCGGGCAAATTCGGTTCAAAGGCAGGTGCGCTTGCAGCGGTTAACGGTTGCGGTACACCAACTGTTTTACTCAATCTCTACCAAGAAGATTCAAGCACTGTTATTCCTGCATATTTCTTCCGTACTACACTGAATTTAAGTGGTGTTGAAGCATTATCCGGTTTAGAATTCCAAATCTATGCCGATGACGGTATGGTTGTTTATATTAACGGTCATATTGTTTGTGATTCTCGCAACGGAGACTATTCGGGCAAAACCACTAATCTTTATTACGCCGAAATGACCACAGCAGGTCAATCCTTTACTATGGATGCGGATGACCTTGCAGGAATATTGCAAGACGGCGAAAATGTAATAGCAGTTGAAGTGCACAATAATCAAAGTGCAAGTTCTGATATATATTTTAGTATGGATTCTATGACCGCTATTACGGTAGATCCGAATGCAGCTACTTTTTCAAGCGTGATTATGAATGTCGGTGCTGACGAAACACAAAGAAACCTTACGTGGTATACCATTACAAACAAGACAAGCACCGTACAATTTGCGCCCGCTACTGATATGATAGACGGCGCGTTTCCGACCAAATATGAAACTATAACAGCCTCAACAGCCAAAGCCACTAACAAGGTAGGCTACTATACAAACAAGGCAACGCTTACTAATCTTAGAGAAAACACCGATTACGTTTATCGCCTTGTAGTAGACGAAAAATATTCAGATTTATATTATTTTACCGTCGGTAGTTTTGGAGATTATGATTTTGTATTTGTAGGCGACCCTCAAATAAGCACTACCACACACGGTGACGAATGGATTGATACATTAGAAAAAATTGATAAAAACTTTGATGTAGAATTTATTGTATCCGCAGGCGACCAAATTACTACCCCCGATTCAGAGGAACAATATGATTTGTTTATTGCCGACGAACTCGCTTCTAATGCAGTTGCCACTACAATAGGACCCGTTCACGATTCCTACAGCAGTCAAGGCAAGGGTACCGCTTATTCAGAACATTATAACCTACCTAATGAAAGCTCTGAATACGGTGTAACAATGGCTGGCGGTAATTATTGGTATATTTATAATGATACGTTGTTTATGAATATAAATTTTGAAGCCGGCACCACCGCCCAATTAGCACAACATGAGGAATTTATACGCGAAACTATCAATGCAAATCCAAACACTACCTGGCAGGTAGTAATTGTTCACGCACCATTTTTTGCAACCAGTTATCACGCTTCCGATACCAACACCGTTAACATACGTAAAAAACTCGCTCCCGTATTTGCAGACGTGGGTATTGACGTAGTACTTAGCGGTCACGAGCATCTTTATGCCCGTAGCCAATTAATGCTTGATAGCACAACGGTAAGTGATGATGTTGTAACCGATAACTACGTAATTTCACCCAAGGGCGTACAATACATCTGTGCAAGCTCTTCAACAGGAAGCAAATTCTACGAAAAGGGCTACAATGAAAATGACGCATACATCGCCGCAGAAAATTACGAACATCGTAAGAGCGCTATACACTTTGAAGTTACCGATACATCGTTTGCTATAACCTCGTATTTCCTTGATGATATGAGCGTTTTTGATACATTTACTATTTATAATACCGAAGACGCTGTTCACACAGCATCAGACAATTATTATATAAGTGAAAGTACCCATGCAAATATCTGTATCGATTGCGGCAAAACCTATAATAGCGAAAATCACACCGATAGTAATAGCGACAGCATCTGTGACGTATGCTACTGGCCTTGCGGTGAACACGTGTTTGAAGGTGCAAGCATTACCCTTGCTAACAATATCGCTGTAAACTATATGATAAAGAAAAGCGTAATTGACGTATTGGGCTACGAAGAATTATACATCGAGTTTACATACTGCGGTAAAGATTACACAATAAACAAATACACCGAAAACGGTCAGTATTATGTGTTTACCTTTGATAAAATTGCGCCTAACCGTATGAATGATATAATTTACGCTAATCTTTGCGGTACAAAAGATGGCGCAAACTACAAATCACAAACGTGCGAATACAGCGTAGGACGTTACTGCTATAATATGTTGTCTAAGTATGGCGATGATTCAAACGCTAAACTGCGCACATTGCTTGTAGACCTGCTTAATTACGGTGCCGAAGCGCAAACTTATACAAACTATAATACAGATAAGTTGGTAAATGCAAATTTAACCGATACCCAAAAGGCATGGGGAACCATGACTGACGTTGTAACCCAGTCTGATAAAGATCTTAAATACAAGGTAATAGATAACCCAACAGTTAAATGGAAGGGTGCAGGCTTGTATCTTGAAGAATCGGCGACCTTGCGTTTCACAATTCAAACCGACAACATAAAAGATCTTGTTGTAAAGGCAACTTGTGGTACAACCACGGTTGAAATACCCGCAAGCCGATTTGTAAAAATAGACGGTAGCGAAGATACGTATTACGTATACGTTAGAGGCTTTAACGTAACAAAAATGCGCGATACGGTTTATCTTACAGTACTTAATGGTGACACCGAGGTAAGTAACACCATTTGCTACAGTGTAGAATCGTATGCTGATGCGAAAATAAGCAGTGGCAATACACGGCTTAGCAATTTACTTATTGCTATGATCAAGTACGGTGATTCTACAAAGGCGTACGTAGATGCGCAATAATATTGTTTAAGGAGACAAAAAAAGTGAAAAATGAAAATTTTGTTAAAGCAAATATAGAAATTTTTACTTTATGTGAAAACGATATTATTGTTACAAGTATAGGTATCGAATTGCCCGACGTTCCTTTTGACGAAGAGGAAGAATAAAATCATAACCGCCCGTCAAACGGGCGGTTTGCACAAGGCCTAAAAGACTATAAGACTGACCCGCGTCTCAAGGCGCGGGCTTTCTCTTTGTTCAAGCCTTAGAGTCTTTGCCTCTTTGGCTACCCCTGAAGGGGTTAAATAAACGGATCTACATATTCTTTTACGCTTAGTTTGTCTTTGGGTTGCTCTTCGCGCAACCCAGCCTAAAGGCATAATATAAGAAAACGTGCCGCATTATTTGATGCGGCACGTTACTTTATTTATTATACGGATATTTTCTTAGTGTTTCAACAAGTTTATTGTAGTCAAGGGTCATAGTTGCGGCGAATTCATCCGCCGCGCCATAGCTTACCAATAGTTGATTGTCTTGCTTTATCATTCCTGTAAAAAATACACAAGGAACACCAAATTTTGCCGGTCTTTCAAAATCGGCAGCATTGGTTATCCAACGCTTTGGATAAAGATGTGTAATTTCGGGGAAGTCGTTTTCCTTTTCGCGAAGTATCATAAATGATTGAGCATAACCGAACTCATCATTTTGTTTGCCGTGAAAGCAAAGCAGCCATTCGCCGTTGCCCATATCAATAACCGGTGTGCTGGCACCAACGCGATTTCCTTGCCACTCGGCAGAGGGAGAATACATCAACTTGCGTCTAGTTGCGTTTAACGCAAAAGAATAAAAATCGGGTGCCGCCGAAATTACAATAGACGGTTTTGGTTCGCTAAATTCATCGTATGTGTTTGGCGTAACCGGGCGATGAAGCATAACATACTGAAGCTTGCCGTCAATCATCATTTTGTTTGGCATTATAATGACATCGCGGTCTTGACCGTATTTTGGGTCGGTTAGGTTGGTTATAAAGGTAAAAGCGTTGGCGTAATCTTTTTTGCCAAGGGCTTTTAAATCAACCTTATAAAGCACCGTAACCGTGTAATTGTCACCAATGAAAAAAGGACTGTCATCTTTAAGTGCCCAGTCGGGTGAACACTGCGTTGGAATATCCTGCTCCCAATATGGTCCGGGTGGAAACATTCGGCAAGCAAGGGTAAGATAACATTCACCCTCAACAAAAAACATACGTGGGTCTTCAAGACAGCCGTTGTGATAAGCAGGCACTTTATCACCCTTGCCATCAAGCACCCAAAGATTATCCTTATCATATTCAAGTTTAGGTGCAAGCGCCGGAGTAGAAAAATCAAATTCAAAGGTTTCTCCGTCGTCGTCAGAATAACCGTATGCCATAAAGATTGGATACGGTAACGGTTTGCCTAAAAGCTGTTTTTTGGGATATGGACCTGATACACGCACAAGCATATGTATACGATTGCTTTCGGGGTCTTTTATAATAGCGGGATTTAAAACCATCTCGCTTGCCCAATCACAATCTTTAACAGGTGATAATATACATTTTCTGTTTGTTACAATATTTTCCATATAAATCACCTCTGAAAAAAATATTAATCATATTGTATCATATAAAATTGGGAGATGTCAATGATAAAGAAACGATGTAATGGAAAGTAGTACATATTGTAAAAATATAGTACTTATTCATAAGATATAACAAGAGGCTCAGGGGCATCCCAAGCCGTTATGTTATAAATATTATGTTAATTATAATGCATTCGTTTAATTAAACCAATCAAGCATCACTTTTTAAGATAAAGCTCAAATTGATTGCTTTTAAGCACTTGCGCTAACTGTTCGGTGGTCTTTATGCGATTATTAACCTTAATGCCAAAGGTGTCGTGGTAATCTGCCCTGTGCCTGTCGCCGCCTGCAACAAAAATTTTGCCACTATCTTTAAAGGTTGCATAGGCTTGCTCGTTACATTCGGGCGGATTGCCCATATTATAAATTTCAATACCGTCAACAAGTGAGACATCAGGTATTGTGGTGGAATCCGGGATATAGCTTGCGGCTCTGAACGGGTGCGCATATGCTATAAAGCCGCCAAATTCGCGAGAGAGCTTTGACCAGTTTTTAATACCAAAATCTTGAAGCTCGGGATGTTCAATAAGTGTTTCAGGGGTTATACCGTAAAGTAAAAATTCTTTGCCGTAATCGTAGGTTTCTTCAACACCGAACAACAAATCAAAATCAAGCTTTTGTGCGATATCGAGCGCCTCGTAATAAAATCTTGAATATTCTGTAACATATTCTTTCCAAGGAAGATTACGGTCAACGCCTGAGTTGCCGTGCATAAAGTGGTTTGTAAGCACAAATCCTGTAAAACCTATCTCTTTATGGCGTTTAATCATTTCTGTTACGGTACTTCCGCCACAAGCGCTACCACCCGAAGAATGAACATGCAAATCATATTTATACATAAAATTCTCACCTTTTTTATGTTGTTTTTTTAGATACATATTAATTAATGTAATTTTAGCATATTTTGTAAAATTTTTCATCAGTTTTTTTATAAAACTAATTGGTGCTTAGTTGTGCCATAGGTCAAATTTTTTAAAATACATTTTTGTCGATAAAAGTAAAGTTTTAAAAATAGATTCGCACATTTTAAATAAAACACTTTATTTTTATAACGTTTAGTAATATAATAAAAAAGTAAACAATCTCTATTTTTTAATGTGAAAGAAGATGAGATAAATGAAATTTGAAACTGCTGCGCAAGCGGCGGCACGTATGGGTGTTACAGTACGCGCTGTTCAAAAATGGGCAAAAGAGGGTAAGCTTGAAGGCGCGCAAAAAATGGGTCGCGATTGGATGATTCCTTTTGGCGCTGTTGTTACCGAAGCAAAGAGCGAAGCTGTTGAGGTAGAACTACCCAAAAAAGTTTACGACGTGGCATTTCCTATGTTTCAGTTGCCGTATTTTTCGGGTGATATTCTTAAAGATATAAATAAAATTAAAGATATTGATGAACGAAATCTATATTTAATAGAATATTACTATTTTATTGGCGAGCTTGAAAAATCAGAAGAAATTGCCGAGTTGTACATAAATTCTGCTAATTTAAATCATCGCTTGTCAGCCGAGCTTTTTAGTGTATTTGATAATATGATTACAGGTCACTTGCATAAGGTTCATTTTGCCGCAGGGCTGTTAAAAAGTGAAATTGAAAACTGTGATTTAAGTGATGAAGCCGTAATGCGAGATAACGCGTTAAAGATTTTTGCCGCTGTAATTTTAAAAACCCAGCTTCACATACCGTTTGAAAACGTACCCCAAATAGAAAACTACATAATGTATTTGCCTGAGGGGCTGCGAATTATTGCGCTTTATCTATCAGCGTATAAGGCATATCTTATAAAAGATTACAGCCGTTCGCTTGGTATTGCTCAGGCTGCAATAAGCTGTGCAACAATGAAATATCCAATGCCTATGATATACTGTAATATAATTTGCGCGATCGACTGTATTAACCTTTTACAAATCGAAAATGCAAGTGAATATATAAAAAAAGCGTGGGATTTGGCAATTACACATAAAATATTTATGCCTTTTGTTGAGCATTACAGTATATTACAAGGCTTGCTTGAGAATAATTTTAAAAAATCAGACACCGAAAATTACAATAAAATTATTGAGCTTACAAGGGTGTATAACACCTCGTGGTATCAAGTGTATAACAAAAAAACTGATGCCAATGTCACAAACGAGCTTACACCTACAGAGTTTACCATTGCTATGCTGTACTCGCGAAACTGGCGCGCAAAAGAAATCGCGGCGCATATGCATATATCAGAGCGTACGGTTACCAATTATATACAGGTTATATATGAAAAATTAAATATTAACGGTCGAAAAGATCTTGTTAAATACGTGTTAACATAAATTGTTCCGTCTGTGTATTCGTTAAAACGAACGCACGGACGGTTCTTTTTATTCGTTTAAACGAACCGAAAAGCAAAACCTCGTTCGTCAAAACGAATGAAAACTTATGAAAATTGTTAAATATGTAACAAATCGGCATATTTTTCTAAAAACTCCATTTTTT
>JAZSKN010000009.1:0-24843 GCA_045534895.1 Acutalibacteraceae bacterium
GCGGCGAAAAGCGATACGAATTAGTAGAGGGTGCCGAGTATCCGTTGCCCCACGAAGATAGGATAAAAGTTGAAATCCGCTCGGTTACACAGGAAGGTGACACCGTCAAAGCCGAAGTGTACGTTGACCATCATACCGTTACGGTTGTGAGTGGACAGGAACCTGTAATCGCACACGCAAGCAATAGCTATTCCGTAGCCGGCGACTCGGTTCACGAAAGCTGGTGTCTGAAGTTTAGCATTGAGAAGGAATAAGGCAGAGTACCTTGCCAATAACGTAGGAAACTATTGAGTTGTCTTGCAACGGGAATAAAAATATTGTTGATAATTCTTTTCTTTACAATCATATATTATCCCTATGAACCCCTGAAGCAGAAACGCTTCGGGGGTATCTTAATTTTAAAGAGGTAATATTTATGAAAGAAAAAAAGAAAAAAGTGTAGCATTTGTAGGCAAAAACGTATTTTTATGTGATTATATATCATAATTTTGTAGGCAGAATATGCAGAGTGTTTGAATAAATACGGCAATAAAAGAACGCCGCAAGGAATCATTCCTTGCGGCACTTTTTTGGCGCCCCCTGCGCGAATCGAACGCACAACTAAATCTTAGGAGGATCTTATTATATCCATTTAACTAAGGGGGCGAATATTTTTACTGCTTGTTAATTTTAGCGTATGTTAAAGATAAAGTCAACATAATCTTGATTTTTTAGCAGCAATTTGTTATACTTTAATTTAGATATACAGTGTTCAAATGGGGGTGACCGCCATTAGTGAATTGCTTTTAAAAATCAAAAGAGTGTTTGTAAGTAAAAAGTTTGCTGCCTTTTGTGGTTTGGGGGTTATTAATACCCTTAATGATTCAATTTTTTCTTCAATTTATCATAAACTTGGGTTACAAAATAACATTGCCGCGGTGCTTGGTTATTATACCGCGCTTAATATAGCCTTTTTTTTAAGCACGTATTTTATTTTTAAAAAAAGCGTAAATTTGGGACGCTATATAAAATTTTTTGTTTCATATATACCCAATTTTATTATATTTTTTTTGGTTACGTTCATTACCATTAACACTTGGCACCTGCCGCAATTTTGGGGCACTATGCTTGCCGCGATGTTTGGCGGACCTATAACGTTTGTTATAATGAGAATTTATACTTACAAAGGTAAATAATAATCTGTCTTCAGATTTTGTTTTATATTTTATTTTAAAGGAGTTGCAACACTATGAGTAAATCAAGATACGTAGGCGGCTACCCTGTAATTGGTATTCGCCCTGTCGTAGATGGTCGTCGCGGACCAATGCAGTTGCGTGAAAGCCTTGAAGCACAGGTAATGGCTATGGCTAACGCTGCAAAAAAACTTTTTGAAGAAAATCTATATTATTCAAACGGTGATCCTGTAAAGGTTGTTATGGCTGATACCAGTATCGGTCGTGTGCCCGAGGCTGCTGCTTGCGCAGAAAAGTTTAAAAAAGAGGGCGTAGATATTACCCTTTCTGTAACACCTTGCTGGTGCTACGGTTCTGAAACTATGGATATGGACCCCAACACAATTAAGGGCGTTTGGGGCTTTAACGGTACCGAGCGTCCGGGCGCTGTTTACCTTGCAGCAGTTTTGGCAGGTCACGCTCAAAAGGGCCTTCCTGCCTTTGGTATCTATGGTCACGAGGTTCAAGACCGCGACCAAGTATCAGAAATTCCTGAAGACGTAAAAGAAAAGCTATTGCGCTTTGGTCGCGCGGCTGTTGCGGTTGCTACAATGCGCGGTAAATCATATTTGCAGATTGGCTCACAGTGTATGGGTATCGCAGGCTCTATTATGGATCAGGATATGATGGAAGCATATTTTGGTATGCGCATTGAGTCGGTTGACGAGGTTGAAATTCTTCGCCGAATGGAAGAAGGCATTTACAACGAAGAAGAATACCAAAAGGCTCTTGCTTGGACCAAGGAGCACTGCAAAGAGGGTCGTGATGATAACCCTGAGTCAGTTGAATTTTTAGGCGAAGAGCGTCGCATTAAGTTTACTCCTGAAGAAAAGGAAAAGCAGTGGGAATTTACTGTTAAAATGTACTGCATTATAAAAGACCTTATGGCAGGCAACCCCAATCTTCCTGATGCATTTATTGAGGAAAGAGTTGGTCACAACGCTATCGCAGGCGGCTTCCAGGGTCAGCGTCAGTGGACTGACCATTGGCCAAACTGCGACTACCCAGAAGCACTTCTTTCTTCTACCTTTGACTACGAGGGTGCTCGCGAGCCATTTACACTTGCTACCGAAAACGATATTTTAAACGGTATGGGTATGCTTATGATGCGCTTGCTTACACACCGCGCACAAATTTTTGCTGATGTTCGTACATACTGGTCGGGCGAAGCTACCGAGCGCGTTACAGGCTATAAGCTTGAGGGTAAGGCTGCTGAATCTAACGGTATTATCCACCTTCTAAACTCAGGCGCTGCTTGTCTTGATGCTTGCGGCGAGTGCACTGATGAAAACGGCAACGCCGTTATGAAAAAATGGTGGGAAGTTACCGATGAAGACATTAAGAAGATGACCGACGCTACCGTTTGGTGCGAGGCAGGCTTTGATAACTTCCGTGGCGGCGGTTTCTCAAGCCATTATACAACCAAGGCTGAAATGCCTTGCACAATGATAAGACTTAATCTTGTAAAGGGCTTGGGTCCTGTGCTTCAGATTGCTGAAGGTTGGACAGTAAAACTCCCCGACGAAGTGTCTGACACACTTATGGAACGCACCAACCCAACCTGGCCTTGCACTTGGTTTGCTCCTCGTTGCGACGGTAAAGAGGGCTCACCATTTAAGACCGCTTATGAGGTTATGATGAACTGGGGCGCTAACCACGGCGCAATAAGCTATGGTCACATTGGCGCAGACCTTATTACAATGTGCTCAATGCTTCGTATTCCTGTATGTATGCACAACGTACCCGAAGACCAAATCTATCGTCCGGCTGCATGGAATGCATTCGGCATGGATAAAGAGGGTCAGGACTATCGCGCATGTCAGGCTTACGGCCCACTTTATAAGAAATATTAATATAGTATAAATTTAAGAAGAGGTAGCATTTGCTATCTCTTCTTTTATATGTTAGAATATTTTTGGTGATATAAATGAATTTGCCTAAAAGAAAAACCATAAGATTAAAAAATTATGATTATAATCAAGACGGATATTATTTTATAACTATATGCACAAAAGATAAGAAAAAACTTTTGTGTGATATTGTAGGGACCGGCATCCTTGACGGTCCGCAAATTAAATTTACTGAATATGGTAGTATTGCAAAATGCCAAATAGAATATATGATCGATTTTTATGATGATATTAAAATCGACAAATATGTAATAATGCCTAATCACATACATTTGTTAATCAAGATAACGAAGATAGATAACGGACCGTCGAGGACGCCGGTCCCTACAAATTCTAAAATTTCAAATTTTGTGGGAACATTTAAAAGATTTTGCAATAAACAGTACGGGAAAAATATTTGGCAATATCGTTCGTACGACCATATTATTCGTGATGAAAGAGATTATAAGAAAATATGGCGGTACATAGATAATAATTCATCGAAGTGGGAAGAAGATAAGTTTTATGTTGAATAAATCCGATTGATATTAGCAAAAAATATCGGGAAAATATATAACGCACTTGATAAAATGATTTTAGAACAGGGAGGGGTGAAAATGGATTGGATAACAGGGATACAGAAGGCGATTGACTATATCGAGGAACATTTACTTGAAAAAATTGATTATAAAGATGTAGCTTCACAAAGTTTTTCTTCAAGTTATCACTTTCAGCGTGTTTTTAGTATCCTTTGCGGTTTTACTTTAGGTGAATATATACGTAATCGACGTTTGTCACTTGCGGCGGTCGAACTTACACAAAACAACGCAAAAATAATTGATATAGCATTAAAATACGGGTATGAAAGTCCTGACAGTTTTTCAAAAGCCTTTCAAAAATTTCACGGAATTCTTCCATCTGCCGTAAAAAATGGCAGCAATTTAAAATCGTTTTCACGGCTTGTTCTAAAAATCTCTTTACAAGGTGGTAGTGAAATGAATTATAGAATCGAAGAAAAACCCGAAATGATTTTAACGGGTTACAAAGCACATTTTAGTGGCGTGCCATTTGGTGATGAACGAAAAAGGCAAGAGGAAAATCTTTTTGTAACAACAAGGGCAAAACAATGGCTGTTGCGCGGTGCAAGAGGTTCTACAAGTGATACCAAAACTGATATGTGTGTTATCACAAATATTGACGATAACGGTTATGATTTTTATTATGCGTTGCCTCTCGATAAATACGAAAGAGATAATATGTATAACGTATCGGTTACCGGATTCGAGTATATGAAAGAATTTGGCTTCGAAAATATTGTTATACCAAAACAAACCTATGCAATTTTTACTACGGAAGAACAACCGTTTCCAACAAAGGAATATATGGACATAAGACAAAAAATAATTTCCGAGTGGTTGCCCTCTACTGACTGGTTTATAGCAAATGCACCTGAAATATCGGTTTATTATTGGTATCCTAAAGATAAAAAAGAAAAAAGGCGTATAGAAATCTGGATGCCGATAGAAAAAAGATAATAAAATACCGAGTGTTATTTGACACTCGGTATTTTTGTATGTTAATTAGGTACCGCAAAGTTTCATAACTAATGAATGTGGTAGTATTTTTGCAAGTAAGCGGTAGAATTTGTAGAACACGCGATTTGTGTAAACTGCTTTGCGACGGCGTGATGCTTTAAGCGATTTTACCGCCATTGTGTGTGGATTTACACGCGGCAGCATATCAAAGGTGGGGCTTGCTCCTTTTTCAATATTAGCAACACTCAAAAACTCGGTGCTCATAGGACCGGGGCAAACAGCCAACACGTTTATCTTGCGTTTTTTTAGTTCAAGTCGCAATGCTCTTGATAAACTCATAACGTACGCTTTTGTGGACGAGTAAACCGCCATACGGGTATTAGGGGCAAAAGAAGCTATTGAACAAGAGTTAATAATTTCGCTATGTTCATTCATAAATGGTAGTGTTGCCGCGGTCATTGCGGTGAGTGCCTCACAGTTAAGGCGAACCATAGCGGTATTTTCTTGTAGTGATAACTCATCAAAATTACCAAGCTTACCAAAGCCTGCATTATTTATCAGCAGTTTAACTGTAGCGTTTTTACCCTTTAAAAGATTAGAATATTCTTCTATAGATTGTGGATCGGTAATATCAAATGCGACGGGTACTATACTTGAACCAAGCTCCGATTGCAATTCTTTTAAACGCTCCTCGCGACGTGCTATAACCCAAATTTCATCAAGGTCGGCGCGTGTTTCATATATTACTTTAGCATACTCCCATCCAAGACCTGAAGAAGCACCCGTTATAACAGCTATGTTCATAAAATCACCTTAATTCTTACTAAAATCTTCTAAAATTAGGCCTTCGTTCTTTTCAAGAGCCCAATTAATGTTCCATTCACTTGTAAAGATGAGCAAATTATTACCCTTAAAGTCTTGCACCCATTTTGTATCAGATGTAAGATTCAACTTTGATACATCTATGCCTTCATTGCCAATCCAACGGATAAACTGATAGGGCATATTGGTACGAATAACATCTACGTTATATTCGTTTTTAAGGCGGTGCTCAAGCACTTCAAACTGCAACACACCCACAACACCTACAATAACACGCTCCATACCCGTGTTAGGCTCGTGGAATATTTGTATAGCACCCTCTTGCGCTATTTGCTCAACGCCCTTTACAAACTGTTTGCGTTTAAGACTGTCTTTATGCTCAATAACGGCAAAATGCTCCGGCGCAAAGGTTGGAATACCCTCAAACTCGACCTTGTGCTTTGCTTCACATATGGTGTCACCAATAGAGAAAATGCCGGGGTCGAATACGCCGATAATATCACCGGCATATGCTTCGTTTACAATTTGACGGTTGTCAGCCATAAGCTGTTGTGGTTGGCTTAGGCGAAGTGACCTTCCGCCTTGAACGTGATAATACTCCTTATCGCGTTCAAATTTACCCGAGCATATACGCATAAAGGTCATACGGTCGCGGTGAGCCTTGTTCATATTAGCCTGAATTTTAAAAACAAACGCCGAAAAATTTTCGCTTTCGGGAATAACCTCACCTTCTTTTGTGTTGCGGGCAAGAGGTGCGGTAGTCATCTTTAAGAAGTTTTCTAAAAACGGCTCTACACCAAAGTTTGTAAGCGCCGAACCAAAGAAAACAGGGGTAAGCTTACCACAACGAACTTGGTCTATATCAAAATCAAAGCTTGCGCCGTCAAGTAGCTCTATCTGGTCAACAAGGTCGCGGCGAGAATATTCGCCTATAAGCTCGTCTAACTTTTCGGTATCGGTAATATCACACTCGATGGCCTGTAACCTATCTTGACCACGGTGAAATTCGTTAAAGGTCATAATTTGGCGTCGATCACGGTCAAATACACCCTTAAAGTCAACACCACAGCCGATTGGCCAGTTAACAGGGTATGTGCCTATACCAAATTCCTTTTCAAGCTGGTCAAGAAGCTCAAACGGATCGCGCGCTTCACGGTCAAGCTTGTTTATAAAGGTAAATATTGGAATATTGCGCATAGCCGTAACCTTAAAAAGCTTACGGGTTTGCGGCTCAATACCCTTAGCAGCATCAATAACCATAACTACGCTATCTGCCGCCATAAGTGTACGGTAGGTGTCTTCAGAGAAGTCTTGATGCCCCGGTGTGTCAAGAATGTTAATGCAATAGCCATCATACTCAAACTGCATTACCGAGGAGGTGATAGAAATACCACGTTGTTTTTCAAGCTCCATCCAGTCAGATACGGCGTGCTTGGCGGTGGCTTTACCTTTTACCGAGCCTGCCGTTTGAATAGCGCCTCCGTATAAAAGTAATTTTTCGGTTAAGGTTGTTTTACCGGCATCAGGATGCGAGATTATCGCAAAGGTGCGACGACGGTTAATTTCTTGTCCTAAATTCACTATAGTTCTCCCTAAATATTAATATAACGCATAAAGTTTACCACAAAATATGCGCAGTATCAAGAAAAAATAAAATTTTTTAAAAAAAGTCTTTACTTTTTTGGACTGATGGATTATAATAATAAACGCATAACTTTGTTTTGTATTTTTGGAGGTATAGAAATGAAAAAGATAATCGCATTATTACTTAGTATTGCTATGGTTTTCTGTTTTGCGGTAACAGCATTTGCGGCTGATAGTCCTTCAGCAGATAAGAAAACTACTGTCACAATTAGAAAAGCTGACGTTATTGAACCGGCAGGTCAGGTTGTTGATACCGAATACACGGTTGAGGCAGGTACAATAATCACTGTTAAGGCTAACTCAAAGTACGGTACATTTAAAGATTGGAGCATCTATAAAGAAACTGCTTCAACCACAACAGGTATGATTACACTTAATGTTGTAAATCTTGCTACATCTAAGTTTGTTGATGCTGTTTCAGGTACCGATTACGAGGTAATTAAGGGCAGCCTTACAACTGAGGAATTAACAATCAAGGTTAACAGCTCTGTTGTTATTTGCGCTAACTACGATGGCGTTAAGACCGATCCTTCAGCACCAAGCAAGGGTGATACTTCTAACTCTGCTCCACAAACAGGCGATATGTTTGCAGCATATGCAGTAGTTATTATGCTTGCTGTTGTAGCATTTGGCTTTGGCGTAAAGAAAGTTTACTCAAAATAATTTAATATGAATTCGTGATTTAGAAGACGCTGCAAAATGCGTCTTCTTTTTTTGTTGCATTCTTTCTTTTATGTAGTATAATAAATATTAGAACGCGCAGGAGGTGTGTTATGAGTAAAAAATTAGTTATGAGATATTTTTCTCCGGCTGAAAGCAGTAACGAGGGTTGGGAAAAGTATTCAATGCCTATAGGTAACGGTTATTTTGGTGCAAGTGTATTTGGCGGTTTTGATACCGAGCGTGTGCAATTTACGACCAACACCTTTGCTAATCCATATAATCAAGGCGGCGTTACAAATTTTGGCGAATTTTTAATTCACTTTAACGGTCAAAATGTAACCGATTATGAACGTGGCTTGTTGCTCAATAGCGGCGTTGCATATTCACGTTATACGGCAAATGATGTTAAAGTAAACCGTCAGGCTATTACAAGCTATCCCGACAAGGTTTTTGCTTATAAAATTGATGTGCAAAACGGTACGGTAAGCTTTGACACAGAGCTTGTAATTCCCTATCTTGGTGAACGTTCACTTGATGAAGGCGGAAGAACGGGTGAAATAACCGTAGAAGAAAACACCCTTGTTATGCGCGGAACATTACCTTCGCGTGAGCTTGTTTATGAAGCACGACTTGCCGTTGACACTGACGGTGTAATAACAATAAATGATAAAACTCTTTGTGTGAAAAAAGCTACGACTGCTACCATTTATTATACTCTTGATACTTCATATAAGCTTTGTCCCGAAGTGTTTATGAATGGGTGCTTTAAAGCATTGGGCGAAGACCCACACAAAAAGGTTGTTGCTTGTCTTAAAAATGCACAGGCACTTGGTTGGGATAAGCTTTATGACCGTCATATAAAGGATTATACCGAGCTTATTGGTAGGGTAGAGTTTGATTTGGGCGGTAATGATGACGGAAGAAGCACCGAAGAATTACTTGAGTCTTATAAAAACGGTAATGAAGAACCTTATCTTGAAGAGGTGTACTATGCTTATGGTAGACATTTGCTTGTTTCTTCCTCGCGTGAGGGTACTCCGCCTGCGTCTCTTCAAGGTGTATGGACCGTACACGACAAATCCCCGTGGAGCTGTGGCTTTTGGCATAATATAAATGTTCAAATGAACTATTGGCCCGCCTTTAGCACAAATCTTGCCGAAACCTTTAAAGCCTACGCTGAATATTGGAACAACTATAAGCACGCGGCTTCGGTAAGCGCTGCTAACTGGATAAAAGAGCTTAATCCTGAAAATTACGTCGAGGGCGAGGGTGAGTGCGGTTGGATAGTAGGCACAGGGGGCTGGATGTATCAGATAGAGGGTATGGGTAAGTATACCCACTCGGGTCCCGGCACCGGTGGTATGACCAGTAAAATGTTTTGGGATTATTACGATTTTACCCGTGATGGTGAGGTGCTTAAAAAGTATTCATATCCTGCGATTCACGGTATGTCGAAATTTCTTACCAAAAACGTTAAGAATTATGACGGTAGATATTTGTGTAGCTTTTCTGCTTCTCCTGAGCAAATACTTTCGGGTGACTGGGTAATGGCACACAAGCACCAGCAATATTGGCAAACGGTAGGCTGCGCTTTCGATCAGCAATTTATTTATGAAAACGCATTAGATGATATTAAGTGTTCCGAAATACTGGGCACAACCGATAATACTACCGAGCTTGAAAAGCAACAGCTCGATGGTTACGGTCCGGTTCAAATTGGCTATAGCGGACAAATTAAGGAATATGATGAAGAGCATTTTTACGGTGAGATAGGCGAGGCAAATCATCGCCATATTTCACAGCTTGTGGCACTTACGCCCGGTAGCACCATAACACACAGTACACCCGCTTGGCTTGATGCGGCGCGACTTACACTTGAGATGCGCGGTGACAAGTCTACCGGCTGGGCGCTTGCGCATCGTCTTAATGCGTGGGCGCGTGTGGGGGATGGCAATCACGCATACATACTGTTGCAAAATTTGCTTAAAGAGCGAACTCATCCAAACCTTTGGGACGTGCATCCGCCTTTTCAGATTGACGGCAACTTTGGCGCGACATCCGGTATGACCGAAATGGTGCTTCAAAGCCATGAGGGCTATGTAACTTTGTTGCCGGCGCTTCCTGATGCTTGGAAAAATGTAAGCTTTAAGGGTCTTAAGGCGCGCGGTAATTTTACGGTTGATTGTAAATATGAACACGGTACTGTTAAAAGCTTACAAATTAAATCCGAATGTGGCGGTATGTTAAAGCTTCGTTACGAGGGCTTCGATAATGTAACGGCAACCTGTGACGGCAAGACGGTAGAGATTGTTCGTGAAGGCTTCTTTGCACAAATTGAAACAACCGTTGGAAAAACATATATTTTTAGCGGCTTTAAACCGGTAGAAAAACGTGAAATTGTAACCGATTTTACATCCTACTGGACTACAGACGGTGTAAAACTTTGTTGGAACGGTAACGCGCAAAGATATGCGATATACAGAGCCGAGGGCAACGATAGTGACTATACGCTGATAGATAATACCGAAGAACACGAATATATAGATACCGCATATAATGTTAACAACAAAGCGCGACTTACGTATAAAATTGTTTGTGCCGACAGCAATTATGATGCTGCGATAGACGGCGCGCTTAGCGTGGTTCATCCTGCAAGCGAGTTAGAGGTAGACAGATATAAATTGCGATTTAACGTAATAAACAATTTAAAAAGATAAAGCAAAAGCCGAGATTCATTTGAATCTCGGCTTTTTAATTATACCGGTTTTTCGCCTGCGGCAACACTTTTAATGTTCGCCACCATTTTTTGATATGCTGAAGAAGTTATTTTACCCATAGCATTTCCGTCTATACTATATTGATATTCTGTATCATTTATCCTATAAAATTCAATAACTGTTTCAGAATCATCATAAAATACAAACGTAACAGTTCCTTCAGGCTTTTCTGTTATTTCTTGAGTGGTAAAATCAGTACATTGTGTAGTAACAAAATCGGCATAAAAATCTTGGAAGTGCTCGGCAACAATATCTTTGCCGTTTGCTTTAACAAAGTAGGTTTTGCTTGAGTCTTCGTCCTCTTCGTAAGAGATATCAAACTTAACCTCGCCGTCTTTGTCGTTAAGTTTTAATGCCTTTATATCGTTTATAGAATTCATAAATAAATTCTTGTAATACAAATCTTCAGGCTTTAACTGTAAAAACGCTTGCGTTTGTTTTAAAACCTTACGAATCATTGTGGCGCCGTCATACACAACAGCGCAGTTTTCACTATCTATAAACGAAAACTTAAATGTACGCGCTTCGCCGTCAATTGTCATTGTAACAACCACATCAGGATTATCAAGGCCAAACAGCTTAAGTGTTTCGTCGTTAACGTCTAATGCGTAGTTGCCCGCAACAGCGACTTCAGCCGAAAACAGTGCTACAAGTGAGTTAAGATTTTCGGTGTTAGCATATCGGTTGGTCGGTGTTGTGATTAGGTATGGCAATAATGCGGCAGAATCACTTTCGTCTTTATTGTTTACTATTGTAATTGTTTCAGGAAAGCTTTTGCCCGAAAGTGTTAAAGAATCAAAGAAAGCGTATGTGCCGTCCTGCGTTTTATTATCGGCAGTATCTGAATTAAACGTTGTGACAGGAATTGAAGATTTGTTAGAAATATCAAGCAAGGTAAAATCAAAAACAGTAAATTCAGAATCAGGCGCAAGATATATTTTATCCTCGCCGTCAAGCATCATATATGTGCCGGTTTTGTCCGGTGAGGGATCACCCACCAAAACGGTATATGAATCTTTGCTTGACGTAACTGAAATTTTAATGGCAGGGTTATTAAAGCCACATTCGGATGGTGTTTTCGTGCTTATCTCACGCATAGCGGTAATGCTTGATGCTGAAGAAACAATATCATCTAATGACACGGTGCTAAGCTTTGAAACGTCTACGTTTTCAAGAGTCCAATAAGTAGTGGTTTGAGCCTGACCATCTTGATTTGCGGCATTAATCTCTTTTGTTACAAATTTAAATTCACCGTTCTTATTGTTTACGGTGATGCTTGAAAATGTTTTTGAATCGGCATCAACCACAGCAATATCTTCAAAAATAGAGCTCACTGTTCCTTCACCTGACATTTCAGGGATAAGCTTTATAATGGCTAATGTGCCGCCAACCAATACAGCTACTGCAACACAAGAAGCGATAATAGAAATCAGCCTCTTTTTGCCGGCGTTTTTGGGCGCCTTTTGTTTGTGTTCAACAGGAGCAGAAAAAACAGTGCTTTCTTCGTCGACAATTTCGTTTGCATCTGCGCCGGTGTCAACGCTTTCTTCGTTGACGGTGTTTTCTAATTGGTTTTGATCTTTTTCGAAAAAATCACTCATCGTGCGTTTCTTCTCCTTATGAATATTACAATGCCCGCAACAATTATTATAACAGGTATAATAGTTGTGAATATTACGGTTACAAGCTTAATACCGCTTTCGGTAACTGCAGAAGCAAAGCTTTCGTTTTTAATAACCTTTGAAGTAAAGGTCATAGTTGTATCGCCAACGTGAGCCGCGCGATCGGTACACGACATAACTATATCCTGATTGCAAAGATCGCTGTAAGAAGCCCATGTAGACTGAACAAACTCAACGCTTGCAAATGCCATAATATAGCTTGTGATTTTTTTGTTATCACTATCAAAGTCACTTTCAACTGACTGAATTACGCAGTCAAATTGTTTTTTGTCTGCGTCGGTATAGTCGTTCCAAGTGTTTGCAGAACCTATTGGTGCAACAACAGCCGAATCCAATGTCTGCATAAGTGCTGTTGCGCTTCTTTGAAGAGTAGATGCTTCACAAACCTTCATTGGTACAATGTAGTCGGCAATTGCCATGTTAAGCTTTTCTGTAATGTCATCATCTTCAAGCTCTACAGGAAACAGTCCCATAGTAGAAGGCGCGTCGGGCATATGATTGTTTTCGTCTGATTCAAACAAAATACCTTCGCCCACTTCAATACCCCACTGTTTCAAGAAGGATGAGAGGTTTGGAAGTGCGGGGCAGGTGGCATCGGCAAAGTAGATAAGGCCTTTGCCCATTTTACCGCCGTTTTCGAGAAATGCAGAAATTACGTCAAGCTCGCTACCAATAAAATCAATTGACGGAGCAGAAATAATGATTGCGTCATAATCACTTGAAATATTAGTGATAAGCTTGTCTGAAATCTCGGTAATATCATAGTTGTTAGCTGTAAGAAGTTCTTTGTAAGCTTCGGTGTAGTTGTTTTTACTGTGTCCCGAAAGAACTGCAACTTTTTTACTGTCGCTGCTTGTAACGTAAGCAATTGCGCTTGTAAGACCTGTTTCAAGCTTGTTTGCGGCAAGGGTTGCTGATTGTGTGTATGAGTTAGGAGAGCTTATAACATAAATATCTTCAAACTTTAATACCTTTACACGCTCTTTACCGCTAACACTGCTTGTTACCAACATATCGCCATAACCAAGCGTGTAGGACGAATAGGTTGTTGAAATAGCTGTAAATTCGGTAGATTGAGGATCGATATATTTAATGGTAATTCTGTCATTAAAATCGTGGTATTTTGCGGCAAGTGTCATAGTCTGCTCAAAATATTCAAGGTCAGCGTTAGAGCTGATAGAAACGCCGTAATAATTTTGTGCGTAGTATGCCATTGCGCCGGCAAAGTCTTCTTCACCGCCGATAATGGTAACCAATACATCGGCATCAAGATTTTTAATATAATCTATATTTTTTTCGCTTATAGAGTTCTTTTTGTCAGCGGTCATATCAAACTCAAGATTAAAGCGATCTGCAAGTGAAGATATTAACCAGTTAAACACTATAAGACCTGCAAGCACAATCGCAGTAATGGCAAGTGAATAGCCGCCGCGACGCAATAATGCTTGGTTTTTAATCTTTCCACTTTTAAACCTGCTAAAGAAAGATCCTACAGACGAAAGTGTATTTTTAAATTTATTTTCTTTTGCGGTTGTGGTTTCTTCAATAACTTCCTCTACAACGTCAGAGGTTTCAATTATTTCTAAATTTTTATCATTGTTTTCCATAATTTTTTACCTCCTTATGACCATCTTCTCTTTTCGAGCGAGCGCTCGGTTAAGAAAATAAACGCAATTGAAATACTTATAAAGTAAATGATATCTCTAATTGCAAGCGATTGATTTAAGAAGCTCTCAAGAGTTGACATAAAATTCATTCCTTCGAGAAGCTTTAAAAGTGTGTTAAGGAAGAATATTTTAATGGTTTCAAAAAAGTTGTTGGCTTTATCAGGAACGGTTATCATACCGATGAAGGTTCCCGAAAGTAAGAACAGGTTTGCAACCAAGGTAAAGATAATTGCCGTAATAGGACTTTCGGTAAGAGAAGAAATAAACATTCCCAGTGCAATAAGAGCCATACCAAAAAGCAAAATTCCTAAAACAGAGTAAATGTAATAAAATGCGTTTACCGAAACGTATGAAGAAACAATAATCTGGTAAATAACCGTAGGCGCAAAGCATAACGCATAAAGCGCAAGAGCAGCAAAAAATTTACCAAGAACAATGTTTATTAGTTTAACCGGCGCCGTAAATAAAACCTGGTCGGTTTTGGTTCGGCGTTCATCGCTGAAGAGTCGCATTGTTATAACAGGGACAATAAAAATTAAAAGCTGAGAAGCATTAAGCACTACGTATTCAACCATAGGTGCACCCGCTGAATAAATTGTGCCGAATCTAATACCTAAAAATGCATATACAAGTGCAAGAATTATAAATCCAAGAGGATTAGAAAAATATGCTTTAAATTCACGTTTAAATATTGCTAACATTATTCATTATCCTCCTTTTCTTCGGTTTCTTCTTCGGGAATTTCGATTACAATATCGGTTGGAATTTCGTTATCGCCTTCAATATCGTTAAGACCAAGCATTTTTCTTGCTTCGTCGTTGTTGGGGGCTTGTGTTAGTTTTAAGAATATCTGTTCAAGCGTTAGGCGGCTGCTTGTAAGTGAAAGCAACAGCTTTTTGCGTTCGGCAATTCTTGAAGAAACAGCGGCACGCACGTCAACACCCTCTTCGGGTATAATTTCAAAGTCAAATGCGCCGCTTTCTTTTTTACCAAGCAGGGTAACGTCTTTAACGCCTTTAACCGTTTTAAGAGCGGCAAGCATATCGCGATCGTCGCAAATAACACGTGCTACCAATGAATGATCGGTTGAAAGCTTTTCTGAAAGATTGTCCTGCAAATCGTCGGCAATAATTTCACCGTAGTTTATAATTATTATACGGTCGCACACAGCCTGTATTTCGGAAAGTATATGTGATGACAGTATAATGGTGTGGTTTTTACCAAGTCTTGTAATAAGATTACGTATTTCAATAATCTGCTGTGGGTCAAGACCAACGGTAGGCTCGTCAAGAATAAGTACGTCGGGGTTGCCAATAAGCGCTTGCGCAAAACCAACACGCTGACGGTAACCTTTTGAAAGGTTGCCAATAAGTCGATTTTGAACGTGATCTATTTTAACAAGACGCATAATCTCATCAATGTGGGGTTTTTTAGGAAACTTAACCTTTTTAAGATCATAAACAAAATTAAGATATTCGCGAACCTTCATATCGGTGTAAAGCGGTGGCAGTTCGGGCAGATAGCCAATTCTTTTTTTGGCTTCCTCTGGATTTTCGGCAATATCAAAACCATCGATGGTAACCTTGCCTTGAGTTAGTGAAAGATATCCGGTAAGAATGTTCATAATTGTGGATTTGCCTGCACCGTTAGGGCCAAGAAAACCAACAACCTCGCCCTTGTTGATTGAAAAGTTTACGTTTTCAACCGCAAGGTATGTACCGTATCTTTTGCTAAGTCCGGTAACTTCAATCATATTTACTACTCCTTTGTTACAAATTTTCAATTAATTTTAGCAAAAACAATTAATGAATTTGTAAATAAAATGTTAATCTTGTCAAATAATATAATATTATATATAACAAATCGAAAATATTATACATTATAAAGCGTCAATATTCAAGTGAAAAATTTTTAAAAAAAAGCAAGGCTTATTTATTTGCAAAAAAATGTATTTTTTCACAAAAAAAGATTGACAACGTTGCACAAAAAAAGTACAATGTATATGTATAATTATTTTCAATATTGCCGTATTGTAGAAAAGTTTTACACACTTAGAGAAAGGAAGATTTTATGAAATTCAAACTGTTTAAAATCGGCAGGCCGATGCTTAGTATTGCCGTTGCAGTTGCAATTTTGGCGGTATCGCTTTTTGCTGCTGTTCCGGGCTTTAATATTAACGCAAGCGCGGCTGCCGTAACAGACACTTGGGACGGTACTTTAGCTACAAGTTTTGCAAGCGGTAGCGGCACAAAAGACGACCCATACATAATTGCTACAGCCGAGCAATTGGCTTATGCGGCACTGGGCGCATCAACCGTGTCTGTCGGTAAATATTTTAAGGTTACAGATAACGCAACGTTTGACCTTAACGGTATGAAGGATATTACCCTTGATTCTACCGTTGGTGACGTTATGGTATCTGACGTTAATAAAAACTGGCGTCCTGCTACAGATACTTCTCAAAGCTTTGCAGGCTTTTTTGACGGTAACGGTGTTGTTATTTTTAATATGTGCTCTTCTGGATATGGCTATGCAGGTCTTTTTCCACGCGCATTTAACAACAACAGCGAAAAAACCTCTTGGATTAAAAATATAACGCTTATGAATTCTCGTTCTATCGGTTATCATAATGCCGGCGGTATTGTTGGTCTTTACGATGCTCCCGATACTTCAAGAACGGTTACTATTGAAAACTGTAGAGTTTTAAACTGTTGGATGACCGACAACAAAAATTCTAATCCGGCTACACAAAAAACAAGCGGTATAATTGCAGGCAGCGTGGCGCATAACTCCACAACAATTAAAAATTGTTTTGTTAGCGGCAATGTTACATCAGCCGGTGAAATCAGCGGCGGTCTTGTAGGTAATACAAGTCTTTATAGTCCAAGCGTTTCAATACAAAACTGTATCGTGCTTGGCTCAAGCGCTTATCCGATTGCAAACGGTAACAGCCAAAAGATAAACAAGCATCTTGATGTTCCCGGTACTTATGCCGGTGTTTATACCGATCACGATGTAGATGCAAAGTACACTGCCGATCAGGTTAAAAAGCTTGCAGTGGACGATATGAAGGGCGCTGCAGCAAAAAATAATATGCCTAACTTTGACTGGAACACTTGGATTGCGTTTGAGGGCGAACTGCCTGATCTTAGAGCAAACCACAATCTTACACTTGTAAACACAGGTGATGCGGGTCACAACGTAACCTGTTCTGATTGCGGCAAGGCTATGCTTGAATCGCATAATATGATTGAAAACGCAACCGGTACAATCGGTTCTTGTGAATGTGGCTTTAGCGCGCCAATCACCGAAAGACGTACTGACGTGTGGGACGGTTCGTTTGATAAAAATTTCCCCGCAGGTGACGGCTCTAAAAATAATCCATACATAGTAAAAACAGCCGAAAACTTTGCATATGTTGCACTTAAAACTACCCCCGCTGAATCGGATGGTAAGTATTATATTGTAGCACCAAATATGGTGTTTAATATGAATGGTTTGGTAGGTATTACAACCAACTCTACTGTGGATGACGTTAAGAATGCTGCGGTAGGTAAGCTTTGGTCAGGTAATAGCGACAATGCAACATCAACCTTCTCGGGTCACTTTGACGGTAACGGCGTAATTGTTTACAATGTTTACACAAAGGGCGCCTATGCGGGCTTGTTCCCAAATCTTACTGCAAAAAATACCAATAAGTTAGTAACAATAAAGAACATAACCCTTATGGCATCATTTATGCAGGGCTACCATCAGTCCGGCGGTATTGTTGGCATAGCAAATGCGCAAAACGGCGAAGACTATTTCACAATAGAAAATTGCGCAGTTAAGAACTGCTATATTGGTGATAACGGCAATAGCAACCCTGCTACTCAAAAGATTGCCGGCGCTATAGTTGGTAATATTACGCATAATAATACAGTTATGAAAAACTGTTTTGCAATTGGTAACAATGTGGACGGAGGCAATATTTCATGCGGTCTTATCGGTAACTGTTCGGCATATTGCTCAGGTGTAGAAATCAGTAATTCTGTATCTATTGGCACCAGCGCATATCCCGTAACAAAAAGCGATTATGCAATTGATAATAAAATGCTAAGCCCTAATACTTACAGCAATGTTTATACCGATCAGGTTGTAAACGGATTTGGTAAAAACCAGATTAAATCTTTTGCCATTGACGTTATGAGCGGTACAAACGCTCCTCAAAATATGAACCTTGACTTTGGTGGTTATTGGTTTGCAAACGCGGGAGTTATCGACCTTTTGGTATGCCACAACATAGAAGGCTCGGTTAATCCTGACGATAATTATGCAGGTCATACAGCAGTATGTAAGGCTTGCGGTCTTGCAGGCGTAGTGATTTTGAATCACCAATATACAGAAGACTACAGCTGTACGGTTTGCGGATTTATCTGTGACCATAAAAACACAGAATACCACACCGTAACAGAGTTTAAAGATAACGACTGTATAACACCCAAAAACACAAAAACCGAGTGTGCTTGCGGTTATTTAAAACAAATTAACCATTCCGAAGCGCATGGTCATGTGTTCGAAAAAACCGAGGCTAAAGCACCTACCTGCGCCGTAAACGGTAATGTAGAATATTACACTTGCGAAAACTGTGAATGTATATTCCTTACTGATGACATAATGGCTCCTTATGAGGATGCCGTTACCGAAGAACAGGTTACTTTAAAGGCAACAGGTCTTCACGAAGAGGTTGTCGATTCTGAAGGTAAGGTTGTTTACGGTATGGACGACGAAAGTCACTGGAAGATTTGTAAGGTTTGCCAAGCAAAGCTTTCAAGAGTAGAACATACTATCTCATATACTGCTGATGGTAAATTGGTGCACGACGGTAAATGCGATGTTTGTCTTTACGAGGCGGCAGAAAATGAAAAGCATTTATTTGGCGTCGATGATGACAACTGTGATAAATGTAAATTAACCTGTGATCATTCAGATATTGTTGCGGTTTCGGTTGCAGAGCCTACCTGCGATACCGACGGCGTAAAAGCGGCTCATTACAAATGTGCGCTATGCGATATGCGCTTTGAAGATGAGGCTGCTACCACCCAAATTGCAAAAGAAACAGTAATTATTGCAAAGCTTGGTCACGACCATATTGATTTTGACAGTAACGGTACACCGATTCACGAGTTTAACGATACACATCACTGGTATAATTGCAAGGTGTGTGGTAAAGGTGATTATGCCGAACACATAATGGTAGAAGATACCGAAAATTATGAAGGTACATACAAATGGTGTGAAGATGAAACGGGCTACGGTTGTAACTACAGCACCTTTGATTACCGTATTTTAGATGAAGAAAATGCACTCTTAATAACGGCTCCTACCAATGCATTTACAAAGGACGTTATTACAGATATTTTCACAGTTAAAAAAGATGATTTAGTTTATGAAGATATTAAGGCTGTTTTTGATAAAACAGGTCAAAAGTACTTCTTCCCGTATGAAATTTCTCCAAACCAAGAAATTGCTAAGGGTAAAAAGGCAACCATTATAATGCAAATTCCTAATGATTTAGGTTTGGATGCGGCATTGTATCTTGTGGATTTCGAGACAGGCAAGCTTAAGAAAATGCCGACCATAACCAAGACTATTTTGTTAGATAAAGCGGGCAATTTGATTGACGAAAATGACAGCGAAGACCAAAAGAAGGCTGCAACACCGGTAAATATTGCAACCGTTACAGTCGATAAGTTCGGTCACTTTGTATTAGCATCTACCCAAGCAGTTGTTGAAGACGGTGAGGGTGATACCAACTCAGGCATTAATGCTGACGGTAGTATGACAAGTCCTGAAACAGCAGATAACTCTATTTTATTTTCAACAATTATCGCAATTCTTGCAAGCGCAACAGTTTTATTTGTTCGCAAAGCAAAAATATAAATTTTTAAAAGGAGCAAAAACAATATGAACACAGCAAAAAGACTAATCGCTTTATTATTAACATTTGTTTTGGTATTCTCGCTTGCAGGATGTAGCAATAGCGAAGATGAATATTCAGAAGGTAGTGTTGTCTATCAAGATAATATTATCTATCAAGACGTAGAAAATCAGGGCGGCAACAATGCTCAGCAGGGTGATAGCAATACCCAACAGGGCGACAACACCCAGCAAAGCGGAACCACAAAGCCAAACGGCAACGCATTATACACAAACGGCGTAAATCCGGAGGATTACCGTGGCACAACGGTTGTATTTGCTACAACCATTTTGTCAGAGGGTGACGAATCGGGTCCGGTAATTGATAAGTTTGAAAAGGATTACGGCATCACTGTAAAAGAAATTCTTGTTGGTGATAACGTTAACGAAATTGCAGGTAAATTAGCAGCAGGCGAAAACATTGACGTAATGCGTGTTAACGGTGACTTCCCCGCAGCAATGGCAGTTTTACAGCCAATTACCGCTGCAAAGCTTGATATGACCGATCCTATTTGGGACCAATCTGCATTTAAGTATACAACATTTGGCGGCGAGCCATATCTCTGCAATACAATTAGTAATGTTTGGACCGAAAACGGTATTGTTGTTTACTCTAAAAACCTTCTCAACCGTGCAAACTGCTATACTCCTGAAGAATATGACAAGCAGGGCAAGTGGACCTGGGATGCATTTGCCGCTATTGGTAAGGCTGTTGACGCTATCGACGGCGTGGGTACGGGTATTCGCGGCTGTTATGACACCAATATGTACCTTATGGGCTCTATTGGTTGCGCACTTTATAAGTACGAAAACGGTAAGTTTACAAATGGCCTTAAGGATCCGCTACACCGTGAAGCTATGGCAAAAATTGCTTCTTGGAAAAAAGAGGGCTTCTATAGCGAATGGATTGACTTTACAACCGGTAGAGTAGGCATTACCACAGGTCTTGCCGGTTGGTCACTTAAGAAGAACGGTTCTAACAAAGACTACAACTGGAATGACATAGGTTACTATTACCTTCCCGCATACAAAGAGGGTATGAAGCCGGGCGGTACCTGTCAGCTTAAAATGTGGGGTATTTGCCGTGGCTCGAAAAACCCTGTTGCAGCAGGTGTATTCCTTCGTCAGTATCTTGACGCAAGTAACTACGATACAAGAGATGCATTTATATCAGATGAAGCAGCAACCTTCTTCTTTAGCATAACCGACAACATCGGTATGGATAACTTTACACCAATGTACACATATGGTGAATCTACAGAGAAACTCACAGGTTTCTACGAATGGGATTGGGAAGCATGCGCATATGGCGACCCATCTCAAGTAAACGTTACATTTGACAAGCTTTCTGACAGCGTTGACAAGGCTTGCGATGTAATGAACAAATACGTTGCAAAGAACACAGGTATACGCGAATAATTTTAATTTATTGCCCTATCGCCCGTATGCTCGGACGATAGGGGATGCTCTTATAGAAAATTTGGCGAAAGGAAGGTAGTTTGATGAAAAAAACTATTCAGTACGCAAAAAAACTACTTACGCTTCTTTCGGTGCTTTCTATTCTTGCAGTATCGGTGTTCTCTGCGCTTGTTGGCATAGAATTTACCGCTGTTGCACAAACCCCCGAGGTTGTTACCAATGTTTGGGGTGGCTGGCATAGCAATGTAGAAAAAACTCCATTTGATGCCGGTGAAGGCACCGCAGTTGATCCGTACATAATTTCAAACGGCGATCAGCTTTATGCTATGGTGTATAACCATGGTAAATCTGATGGCGCTCCCGCATATTATAGGCTTGCGGGCGATATATATCTAAACGACATTTCTGATTATGATAAGTGGGGCACAGATGATTTTGATATGTCCACACTTAATAACTGGAATACAGACTCATATCTTAGTCAGCTTATATCCTTTGCCGGCACGTTTGACGGTGACGGTCACTATATTTACGGCTTGTATTCTGAAGGCGCGCTCTACGCGGCATTTTTACCGCGAGTGTCGGGAACAGCTACAGTTAAAAACGTACACTTTAGAAATTCTTACTGTGTAAACATTAAAGATCAGCCTGATGTTGACCGCAACACATTAAGTGATGAAGAACTTGCTAAGTTTGCCGATAAGGAAGGCTATAACAATAAAGCCGGTATTACAGGTGGTCACCGTACCTGGAACGATGCTTGCTATGGCTCTGCATCGGTTATTGTTGGTTTTCTTGAAGGTTCTGCAATAAACATTAGCAACTCTTCTGTAAGATATGCTTACGTAAAGGCAAGCTCGTTTGCAGCTGCTATGATAGGCGCTTCGTTGACAAGCGGTCCGTATTCTACGGTTAAAAACTGTTTGGTAGCAGATGTTACACTTAAAACAACCTGTAAAGAGGATCACGTTCAGGGTGTTGAAGGTGCGATTATTAACGTACCACAGGGCTCTGCCGATTCAGCAACAATTGAAGGTGTAATTACTGCCGGTGTTAAAGTTTACGGCGCTGATGACCGCGACGCCTTATGGAGCGGTTACAAAACACCTACTGCTAACTTAGTGTATATGTTTAAAGACGTATATTCTGATGTTGAACACGTGTACGTTGTAGATCATATGTCGCACGGCTCACTTAAGTTTGTTGATCCTGAAATTAAGGTTGTAAAGACCAATCATCTTAAAGGCTATAAAGCTAAAGAGAAGCTTGATCTTGACTGGGAAAATAACTGGCAGGTAGTAGAAGACGATTATCCACTTCCTACCAATCAATATCTCACCCCTACAGGCGAGGCTTATTATGAGGCTGGCGGTCCTGCATCGAGCGAAGATTTCTGGGATGGCACAACCGCAAAGCATTTTGCCGCAGGTACAGGTACTGCAGAAGACCCATATTTAATAGAAAACTGCGAGCAATTCTATTTAATGGTAAGCACGCTTAAGGCAACAGGCAATTATAAGATTGCCGATGGCGTCAAAGCGCTTTACTTTAATAACGTTAAGGGCCTTACATACAGTGAGGTTATGAATGTATTAAAGTCTAAAAAGATGCATTTATATGCTCCGGGTGAAAATAACGAATTTAAAGGCTATTTCGACGGTAACGGTGTTACCATTTACGGTATTAAGGCAGAAAGCGGCCGCCGCGCAGGTATAATTCCACAAGCGGGTAATGCAACGCTTAAAAACTTTACTGTTAAAAATTCAAAATTCTATGCAAATGACACATTTGAATTAGAAAAAACCAATACAGTAGGTGCCGCAGCTCTTGTAGGTGACATTACACCAAACTCAAGCCTTTACATTAAAAACATTGAGGTAATTGATTGTAACGTAAACAGTATAACTGGCGCTGCAGGCTTGGTTGCTTGCTCAAACATTAACGGCAGCGTATTTGTTGACGACTGTATTGTATCAGGCGGTAGCATTATGTCTGACCAAGGCAGTACGCATCACGCCGCATTTGTCGCTACCTCAATGAGTGGTGCACACATTATTAAAAACAGTATTTCTTACGGTATTCATCCATCGGCTGACAACCAATTATCATATTTGAGTGTGTATAAAAACGTTTACACCGATATGGAAGCTCCTTCACCACTGGTAGAGCAAAACGCAAAGGGTGTAAAACAGGTTACAACCGATGAATTAAAGGGTGAAGCTGTAAAGAAAACAGCTGTAGCATTTGATTGGGATAAAACCTGGAAAACCACCAAAGATATTCCCGAAATTTTAAATCATGTATCTACTTTAGGTACAAAGGGTGAAGCATGGACCGGAAATATTGCTGACGTGTACGCAGGCGGTGACGGTTCTAAAAACAATCCTTATCAGATTGATACTGCCGAAAGACTTGCGCAGATGCTTAATTACAGTCGCGCAGGCGCACACTATGCCCTTACGGCAGATATTTATCTTAATGATGTAAGCAATGCCGACTGGACCAAAAACGCAAAGCAGTGGTATACATCTAAGGACGTAAACAACTTCGCAGGCGTATTTGACGGTAACGGTCGCACAGTTTACGGTCTTTACTATAAAGACGTTAAGTCAGACGTATATGCAGGTCTTATACCGTTATTAGCATCTGGCGCCGAGCTTAGAAATGTAAAGATAGATAAATCATATCTTTGCGGTAGCAAGGGCGCATACATTGGCGCAGTTGCCGGCGGTGTTGAAGACAATGCTACAAACATAGTATCTGTTCGTGCCGCAATGGTTGGTGAAGATGTTACTATTGAGGGCGGCGCAAATGCAGGCGGTGTTGTAGGTCGCGCAGGCTTTACAAAGCTTCGTTTAGATAACAGCATCTTTATGGGTAAGCTTACGGCTACCGGTAAGATAGGCGGTCTTGTAGGCGAAGTAGCAGGTAAGCTTGATGCCAAGCAGAGCGTGTCTGTAGGTATTGCTCCGTTTGCATCGGCTGACAAGGTTGTTGCAAAGGCTATATACACCGACGTTAAATGTGATATCGACGGTGTAATTACCGTTAAAAACAGCCAGATGATAGGCAACAACGCTACCGACAGTATGGATGAGCTTCCATTTGGTTCTGTTTGGACCGCTACCGAAAAATACCCGATACCAACCCACAAGGTGCAGTCGTTTGACGGTGTACAGGGTCAGGTTTGGTCGGGTGAAATTGCTAACAAGTTCGCAGGCGGTAAGGGTACAAAATTGTCACCATATCTTATTGCAACAGGTGAGCAATTAGCACTTCTTATAACCTCTAACGGTTATGAAGGCAAGCACTTCAAGCTTATTGCTGATATTTATCTTAACGACGTTTCAGACGAGCTTTGGAAAGCAAAGGTTGGCTGTAACACATGGTTTAACGCCGCAGATTTTTATCACGCATTTACTTCACACCTTGACGGTGACGGACATGTAGTATTTGGTATGTACTACAACTATAAAACCACACCGCAAAACTCATATCTTGCGTTAATTCCTCGTATTGGCTGTTCTGCAACGGTTAAAAACGTTGGTGTTTCTGAAGCGTACATTAAAGCTTCTA
>JAZSKN010000011.1:0-17468 GCA_045534895.1 Acutalibacteraceae bacterium
GCTTTTGTCTTCCTAAGACCGCTTGGCCTCCGACTTACAAGAGCGTCGCGACGTGAAAGGTTAATTCTGCCTTGGTCGTCAATCTCGGTAACCTTAACTATTACCTGATCGCCAACTGCAACAACATCTTCTACCTTTTCGACCCTCTTAACGTCGAGCTTAGAAATGTGAACAAGACCTTCCTTACCCGGTGCAATTTCAACAAAAGCGCCAAAGGTCATAAGGCGGGTTACCTTACCGCTATAGATTGCGCCGATTTCTGGGTCGTTTGCGATAAGATTTACTATATCAATTGCAGCCTGAGCCTTTTCAAGATCAAGACCTGCAACAAATACGTGACCGTCTTCTTCAATGTTGATTGTACATTCGCACTGCTCTTGGATAGACTGAATAACCTTACCCTGCTTACCAATAACGTCACCAATCTTGTCTGGGCTGATAACGGTTGTAAGCATTTTAGGTGCGTAAGGAGAAAGCTCTTTACGGTATTCAGGAATACACTTGAGCATTACATCGTCAAGAATGTATTTACGAGCCTTGTTGGTCTTTGCAAATGCTTCTTTAATGATTTCAGGTGTAAGGCCGTGTACCTTAAGGTCCATTTGTATCGCGGTGATACCCTTATGAGTACCTGCTACCTTAAAGTCCATATCGCCATAGAAGTCTTCAAGACCCTGAATGTCAACCATTGTCATAAAGTCGCCGTAAACGCCCTCATCACCTGTGATAAGACCGCAAGAAATACCTGCTACCGGAGCCTTAATCGGAACACCTGCTGCCATTAATGCTAGTGTAGAACCACAGATAGAGCCCTGTGAAGTAGAACCGTTAGAAGAAAGAACCTCACTTACTACACGAATAGCGTATGGGAATTCTTCTACCGAAGGAATTACAGGAAGGAGTGCGCGTTCAGCCAAAGCGCCGTGACCGATTTCACGACGGCCGGGGCCGCGAGAAGGCTTGGTTTCACCAACAGAGTATGATGGGAAGTTGTAGTGGTGAATATAACGCTTGCTAACCTCTTCGTCCAATCCGTCAAGCTTTTGTGCTTCGCTAACAGGAGCGAGAGTAGCAATTGAGAGAACCTGTGTTTGACCACGGGTAAACATACCTGAACCGTGAACACGAGGGAGCAAGTCAATTTGTGCGTCGAGTGGACGGATGTCGTCAATACCACGGCCATCTACACGCTTGCCTTCGTCCTTAAGCCATGCGCGAACAACGTGCTTTTGAACAAGATACATAATCTCGTCAAGCTTTGCTTCACAACCTTCAAAACGCTCGTCGAATTTCTCGTGAACTGCATCATAAATAGGAAGAAGAGCCGCATCGCGAACATTTTTATCGTCGGTATCAAGTGCTTTCTTAACGTCTTCGATACAGAAAGCCTCAATCTCTGCCATAATTTCCGGATCAGGATCGCTTGATTCGAATGTAAATTTCTCTTTGCCAATTTCAGCAACGATGCCGTTGATGAACTTAACGATTTCCTTGTTAACCTCGTGACCTGCCATAATGCAATCAAACATAAGGTCATCGGGAATTTCGTTACCGCCGGCTTCAATCATTGCAACGAGGTCAGCAGTTGAAGATACGGTAAGGTTAAGCTCGGTAGCGGCGCGCTGCTCGAGTGTTGGGTTGATGATGATTTCGCCGTCAATAAGACCAACGCTTGTAGAAGCGATTGGACCATCCCAAGGAATATCAGATACTGCGATAGCTGCTGATACACCAATTGCCGCTGTAATTTCTGGTGAGCAATCAGGGTCAACTGACATAACGGTTGCAACAACCGAGCAATCGTTTCTCATATCTTTTGGGAAAAGTGGACGGATAGGTCTGTCGATGCAACGTGAAGAAAGTATAGCCTTTTCACTTGCTTTACCCTCGCGGCGCTGGAAAGAACCGGGGATACGACCTACTGCGTACATTTTTTCTTCAAAATCTACTGAAAGTGGGAAAAAGTCAACGCCCTCACGTGGCTTTGAAGATGCGGTAACTGTACAAAGAACGCTTGTGTCACCATAGCGAGCCATAAAAGCCGCATTTGCAAGGCCGGCCATTTTACCGGTTTCAAGACTAAAGGGTCTGCCTGCAATGGTGGTTTCATAAACCTTAAAGTTTTCAAACTAATTTACTATTCTCATTATGTTTTAAATTTCTTTTCTATCAAGAGATTTTCCGTTTAGCAATAAAACCAAAACTCAACTTATTGGGTTCTCGTTTTGCCGATAAGCGACAGAAAACCTCTTTAAATACTACTGACGTTTAACAAAATCAAACCGAGCAAATTGTGATTGCTCGGTTTGTTCGTTACATAATTACTTACGCAAGCCGAGCTTCTTAACGATAGCACGGTATCTTTCAATGTCTTTCTTCTGAAGGTATGCAAGAAGGTTTCTTCTGTGACCTACCATCTTAAGAAGACCGCGGCGTGAGTGGTGGTCCTTCTTATGAATATCAAGGTGAGCGTTGAGCTCGTTGATACGGAAAGTAAGAACTGCAATCTGAACTTCAGGAGAACCTGTGTCACCCTCGTGAACTGCGTACTCAGCCATAATCTGCTGCTTTTGTTCGTTAGTCATTATTTTCACTCCTTTTTATAATATTGTCCGCCCTGCTCCAAGCCAAAGGCCCCAGAGTGTTCCGCATAAAGCGGCAGTCGCCAAAAGCATAGAACAAGGTATCTGACCATAGTCAGCTTTGGCATTATAACACAAAAAAGTTAAAAAGTAAAGTATTTTTTATTTTATTTTTTTGTAATAATATTATTAACGAATAATTCACACATTTATTTTGTAATTGTAATAAAATTATTGTGAAATAAAAACAATATTTCTATTGAAAGGAAAATTATATGAACGAGTTTGAAAACAATAATATCACCCCCAACGGAAACGACGATAACAGCTTTTACAGCAAAAAGAGCGATGATATTATTCAAGATGAGCCCACACAAAAACCGCAGTATCAAGCACCTCCAACATACACCACACCAAATTATAACGGCTTTACCACGCCGCGAAAACCAAAAAAAGAAAAACGCGGTCACAGCACCGCAGTTGTTATTATAGCAAGTGTTTTGGCGGCAATTATAGGCGCTATAAGCGGTACTGTTATTTTAGGTTCGGTGTTCAGCGTTGATACCAACACAGCATCTATAGCCGAACAAAGCAATGAACCTAAAACTAATGTTAATATAACAGTCGACGAAACAGCTTCTTCTATTGCAGAGGCTGTTGCCGTAAAATGCACCGACAGTGTTGTTGGCATACGTACAACAACCTCGGTTATGAGCTTTTTTGGCGGCAGTCAAGAACAAACGGGTGACGGTTCGGGTGTTATTTACAGCGAAAACGGTTATATTATAACCAACTATCACGTAATAAAAAATGCCGTTGAATCAAACCGCAGTAAAATTGATGTTTTTGTAGGTAATAATAAATCAAAATCATACCCTGCAACAGTTGTAGGCTATAACATTTCTTGTGACCTTGCCGTTTTAAAGATAGATGCTGCAGGTCTTAAACCGATAGAGTTTGGTAACAGCGACGATTTAAAGGTTGGTCAATATGTTATTACGATTGGCGCGCCCGGCGGTATTGAATTTATGGGTAGTGTAACCTACGGTATCATAAGCGGACTTGACCGCACGGTATCTACCAACTCGGGTCTTGAGCTTATACAAACCGACGCCGCTATAAACCCAGGTAATTCGGGCGGTGCGCTTCTTAATGCCGAGGGCAAGCTTATTGGTATTAACAGTTCTAAAATAGCGTCGGTTGAATACGAGGGTATGGGATTTGCGATACCTGTTAATACAGTAAAAGAAAAATGTGATAAAATAATATCTAAAAAGGGCGATTCACAAGCCTACTTTGGTGTAAGCATCAGCAGTACTTACACAAGTCAGGTATTGGCGTTTTACGGTTATCCCGCAGGAGCGGTTGTGTCCAGCGTAGCTGAAGGTAGCCCTGCCGAAAAAGCAGGCATTGAACGCGGCGACATTATTACAGAATTTAACGGCGTAAAAATTAGCGAATACACAGTTCTTAATGACACGCTTTACGATTGCGAAAGCGGCGACAAGGTTGCCGTAACCGTATACCGCGGCGGAAAGTACTATACCGTAGATATAAAGCTTACTTCAGACACATCAAATTAATATTTTTAAGCCATTGCTAATTTATTTAACAATGGCTTATTTTTTTATTGTAAAACACGGCTGTAATGTGATATAATTAGAAAAAATACAACCTTAGGGGGATGTTATGTTTTACAAGAATCTTAAAAATCCACCAAATAAATATCGTCCTGCGCCATTTTGGTCGTGGAACGAAAAACTTGACACGTGTGAAACCGCCGCTCAGGTACGCCAAATGCAAGAGGTAGGTATCGGCGGTTACTTTATGCACGCTCGCGGCGGACTTCAAACCGAGTATATGTCTGACGAATGGTTCGACAACGTAAAGGCTACCCTTCGTCAAGGCAAAGAGCTTCAAATGCAGTCCTGGGGATATGATGAAAACGGCTGGCCAAGCGGCTTTGGTTCGGGACTGGTTAACGGCTTAGGAATTAAATATCAACAAAAATATTTGCGCAAAGAAGAAACCGACACACCCAAGACAAGCGAAAACACCATTATAAATTTAGAACACAACGGTAAAAACGTTCACTTTTATTATGACATTAACCCTTTTTACGTTGACACACTCGACGGTGAAGTTATATCAGAATTTATTCGTGTAACACATGAGGCCTATAAGGAAAAACTTGGCGACGAATTTGGTGATATGGCGGGATTTTTTACCGATGAACCCCAGATTTCACGCAATGGCTACCCTTGGTCTTTTATATTAGAGAAAGAATACAAAAAGGCTTATGGCAAAGAACTTACACCAAAGCTTTTGGATTTATTCTACGAAACCGAAACCTCAAGTGAAACAAAATACAATTATTTTAAGCTTATTACTAACCTGTTTTCAGAAAACTTTGTAAACAACATTTACAAATGGTGCTGCGCCAACGGCAGTGCACTCACAGGTCATATGGTGCTTGAAGAGGGACTTCACTCTCAATTAATCTCAAATGGCGCTTGTATGCCCCACTATGAGTATATGACCATACCCGGAATGGATAATCTGGGTCGTGAGCTTAACCGAATAGAGTGTGAAATGCAGTTAAGCTCTGCCGCTAATCAATTAGACAAAAAGCAAATCCTTTCTGAAACCTTTGCTTGCTGCGGCTGGAACGTAAGTTTCGAAGAGCTAAGATGGATTTACGAGCACCAGATGGTGCACGGCATAAACTACTTATGTCAGCATCTCGAGGGTTATACCCTAAGAGGTATCAGAAAGCGTGACTACCCCGCTACACTGTTTAAGCAACAGCCTTGGTGGAACAATTACCGTCCGTTTAACGATATGGTAAGCCGTATAGGTATGCTTATTGCCGAAGGTAAAATAGAGCACGAAATTTTGGTGCTTCACTCCGCCGACAGCGCGTGGGCAAATTTTGATATAAAAACACCCGTTTATGCTTCGCAGCTTTGTCGTGATATGGTTAACGTTATGAACCACCTTGAACGCGCACAGCTGCAGTATCATTTGGGCGATGCGACGCTTATGGAACGTCACGGCAAGGTAGAAAACGGTAAAATCACAATCGGTACACAAAGCTACAGCGTTGTGGTTGTTCCTCCCGCAGACTGTCTTGCAAGTAATACGGTAAAATTACTTAAAGAGTTTAAACGTCAGGGCGGTCTTGTAATCTTTACCGAACGCATACCTACTATGATCGACGGTAAAAGCACCGACGAAATTATTGAATTTGCAAAAGAATGCGTTACTACAACATCAAGAGAGCTGGTAGCCAATATTCCCGAAAAGCTTTGCAAAATTAAGCTCGATTATGACGGCGACCATTTCGAAGAGCCTGTTCTTACGGCTGTTCGCCGCTTCGACGAACAAAAAATGACTATGTATTACCTTGTAAACCCATGCAATATTAAACACGATTTTACTGCTACCGTTAAGGGCAAAAGCGCCACTTTATTTAACGCGGTATCCGGTGAAGAAGAAAGCGTTTTGTTTACACCAAACGGTGACTGCATAAACATTGAAAGCACTATCTGCGGCTTTGGCTCTGTTGTGTTGTTTGTTTATGATGAAGATATAAAACAGCCGCTTAACACAGCGAAAGAAGAATTAAAACCACTAAAACTTGCTGACAATTGGCAATTCAATGCTGACGATAACGCTATAACGCTTGACTATTGCGACGTTTATTTTGACGGCGAGCTTGCTTACAAAAATCTACCCATAAGCGACGTACAAGAAAAAGCCCTCTCGTTTGAAAGAAAAGTAACTACCAAGGTTGTATTTAAGTTTAACGTAAAAGACTTATCGTTCACTAAATGTGAGCTTGTTGTTGAAACTCCCGAAATTTTTGATATAACAATCAACGGAAAAACTATAGATAAAACCGTAACGGGTTATTACCACGATATATCCTTTAAAACAATTGACGTGTTTAAGTATATAGCGTTAGGCGAAAACGAAATAGCGCTTGAGTGCGATTTTGTTCAAAGTGAACAGGTTTATGAAAATGCTAAAAAATCGCTTATTTTTGAGTCCGAAAAGAACAAATTAAGCTATGATATGGAAATCGAAGCCATATACTTAAAGGGTGATTTTGCAGTTAAAACCGACAAGAGTTTTGAACATCTCGACCGCAGAGCGTTGCGAACAGACGGTGATTTTTACATTACTGCGGCGCCCAAAACACTAAATTGCGGTGAAGTTGCAAGTCAGGGTTATCCATTCTTTGCAGGCAGTATGACCTTTAAACAAACCGTAAGCCTTACGGCAGACGAATGCAAAAACAGAAGCATTAAATTTGAACGCCTACCCTCTACCGTTACCGAAGTAAAGGTTAACGGTAAAGACGCCGGCAAAATTATGTGGCAACCGTATGAGGTAGATATATCAGACTACCTTATCGACGGAGAAAACGAAATTGAAATTACCGTTACAGGCAATTTGCGAAATCTTTTAGGCCCATTCCACCTAAGTGAAGGCGAAAACTATTGGGTATCTCCCCCGTGTTTCTTCCACGAGTCGCCAATATGGAGTAATGGTTTTAACAAAAACTGGGTAGACAGCTACTGCTTTGTAGAGTTCGGATTGTTTTTTTAGTAAAATAACATTAAACCTCTCCATGTAATTATGGAGAGGTCTTAATTTTATCTCACAACAATTAAATAGTATTACGGATTGCTTCGGTGTAAAATACCACGCAATAACAAATATAAATATGTATATAAAAATATGTCCTTGCGAGTGACGGTAGTCACGTGGCAATCCGCTTTTTTAATGACGAGCAGTGGGCGTCCGCATAAAAACACAGCACTTGCTAAATTTATAGCAAGTGCTGTTTCTTTTTACATTTCTATATTTACAATATCTAATTTTTCGTCAAACACAGTAAATTGCGCATCATAGCCTGCATCAATTTTGCCTTTAGTTGTAAGTCCCATTATTTTTGCCGGTGTTTCGGTCATCATTTTGACTGCGTCTGCTACACTGCAACCTGCCTTTACCGCTGTTTTTAGCAGTATATCACTTGTAGCGATACTGCCCGCAAAGGCGCTACGGTCCAGCAGCTTTGCAACGCCGTCTTCAATAACAAATGGTACTGAGCAATCGGTATATTCCTTACCTTCTTGCGCCACACCACCGGGGCGAAGTGCATCGGTAATAAGGCAAACGTGGTCGGTGCCCTTTAGCTTGATTATCATTTTTAGTAAATCAAGCGGCAAATGACAACCGTCGGCAATAGCCTCAACGTACATATCATCAAGCAAGTATGCGCTCTCAACAATACCCAAATGTCTAAAGCCTTGATGACGGGTAATTGTAGAAGTACAAGAATATAAATGTGTTATAAGGTGGTTTCCACCCTCAAAAGCACGTAATACATCGTCATACTCTGCCGAAGAGTGAGCCGTTGCGGCAAGTATACCCTTGGATGTTACATCACGCAAAAAGGCATTATCTTTATCCTTTTCGGGCGCATAGTCCCAACGGGCGATAATATCGCTATACTCTTCAAGTAGTGACTCATATTCCTCGCGGTCTATATCACGCACAATGCCGGGGGCTTGACCACCGCACATCTCGAGTGCAAAATACGGTCCTTCAAGGTGAATTCCCGGTATTTCTAAAGCGCAACTGTTTTTCACCTCACGTGCAGTTTGAAGCACGCGCACCATAGTATCATAGTCGGTAGCGCTGATTGTTGGGTATATAACCCTTGTGCCGTGAGCCGCGTGGGTTTCACAAGCCTTTTTAAAGGCTTCAGGCGTAGCATCTATAAACTCATAGCCGCCACCACCGTGACAATGGATTTCAATAAATCCCGGGGCAATGTAATTGCCTTTTAGGTCTATCTTTTCGCCACTTACTTCGGCGGTAGGTTTAACGTCTATGATTTTATTATCTTCGATAATAACGTCAAAGCCTACAAGTTCTTTACCGTTTGATACGATTTTGCCATTGGTTAATATCTTCATTCTACAATAATTTCTTTCTTTTCTTTGTATGAGCGCTCGATTGCATCGAGTATTTTTACAGGATATACCAGATCGTCATAGCTGTTGTGCATAACGCCGTTTTTAACCATTTCTACAAACTCGTCAAACTCATTAACGTATGTATAAGCAACGTCATCGCAGAAGGTGTCATAAATCTGATTATCAGCGGTGCACACACCTGCCGAATATCTGTAAGCGCCGGTATAAAAACCGCAAACGTCAAATTCGCCAAAGTTAAATATAACGGTAAGGCGGTTTGCCTTTTCATCGGGGCAGTATGCAGTAACCGACTTTACGTTTCTGCCGTAAATGGTGATAAGCATTTCAATAAGATGCTGGGTATAGAACCAGAAACCACCGTATGGGTTATCCATATTAACGGGGCAGCAAATATGACCGCTTACTACCTTTTTATTCTTTGCTATACGAGCAAGGGGCTTTAGTTCATCAATAAACTTAAGGCAAGAACCACCGCACAAAAGTGTGCCGTTATCTTTAGCAGTAGCGGCAAGCTCTTTTGCAAGGTCTAAATCTGCACAGAAAGGCTTATCAATAAAGCAAGGAATACCTGCCTTTACATAAGGCATAGCGTACTTGTAGTGATTATTACCGTGACGGGCTGTTACCAAAACACCGTCAACCTTGCCAACAAATTCGTCGGGACTTTTAGCGGCATAGGTAGCGTAGCCTGCGTCAATAATGCGCTTTACTGCGTCCTCGTCTTCTGAGTAAATACCAACGATTTCAATATCACTATAATTTGGATTTTCTTTTACTAATTGACCAAATGCATCAGCATGTGAATTTTCTACACCAAGAATTGCAATTTTCATAATGCATTATCTCCTATTATACAGTTTTTGTGTCAAGTGGATTTTGTGCGCGAATCTGATCAATAACCTTAAATTGCTTAAGCACCTGATATGGTGTAATTTCCATTTCCTTGCCGTTTACAAGATTATCATAAATCATATCATAATACTTTTTAACGCCAACGGTAAATACTGTGCCCTCAACATCAACGTGTTCTTCGGTCCAGTCAAGCTTTTCACTACAGTAATTAGGTGTACGCTCTTCGGTAAAGAGTGGCTCTAATGTAAGCTTTTGCTCGGGAGCAGTTTTTGGATTATAATATTTATAATCGATAGCACTCATTGTAGCCTTTAGCGAGCCGTACTGACAGTGCACAACATATATTGGACCTGCATATGCGTTGCACTTTGAAAGATCAACATCAATAAGTGGCTTGCCGGGTGCGGTAAGAATAATCTTTGCATAGTCTTCGGCGTCACCAAAGGTGTTAACGCGGTCAAGCTTTGAGAAAACGGTAATGTTATCGTCAAAGCCTAAAATATCAAGCGCTTGGTCAAGTGGATGAGGACCTGTGTTTCTTACCTCGCCACCGTTATAGCCTTGGTATGTCTGCCAGTCCCAACGACGTGCAAAGCCTGAAAAAGCAATGCTGTACTGAACAGGACGACCAAGCTTACCGCTGTCGATAATCTTTCTGATTTCGGTATAGTATGGAGCAAAGCGTGACTGCTGGAATACGTTGAGCATTTTGCCGCTTTTTTCGTAAGCCTTTACAATGCGGTCGCACTCTTCATAATTTTTACCAAATGGCTTTTCACAAACTACGTTAAAGCCATGCTCTAACAAATCAATTGTAATATCAGCATGCATATGTGAGAATGAGCTGTTTACAACAAGGTCAATATCGGTTCTGCCAAAAAGCTCGCGGTAGTCGGCATAAACATCACAGCCCCATTCTTCTTTAGCACGGATGCGGCGCTCTTCAAGTGCATCTACAACTGCTATTACGTTGTATTTTTCATTATATTCACTTTTGAAAAATGCACCGTGAATATCTCGGCCGCTACGGCCCTGTCCAATAATTGCAACGTTTAACTTTTTCATAAGTTTATTTCCTCCAAGGCTTTATTTATAATTTCTTTTAGTGCTATAATACTTTCTTCGCTTGCTTCATAAGCGCCGTCCGAAAAGGCGTCGCCTCCGGGGCGTTTTAACTGCTCTTCGTCAAGCTCAGAATTTTTACGGTAATGTGTTTCAAGCATCACACCGCCTGAGTAACCGTCGCGGATAAGCTTTTTAAAAATACCTACGAAATCAGCAACGCCCGTGCCCGGTTTTACAGCGGGTGGCCACGGTGTTCCATTTGGAATAGCATCTTTAACGTGCATATTAACTATGCCACAGGATTTAAGTTTATCATAAGCATCTTCGCTTGTTTTACTTGTAACCCAAATTTCATTACCCGGATCAAAAAGCGCTTTAATGCGCGGATTGTTAATTGCGGTAAGCAATTCGGCAAGCTTATGCGGTGTGCTTGAGTGAATAGCGGGGTCAGATTCCAGCGCGCAGTAAACATCATACTTTTCGCAAAGAGCAATAATGTCGCCGTACATTGTAGCGCGAACCTCAACAGGTATGTCCTTGTTCCAAAAATCAAAACCGCGTATGTATTTAGCACCCATCTTGTTAGCCATAATAGCGCATTTTTCGAAACCTGCAATATTAGCTTTTATTGCTTCTTGGTCGTCATATTCGCATTTAAACACCGGAGAAGAAATTGCCGAAATTTCTAAATCATATTCCTTTGCGGCGGCAATAATTTGCTCTACATCTTCGTCGGTATAGTCAAATGGTGAGCGTCCGTTTACCGAACGAACCTCCATACATTTAAGACCGTGCTTTTTACAAAACTTAGCTGCTTCGAAAATGTCTTGTGTTACCTCGTCGGTAATAACACCAAGTTTAAATTTAATTTCCATAATATTACTCCTTAAAGCAATTTTGCTCCGCTGTCGGTATCGCAATACATTATTGCGTTGTCGTGACGACGTAAAATGGTTGCAGGACACATATCGTTTATTTCCTCATTTACTGTGTTGTAAACAGCATCAGCCTTTGAAGCGGCCGGAACCACGCAGAACATATAGTCAGCGCTTACCATTTGCGGAATTGTAAGTGTGTATGCATATTCGGGCACGTCATCAAATGTTGGGAAGCAACCGTCGTGTACCTGTTGCATACGGCAAACATCGTCAAGCTTAGCCTTTTTGATACGAACAGGGTCGTTAAAATCAGCAACACCTGGGTCATTGAATGCAATGTGTGCGTTTTCGCCAATACCTAAGCATACGATATCAATGTGGTTTTCAGCAAGTAACTGCTCATAATCAAGACCATAATCGGCAACGTAATAAATATTTGCAAAGGGAACCTTCTTAAAAATGTGATCGTTAAGATAGTTACCAAAGCTTTGTGGGTCCTCTTTTTTAAGACCTACGTATTCGTCCATATGAAAAGCGTTTACGCGATTCCAATCGAGCGGTTTTTTAAGCAAACTCTCTAACACATCATTTTGAGAAGGCGCTGCAGCAAAAACCATATTTATACTTGCCTTTTCGCTAAGAAGCTTCTCCATACAAGCCGCAATATCATTTGCTGCCGCCTCGCCCATAAGGGTACGGTTCTTATAAATATTAACCAATAGTTGATCCTTTTTTAAACATTTTACCACAAAAAATACTCCTTTGTACATTTTATTTCGTTTTATATTATATCTTTTTTCTTTTTGCAATTAAATTGCAAATAACACTAAATATATTGCAAAAAAGAACAATATATGTTAAAATATTATCGGTGATGCTATGAAAAAGAAAAAATTGTTTGTTTATCGCGACAATAACGTGTATTTACATCATACCCTAACGCTCGACCCTGCGACCGACGACTTTTCATTTAAAAGTCATTCGCATAATATGGTAGAAATATATTACTTTTTACGTGGTAACGCTCGCTTTGTGGTAGAGGGTAATATTTTTTCGCTCGAGCGTGGTAACGTTTTAGTAATGGCAAGTGGTCAAACGCATAATTTATTACTTGAATCGTCTACTGTTTATGAGCGTATGGCATTACTAATAGATGTTTCGGCAGTACCATATGAATATGAAAGTTTAAGCGAACAAATTTATAATGGTGCAAACCTATTTACACTCGATAAACGCGAGCAAATTTGGTTTGAAGAATGCTTTGCCACCATAACAAAGGCTTCAGATGATATGCAAAAAAATTTAATTTTTTGTTTTGCGTCTATGATTTTTGCATTGCTTGGTAATAAGCTTAGCAAAAACAAATTGGTATATGTAGAAAATGATATGATTAAAAAAACCATTAACTACATAAACAAAAATTTATCAAGCGAATTAAGTCTTGAAAAAATTGCCACCGCACTTTATTGCAGCCGTGTAACCCTAAATCGAAAATTTCGTGAAATTATGGGATGCACTGTATGGGAATATGTTATCAGGCGGCGTATATACAACGCGCGTCAGCAACTATTTTTGGGTAGCGCCATAACCGATGCCTATCAAAAAAGCGGATTTAACGACTATTCAACTTTTTTTAGAGCATATAAAAAGGTAATTGGAATATCGCCCAGCGATGACTTAAAAAAACTTCAAAATTAAAGGCAAACCGTTTGGAGACACTTCGTAAAGAAGTGCTCTCCTTTTTTTGTTTGTACATAAAAACTGAGGCACACTTCCTTGCGGAGTGTGCCTCTTGAGCGTATTCTTTTATTATTCACCGTAACCAAAGTGGTTGTTGTTGTTAAAGTTTTCGGTTTCTTTGGTAACAATGTCACGCTTACCGTCTTCTTGATATACACGTACGTATTCTATATCAAATGTTGCTTTATCGCCACTTTCGTAAGTAAGCAAGTCGGTATATTCTTTTGTACCATCTTTATAGTACTGATTTGCAGAATAGAAGTGGTTATCAAGTATGAAGTAAACGTACTGGTTAAATGTTTCGCCGTCTTTTGCGTATGTACCGCCCTTTGATTCAGCATTATTATAGTACGCCTGTGATTGGTTAAAGGTGATTCTTTGAACACCGTCAACGTACACCGTTACAGTAAAGGTGTTATCACTTTCATCGGCAACCCACTTAAAGCCATATACGTGCTCTCCTGCAAGATTAGCCAGATTGCCAAAGTCGTACTCGTGCGAGCCATCCCAACGGGTTATAAATGTGTAAGAAACGGATGTATTAAACGTACCGCCATTGGTGGTTGTTTTGTACTGGGCAGGCGCAGTTCGGTTTGTTAACCATGCATCCCAATCGATTACGTAAAGTGTATCATTTTTAACATTCTCACTATACCATTTGTGGATAGTAAGGTTAAATGCTGTACGGTCAACACCTGTAAGATGCTTTTCTTTTTGAATGCCGGTGCCCAACAAATTATCCCAGAACGAGTTATTTTCTTCTGCGAATGAAATATCCTGCATAAGCTCTACAATATCAAATTCGAGGTGTGCTGTAGGTACTTGATACTGGTAAGTGTTAGGATATGCGCCGTTCATAGCATTAATACCCGTCCAGTTGGGGTTTTCTTTATAAACCTTACCAAACAATGAAGATGAGTAGGTACGGTTTTGACCGCCGTTTGGCGCACCGTAAAGCCACCAAGCAGGGAACGAGTGACCGTCGTTTGGCAATGATGCCTTCATTTCTACGTAACCTTGTTTAAAGAGCATGCTCTTTTCGGTAGAAATTTTACCTGCAGATGCATACAAATCATCACTTTCAATGTCGCCCCATACGGTTGTAGCTTTGTTAAAGTCAACAGGTTTATAACCCCAAGCATGTGTTGAAGCAACATATTTTTCCTTGTTAATACCACGCCAAATAGTAAGTTTGCCATCTTTTACATCGTAAAGATTTGCAAGATCAGCTATATCAGCAGTTTCGGTATTCATATATTTACTTGTCGCGCCTTGGTCGGTTTCGCTACCCATTTCTGAGTAGGTCCAAACTTCTTTTCGAACACTGTTGTCGCTTGTTGCAATATCAAACTCGTCGCCCCAAGCATAGTAATAGGTTGTGCCACCAATAGTTTTGGGTTGTTTTTCAGCAGAAAGGGTTGCAGTTGCTACGGTGTAAACAGTACCATCTTTAGCGTTAGAATTGTTAATAAAATCAAGCACTGCTTGTTCAACACCTGTAAAGTTAGCACCCTGAATCCAAAGAACTGCGTTTTCTTTATCATAGGTAATGCCATAGTTATTACCTGTAAGCGCAGTCTGGTATGTACCAACGTTACCAACAACTATTGCAAGCTGTGTACCCGGAAGTGCGTTGCCGTCGTTTTCATGTACAAACGTATTGGTACCGCTTGCATTTTTAATAACGTCAACACCCGGAACTGCACCCTCTAAAGCAAGTTCTAATTTACGTGCTGCATCATAGTTATCGTTTTCGCCATAGTAAATTGCCATATTGCCAAGCTGTACGTTGCGCCAGAAACCATCTTTAATATGATTATAATCTTCGGCAATAGCACGTCTAAGAGCAACAAGGTCGGTTGAATTTGTGCTTCCGTCTTTATTAACGTCGCCATAAACGTTTGCATACGCCTTCTTTTTAAGAAGTCTATTCTTTAATGCAACTGCATCGGTTAAAGTATATTCATAACCGTTTCCGTCGCCATCAACATCGGCGCATGGCATAGTATTTGCACGGCTTATAAGTTTTGGCATTTTATCATCGCCAACACCTATATACCATTCGTCTGCATCGCCGGCAACAATCTGATCTTTGAGCTCATCAGCAGTTATTGGTGAATAATAATCATCAGTTATATAAACCGTACCGTTTGTACCTATGAAGTAGCAGTTATTAATTATAAAGTTTTCTGTGTCGCCTATATCATCATAACCAACAAAATACAACTCGTCATAATAACCGCCCTCTGCGCTTACCGTTGCGCCTTCTACCGAACAGTTTGCAATTTTTGGTAAAACTCCATCATCAGCAGTATCATATGCTTCACCAACAATAGCACCGGCAGAAGTTTCAGATACTACGTATGCATTGCGAACGTGAAGGTTTTTAACTGTACCGCCATCAAGCACAGGAATAAGAGCCGCAGATTGGCTGTTTGCATAAAGGTTTGTAACCGCATAGCCGTCACCGTCGAGCACACCGCTAAACGGAACATAAACGTACTTGTCGGTACTGTCGGCTGTATAAGTGTCAGTAGTTATCCAACGAAGGCCGCCAACATCAATATCATTTGTAAGCTTAAAGTAAAGCTTTTCGGTATGGTTAACACCACCCGAGCCGATTACACGCGCAAGTGTTAGCGCATCACTTATAAGATATGGATCAGCCTCGGTACCTGAACCCTGCATATTTTCATAGTTAATATATGTACCGTCTGCGTAGCCGCCTAACATAGTCCAGTTACCTGCAGTTGATGCCGCGTAATTTAGACTCCAGCGATTTTCATTACAATTGGCTATTGCTTCGGTCCAGTTTAGTGCATGGTCATATGCTACGGAGTTACCTGTTACAGCAAGCTTACCGTTTACAACAGACCATTGTGTCCAGTTAAGCGCAGGCATTGTTTCCATATTGTATTCGGTAATTCCGCCAGTAAGACCTGCTTGGCTTGATGCCTCACTTGTATAGCAGTTGGTATATTCTACCTTGTCGTGAACCTTGTTATCGGGATATACGCCAAGAGATACACAGTTTTCTAAAGAAAAATGTATTGTACCCGTCTGACTTAAAGCAACAAAGCCAGCTTTACCGGTACTGTTGTTACTGTATGAAGCGCCACTTGGTGTTACAAGCTCGTTAGAATCATCAAACAAGCAGTTTGTAAAGCTTAGTTTTTCAGGTACACCATGTGATGTAACAAAGCCCGCAATACCTGCAAAACCGCTTGAAGCATTTGTCTGTACGCGTGAGTTTTTAATAGCAACGTTATGTATACCAACGCTGGTTGTAGCAGTTAAAGTACCGTTAACCTTGTTGGTAGCGCTGGCATCGTTTGGCATATCAGGGTTTGTAACCGTCATATTGGCATCGTAACCCAAAGACGTAGTAATAACAGCAGCAAATGAGTATGATGTATTATGCACGTATGCCTTGTCAAAGGTTACGTTTTTGATAACCGCGTTATCCAAAAGAGCAGGTACAAAGCCAACACCCTCATTGTTCCAACCGCGGTCAACGGTTTTACTGTAAAGACCGTGAATTGTAGCGCCGTTACCGTCAAATTCGCCACGGAAACCGGTTGCAAAGTCGTACAAACCGTCACCATCCGAATCGGCCATAAAGCCGGCGTTTGTAAACAGACCCTCTGTCCAGTTTCTGGCAATACCTGCGTTTGCAAGTGACTTAATTGTTTCGAGCGAACCGTATGCTACCGAATTAAGATAAATATCGGTTACGCCGTCAGCTACCTTGTAGTATGCCTTTTCGTAAACCTTTACGTTTACTATTGTGCCGTTGTTGTTAAATTCTTTTGTTTTGCCTGTGTCTTTACGGCCGCCTTCAAGCACCATCTTGCGAAGTTGCTCAGGTGTTTTAATGATATATGGATCATCTTTTGTACCGCTACCGCTTTCAAATGCGGTTGCAGCAGAACCGTCCCAAACGTGAGGTAATTGTATATCTACCCAACCATCCGGCTTAATGCTTGTAGGATAACCGCTCTCTGACACGTGCCAGTATCCGTAACCGTTAGCATCGTCGGTTGCCCAATTAAGCAAAGGCATATTAACCTTAGCTGCCAAGCCCTTTATATCATCAACTTTAATTGTAGCGATTGTTCCGGCTGTGTAGTTTTCAGCAACACCTGATAAATCGGTGTCAGTATATACGTTTTCATAAAAGCTTGGTTGTCTTGCCCACCAAGAAGCGGTGTTAAAGATACTATCTCCGCCAAGGAAGATGCTGTTTGAAATCTTGTGTTGTCTGTTACCGCCAAATGAACCTGCAAAAGAGAATGCGCCGGGAGCAGATGCATTAGCAGCGATAAGCTCATTACCTGCTA
>JAZSKN010000004.1:0-9876 GCA_045534895.1 Acutalibacteraceae bacterium
CGCTGTGAAGCCTGTCAGGGTGACGGTATTGTTAAAATTGAAATGCACTTTCTTCCCGACATCTACGTTCCTTGTGAGGTCTGCGGCGGTGCTCGGTATAACCGCGAAACCTTAGGGGTTAAGTATAAGGGCAAGAGTATCCACGACGTGCTTGAAATGACGGTGGAGGAGGGGGTTGAGTTTTTCGCCAGTATTCCTAAAATCAGCCGTAAACTTCGCACAATCTATGATGTTGGTCTTGGCTACGTTAAGTTAGGACAGCCCGCCACAACCCTTTCGGGTGGTGAGGCTCAACGTGTTAAGCTTGCTACCGAGCTTTCTAAAAAGAGCACTGGCAAGACAATTTATATTCTCGACGAGCCAACAACTGGGCTTCATACCGCCGATGTTCATAGGCTTATTGAGGTTTTACAGCGTTTAGTTGACGCAGGTAACACCGTGCTTGTAATTGAACACAATCTTGATGTTATCAAGGTTGCCGACCATATTATAGACTTAGGTCCCGAAGGTGGCAATGGTGGCGGTACGATTGTAGCCGAGGGTACGCCCGAAAAGGTTGCCGAGTGCAAGGCATCATATACCGGACAGTTTCTTAAAAAAGTGTTAAAATAATAAATATTTACACATTATTCACCAAATGTGATGCAATTTAATTATTATATTAGTGTGAGGTGAAGGCGTTGTTTGGATATATTAGGGCTTGTAAGCCGGAACTTAAAATCAAAGAGTACGAGACCTACAAGGCTGTATATTGCTCGCTTTGCAAAAAGCTTGGAAAAAGCTATGGTATACTTTCGCGCTTTACACTAAGCTACGATTTTACGTTTTTAGCGCTGCTTAATATGTCACTCGAGGATAGCTGTGACGGCTTTGAGCAAAAGCGTTGCGCTTTTAACCCACTTAAAAAATGCAACTATTGTAAAAATGATAAGGCAATTGATATGCCTGCTGCCGCGGCTATGATAATGCTGTATTATAAAATACTTGACAATATAGCCGATGAGCATTGGTTTAAAAAAGCGGGCTATTGGTGCCTAAAACCTGTTTTTTATTCGGCATATAAAAAGGCGGCTAAAACTTATCCGCAGATAGAGCGGGCGGTTAGTGAATATATATCTGCACAAAATATGCTTGAAGCAAATAATTGCGCTTCTATTGACGAAGCCGCCGACCCTACTGCCAAGGTTATGGAAAAAATACTTTCTCTTTGCAGTGAAGACGAAACACAAAAAAGAGTACTTGCGCGAATGGGTTATTGCATAGGCAGATACATCTATCTGCTTGATGCAGCGGTTGATTTGCCTGAGGATATAAAAAAAGGCAGCTATAATGTTTTTAAAAGCGTTGATAAAAATGAGTATAAAGAACGTATAAAAAAACAACTTTATTTTTGCTCAAACGAAGCGGCAATGGCTTTTGAGTTATTAGATATCAAGAAATACAAAACCATACTTGGAAACATAATATATTTAGGGTTAGAGGAAACCTTTTTAAAGGAGTTAAACAATGAAAGATCCGTATGAAGTATTAGGCGTTTCTAAAAACGCTAGTGATGATGAAATTAAAAACGCTTATCGTGAGCTTGCGCGTAAGTATCATCCCGATAATTATGCAGATAATCCACTATCAGATCTTGCAAGTGAAAAAATGCAAGAAATTAACGAGGCTTATGATGCCATTGTAAACACTCGCAGACACGGTTCATCTAAAAAGAACACTAACAACACATACAATAATGCATATAGCGGCAGTACCAACTTTCCCGAAGTGCGTTCGCTTATTAATCAAGGCAGACTTGAGCAGGCTCAAGAAATACTTGATGGTGTATTGCCGCAAAACCGTGATGCCGAATGGTATTTTTTAAACGGTACGGTGCTTTATCGTCGCGGTTGGTTTGACCAAGCATATACCAGCTTTGCAACAGCGGTAAGAATGAATCCACAAAATCCCGAGTATCGTAACGCTATGAACAACGCTCAGCGACAAAGCGGTCAACAGTATAATCCGTATCGTTCTTATGGTTACGGCGGCGGATGTGATGCTTGTGATATTTGTCAGGGCCTATTCTGCGCCGACTGCTTGTGCGAGATGTGCGGCGGCAATTTGTGCTCGTGCTTTGGTTGCAGATAATATGAAAAACACTAAAAAAATTACGCTGTGCGGTATGGTGGCTTCAATTGCAGTTGTAATAATGCTAACCAGTTATTTTCCGTATTTAACGTATGCAATACCCGCGCTTGCGGGGCTTTTTATGATGGTACCGCTTATAGAGTGTGGTGTTTCTTGGGCGTTTGGTACTTATATCGCAAGTAGTGTAATAATATTTATAACAGGCGAAGTTGAGGCAAAACTACTGTATGTTTTACTTTTAGGTTATTACCCCATACTTAAATCTTTAATTGAAAAGATTAACAAACAGGTAATAGAGTGGGTTTTAAAGCTTGCTTGCTTTAATTTTGCAGCAGTTACATTTTATTATGTGTCAACTTTGTTGTTTGCTGTGCCTTTTGATGATTTAGGTGACTTTGGCAAGTACGGTGCACTCATATTTTTGGCGCTTTGTAATGTTGTGTTTGTAATCTATGATATAGGTATATCACGTGTCGCATCGTACTATATGATTTCACTTCACGATAAGGTGAAAAAGATAATTAAATAATTTTTAAAAATGTAGGGGAGGCGTTTCGCCTCCCGTATTTTATTGTTTACATTTCGATTGTTTTGTAGTAAAATAACATATTATATGTAAAGTAGGTGAGGGAATGAAAAAGATAGTTATAATAGGTGGCGGCGCGGCAGGTCTTATGGCGGCAGTAGCGGCGGCTGACAAGCTGGGCAACAAGCCTTATAATATAACCGTTGTCGAAAAAAATTCCCGTCCTGCGCGCAAGGTGATGATAACCGGTAAGGGCAGATGCAACGTTACAAATAATTGTGACGTGAATGCACTTATTACCAATACCCCAAAAAATGGTAAGTTTTTGTATTCGGCGTTTAATAATTTTAACTCTGGGGATACAATGACCTATTTTGAAAGTATGGGTGTACCACTTAAAACCGAGCGTGGTAACCGCGTTTTTCCTGTATCGGACAAGTCGGTAGATATTGTTGATGCTCTGGTTCGTCCAGTGCAAAAAAACTGTAATATTATCGAGGGCGAGGCATCTGCCATAATTGCGCCAAACGGTTTTGTTACGGCACTAAAGCTTGCTGACGGTAGAATACTTGATGCCGACAGCGTTATAGTAGCAACGGGCGGTATGTCTTATCCCACAACAGGCTCTACGGGTGACGGCTACAAAATGGCAAAGGCTTTGGGCCATACGATAACTAATCTTACACCATCACTTATAGGCCTTGAGTGCCACGAGGGCTTTTGTACCCGCCTTGCAGGGCTTTCGCTTAAAAACGTTACGCTTTCAGCCTTTGAAGAGGGCAAGAAAAAACCAATTTATAAAGAAATGGGCGAAATGCTTTTTACCCATACGGGCATATCGGGGCCGCTAACACTTTCAGCTTCGGCGCATCTGCGTTATATGGACAAAAAGAAATACTTTGTCGAGATTGATTTAAAGCCCGCGCTTGATGAGCCTCAGCTTGATAAACGCTTGCTTCGTGATTTTGAGGAATCACTCAACCGTGATTTTGCAAATTCTTTAGATAAATTATTACCTAAAAGCATAATTCCGGTTATAATAAATATGTCGGGTATCAATCCGCATACCAAGGTTAATCAAATCAGCCGTGAACAGCGTCAGTCGCTTATAAATGCCATAAAGCATTTTAAACTTAACATCACAGGCTTTAGACCTATTGAAGAAGCCATTATTACAAGCGGTGGCATAAGTGTTAAAGAAATTGACCCTGCTACTATGATGTCAAAGCTTGTGGACGGATTGTTTTTTGCGGGTGAGATAATCGACGTTGACGCCTACACAGGTGGATTTAATTTACAAATAGCGTTTTCGACCGGTGTTTTAGCGGGTGAAAGTGCAGCAAAATATGAAGGGGAAAAATAATTATGATTTCTATTGCGTTAGACGGTCCTGCAGGTGCAGGCAAAAGCACGGTGGCAAAAGGTGCCGCAAAGGCGCTTGGCTTTATTTATGTCGATACAGGTGCGCTTTATCGCACGGTTGGTCTAAAATTTTTACGAGAGGGCTACGATACTAATCTTGACTGTGATATCGATGCTATTTTAAAAACCATTGAGGTAGATATTAAGTTTATCGACGGTACACAGCACGTGTTCTTAAACGGGGAGGACGTGTCCGAGGCAATCCGCACGCCCGAGGCTTCTATGATGGCATCTGCCGTGTCGGCAAAGCCGCCTGTACGTGCATTTTTGCTCGAAATGCAACGCAAGCTTGCTCGTGAAAATAACGTGCTTATGGATGGCAGAGATATTGGTACAGTGGTGCTTCCAAACGCAACTCTAAAATTTTTTGTAACCGCCAGTGTCGAGGAACGCGCTAACAGACGATACAAAGAGCTTAAAGAAAAGGGCTCTGATGTAAGCTATGAAGATGTTTATAAGGATATTGAAACCCGTGATTATAACGATTCTCACCGTGAGATAGCGCCGCTTAAGCCTGCGGAAGATTCAATTATGTTTGACACAACGGGCAACACCTTACAAGAATCTATTGATAATCTTATTAAAATGGTAAAGGAAAAATTAAATTGAAAATAACACTTGCTAAAACTGCGGGTTTTTGTTTTGGTGTAAACCGCGCGGTTCAAATGGTATATGATTTGGTAGAATGCGGAGAAAAGGTGTGCACGTTGGGGCCTATAATTCACAACAGCCAAATGGTAGAGGAGTTAACCTCAAAGGGTGTTCGAGTTGTGAATAATCCGATTGATGCTTTGCAAAATGAAACCTTGGTAATACGTTCACATGGCGTTGGTAAAGACGTATATGACGATGCGCAAAAAGCGGGGGTAAAGGTGTGCGATGCCACCTGCCCGTTTGTTGCCAAAATACATAAAATAGTAGCCGAGCAATCAAGCAAGGGCGACACAATCTTAATTGCAGGTGATGAGTCACATCACGAAGTAATTGGTATTATTGGTCACTGTGTGTCGGATTATTTTGTGTTCTCATCAACTGAAGAACTTGAAAATTTAATAAAAAATCATCCCGAAATTCAAAAAAATGCCATTTCGGTAGTGTCACAAACCACTTTTAACGCAAAAAAATGGCAAAATGCGCAAATTTTTTTAAAAAAAGTATGTACAAATGCGAAAATATTTGATACAATATGTAGTGCTACGTCAACTCGGCAAACCGAGGCGCGTGAGCTTGCCACTACCAACGATGTAATGGTTGTAATCGGAGGAAGGCACAGTTCAAACACCGTTAAATTATATGACGTGTGTGCGTCTATTTGTCAAAACACCCATTTGATAGAAACCGCTTCTGAATTACAATCGGAATGGTTTTTAAAAGCAAATAAAGTTGGCGTTGTCGCGGGTGCATCTACACCTGCGGGTATAATAAAGGAGGTTATTAAAACCATGTCGGAAATTTTACAACCTGTAGATGAACAGATGGAGGTAGAAGAAACTGTTCAAAAAAGCTTCGAGGAAATGACAGATGAGGAAGCATTTGAGGCTTCGCTCAACAGCCTTACAGGCGAGCAAAAGGTGTGCGGTACTGTTGTTGCAGTAAACGCATCTGAAATCACTGTAGATATAGGCAGAGGTGTAACAGGCTACGTTAGTGCAGAAGAGTACTCATCAGAACCTGTTGATCTGTTAAGCGAAGTAAAAGTTGATGATAAACTTAATCTTATCATCATGAAAATCAGCGATCAGGAAGGAACCGCAATGCTTTCAAAGCGTCGTTACGATGCTATTGCAGGTTGGGACAATATAGTTGCAGCCAAGGATTCGGGCGAAGTGCTTCACGGCACTGTACGTGACGTAATCAAGGGCGGCGTTGTAGTGTACTCAAACAATGTTCGCGTATTTATTCCTGCTTCTCAGGCTACCGCTTCAAGAAATGATTCTCTTGACGATTTAAAGGGCCAAGAAGTTGATTTTAGAATTATCGAAATTGGCCGCGGTCGCAGAGCAATAGGCTCTATCCGCAGCGTGCTTCGTGAAGCTCGCAAAGAAGCTGAAGAAAAGGTATGGGCATCTATTGCCGTTGGTGATCGCATCACCGGTACCGTTAAGTCTCTTACAAGCTATGGCGCATTTGTTGATATTGGCGGTGTTGACGGAATGGTTCACATTTCTGAACTTTCTTGGAGCCGCATTAAAAACCCATCAGAAGTTGTAGCAGTAGGTGATGAAATCGAAGTTTACGTTAAAGCGCTTGACGCTGACAAGAAAAAGATTTCTCTTGGCTACAAAAAAGCAGAGGATAACCCTTGGACAATCTTCCAAAACAACTATAGCGTTGATGACGTTGTAACTGTTAAGATTGTTAGTATGACTACATACGGTGCATTCGCAAGAATTATCCCAGGCGTTGACGGTCTTATTCACATTTCACAAATTGCTAATAAGCACGTTGCAAAACCACAGGATGAGCTCACCGTTGGTCAAGAGGTTGAGGCAAAGATTACTGCCATTGACCTCGAAAAGAAACGCGTAAGCCTTTCTATTCGTGTTCTTCTTGAACCCGAGGTTAAGGAAGAAATTGAAGAAGATGCTGTTGTAGCATCTACCGAAGAAGCAGTGGTTGAAGCACCTGTAGAAGAGGTTGCCGAGACTGTAGAAGCACCTGTTGATGAAGAGGCTCAAGAAGAAGCTGCTGAATAATTTAAAAGATTATTTAAATTAAATTTCACGCCCAAGGTTACTTGGGCGTGATTTTGCAAGAAAGGGAATTGCAATGCTAAATTTTGAATACTATGCTCCTACCAAGGTGTTTTTTGGAAAAGAGCAAGAAAACAATATTGGTAAAATTATTGCAGATTATGGTTACCAAAAAATAATGCTTATATACGGTCAAGGCAGTATTAAGAAAAACGGATTATATGACAGCGTTGTTAATTCGCTTAAAGGGCATAACATAGAATTCGTAGAGATGGATGGCGTAGAGCCAAATCCAAAAATTGAATTTGTGCGTAGTGCCGTAAAGCTTGCCAAAGCCGAAGGGGTAGAATTAATACTTGCTGTAGGTGGCGGTAGTGTTATTGACGCTTCAAAATACACCGCACTTGGCGCTGTTAGTAATTGCGATGTGTGGGACTTTGTAGAGGGCAAGCAAAAGCCTCAAAGCGCACTACCCGTAGGCTGTATACTTACAATTGCGGCGGCCGGTAGCGAGATGAGCTGGTCGGCAGTGGTAAGCGATATGTCGCTTAATATGAAGCGCGGTATTGCAAGCAATTTAATACGACCGCTTTTTGCTGTTTGCAACCCCGAGCTTACCTATACAGTAAGTCCCTATCAAACTGCGTGTGGCATAAGCGATATTTTAGCGCACACTATCGAGCGTTATTTTACACCGTGCGAGCCCGTAGATATTACTGACCAAATTGCCGAAAGCGTTATGCGCTCGGTTATTAATGCGGCAAAGGTTGTAATGGTAAATCCTACCGATTATAATGCTCGCGCAAATATAATGTGGGCATCAAGCCTTTCACATAACAATCTTACAGGTTGCGGACGCATAAACGCGTTACCCGTTCATCAGCTTGAGCACGCGCTTAGCGGCGAGCACGACAGTGTTGCTCATGGCGCAGGGTTGGCGGTGCTGTTTCCCGCGTGGGCAAAGTACGTATACAAGCATAACATACCACGTTTTGCGCAGTTTGCGCGCAACGTATGGTGTGTTGCCGAAACGGATGATTGTCTTGCGGCTCAAAAGGGCATACAAGCAATGTCTGAATTTTTTAAAAGCATTGGTATGCCAACTACGTTGAGTGATTTTGGTATTAATGTCGACGTAAAGCGTCTGACCGCGCTTTGCACTTTTGACGGCACACGAACCATTAACAGCGTTATTACTCTTGGTGAAAAAGAAATAGAAGATATTTTTAATATCTGTATTTAAATAAAAGATTTGTAAATTTAATGCGCAATTAACTCTATTTTAAATCGGCACCCATTATATATGGGTGCTTATTTTATTTGTAGGCTTTACTTGGTTACCCTAACATTTATTATAGAGCCTAAATTAAATACATCACTTAAAGGCGGGGGAAACCTCGCCTTTATTTTTACAAGCGTTTTGCACGCAACTTTATATTGAAAACTTTGTGCTTTATAGATATAAAATGCCTTATCGTCTGAAAAAATAACAGTGACATATTGTATTTTTATATTTATTATGTTAAAATGCATATATAAATTTAAATGTGGTGATTTTATGAAAAAGATATTAAGTTTATTATTAGTGGCGGTAATGCTTGTTACAACGCTTTCTTCTATAACCGTTTTTGCCGCAAAAACTCCAACCTTTGTGGTAAGCAGTCAAAAGGCAAAGGCAGGCGATACAGTAAACATTACCGTGTCTACCAAAAATAATTCGGGCATAGTAAGTATGAAATTGCTTGTAAAATACAACAGCAAGGCATTAGAGCTTGTAGAGTACAAGGAAGGCAAGTTTAAAAACACAGCCTTTAGCCCTAAAGAGAGTAATCCCTTTGTTATAAACTGGTTAGACAGCATACACCCAAATAATAAAACCAACGGAACCGTAGCGACCCTTACCTTTAAGGTTTTAGATTCTGCGCCTGAGGGCAAAAGCGAAATCACGCTTACATACGACCCTGAAGACGTATTCGACCTTAAGTTTAATAATGTTACCTTTGCAGTGCAAAACGGATATGTAGATATTACCAATCCAAAAGCGCCAAGCTCACAAACACAGTCAGAGATAAGTAAGCCACAACCAACCAATCCCGAATCAAGCAACACACAATCGACCCCGTTGCAAGAAGAGCAAACCTCAAGTGATACGTTTAATGATACAACAGTGAGTCAAATTTTGGGTCAAATTCACGATTCGGCAAACGATAATCAAGATAACAATCATTCAACCACCGATACACCCGCTAATGAAGAAAACAGCGTAACCGATAATGAGGGTAATGAAAGCGCGAGCAATAATTGGATAATTTGGGTGGTTATCGCGGCGTGCGTTTTACTTGTAGGTGCATTTGTGTTTGTAATTATTAAAAATAAAAAAGGTAAAACTAAATAAGCTTTTAACTTACAGCAACAATTTTTATTGTTGCTGTTTTTTTGTATCATAAAAGGCTTAAATACCGAGTTTTTAAGCGAATTATTTTTTAAAAAATTAATAATAAAAGAAAAAATCAAGATTTTTGAAAAAAAGTCTTGATTTTTTATATTTGTGGTATTATAATACATTTAAGTGGTGAAAAGTGTAGCCAAAAACCATAAAAGTGCATCAAAGTGGTGAAAGTGAGGTGGCAATAATGCTTTATGGCGGTTATGATCATACCATAGATAAAAAGGGTAGAATTGCCATTCCTGCAAAGCTACGTGACGCTTTTGGTGAATCATTTATGATTTGCCGTGGTATTTACGGCAAAAACTGTATATGTGTTTACCCAACTGAGCAGTGGGATGCTTTGGTTGAAAAAATTGGTAATTTACCTTCGGCAAAATCAAGCGTTGTAAAGCGTTATTTATATGAAGGCGCCTTTGAGGTAGAATTTGATACTCAGGGCAGAATACTTATTCCACAATCTCTTCGTGAATTTGCATCTCTTGAAACCGAGGCACACATTATTGGCGTAGACACTAATCTTGAAATTTGGAACAAGGAACTCTGGCAGAAAGAAAATTCAGAATACAGACCCGACTCTATTGCTGCTACTGTTAACGTGCTGGATTTTTAAGTTATGGAATTTAAACATATATCTGTATTGCTTGAAGAGACAATAC
>JAZSKN010000030.1:0-48865 GCA_045534895.1 Acutalibacteraceae bacterium
TGCAAGGCTTTGCCTTGCTTTTTTAATTTATAGAAAGTATAATAAATGTGAAAGGTGGGTTTATTATGACCGAGAGTCCTTTAATTATAAAATCAAAAGAATTTGCACTTACTGTTATAAAAGTGTGCAAAGAATTAAGAAATGCAAAGTGTGAAAGTGCTTTAATAAATCAATTTTTGCGGTCGGGAACAAGTATTGGTGCAAATATACGTGAGGCATTTTACGCACACGGAAAAGCTGATTTTGTTGCAAAACTACAAATAGCACTCAAAGAGTGTTCTGAAAGTGAATATTGGATTGAACTGTTAATTGAAAGCGGATATTATAATGACAAAGAATTACTTAACAAATGTGTTGAGGTAAAACGGATCCTTATCGCTTCAATTAACACGGCAAAGGAGAATAAAACCTCAAATGGATGAAAATTTTATTATAAGAATTGGAACTGAGCTTGAAAAAGAACAAATGTTAAAAGATTATCCTTATATGCGAGACGTAATTCGTAAAGACGGATATTTCCTTGTTGCTAAAAATGATGATACCATTGTTGGTTGTTTGTGGGCGTTTAAAAGAGATATACCTGCACCGATTGAACAAAATGAAATCTTCATAAATATGATTGAAGTTACACATTCAAATTTGCGGTGTAAAGGGATAGCTACGGCGATGCTAAAAGAAATTATAAAAATTGCAAAAAATGAAAATGTGTATCAAGTGCGTGCTTATTGTGATATTCGTAATATACCGTCACATCGGCTATGGCTAAAAAACAAGTTTTCTATTAGTCCCGTAAAAATGCCCGATGATACTATCGCGGGTTCTTTTGTAAGTTATGTTTTATGATTACATACAGATTGCAACACAATTTTGTCAAATAAAAATATGTAGTGGTTCGAACACATAGGTAAAAAATAAAAGGGCATCTAATTCATACACCTTTTCCAATTAAAAAGGAATCAGTCCGTAAGGATTGGTTCCTTTTTTAATTTTCTTGTGTTTAATCAGGGATTCGAACAAGGGCGGTTTGCCGTATGGCAAATTGCAACCTTTCGGTGAACGGTTGCAAAGCCAGTGGGCAACGAGCGCAAGCGAGGCGATAGCACACGACAGTGTGCGGAAAAATCCCGTAAATACTTTATGCTGTGACGAGCGCAAACACGAGTTGCCTTTTTTTATAAAATATGCTACAATAATTTAAAGGCGGTGGTAATATGAAACGGAAAAAAAGAAAGGGGTATGCTGCGCCCGCGGTAATTACAGCAGTTTTGCTGTTGTATTTTGTGCTTTATTTTGGCTTTTTAATTGCTGTTTTGCCAGGGGTTTGGAAGTATCTGCTTTTGGCTTTTCCAATCATATTTGCCGGAGTTTTGATTTATGTCTGTGTACAAAGGATAAAAGAAATAAGGAGCGGTGAAGAAGATGATCTTAGTAAATACTGATTACATCACAGGAAAAGAATTTGAAATGTTGGGTTTAGTGCGCGGAAGCACGATTCAATCAAAGCATCTCGGAAAGGATATAGCACAAAGCTTTAAAACACTTGTTGGCGGAGAATTAAAGGCTTATAACGAAATGATGAATGAGGCTCGAGCTTTGGCTACAAAGCGTATGGTAGCAGAAGCAGAACAACTTGGCGCAGATGCTGTTGTTAATATCCGATATGCCTCTGCTGCGGTTATGCAGGGGGCTGCCGAGGTTATTGCATACGGTACTGCGGTGAAATTTATATAAAAAGAAGAAATATTCAAAAGCAAAAAACCACCCTGATGGGTGGTTTTTTATATTTCAAAATATCTGCCCTTTTTCCTCCCAAACAAATCTTTCGGTTCGTTTGTCGTTACGGCAAAAGCCTTGTTTTCGCTGTAAAGTAGTGCAAAACCAAAGTTATTACCAAGCTTTTCTGACAGCTCCGCTTTTACTTTTTTGTAAAGCGGGTCTTTTATTTTTAAAGCTTCGGGTATGTGCTTTTCACAACCCGAGCACAGCATATCGCAAACAATTTTTTCGCGTAAAATTTCGCTGTTGCATTTATCTTTGAAAAAATCGTAAAGCTTTTCTGTATACAACGATAAACTTAATTTATTGCCGCTTACCGCATTACCAAATTCAAAAAACAAGTCAAACGGTTCAATTTTAATTTCGTTTATTAAATAGTCAAGTGTCAACAAAAATCTGCCGCTGTTATACAGTCGCTCTAATGCGTCCTCGCAATTTTTTAACTGCATAATTTCTGTGCTTGTAAGCCACGGAGTAGACGTTACCTCATAGGGTGGTTTGTTGCTAAATTCACAAGGATATTTATCGCTGTTTTCGCGCATATCAGCGCCATAAAGCAGCTTTAAAAATCCCATTTGCAGCATATGGGCGCGCAGGTTATAGCCTATATTAAAGCTGTTTTTAAAGCTCTGCAAATTCTCGCCAGTAAGCCCTGCAATTAGGTCGATATGTATATGCATATTGTTAAAACTCAAAAGCGTTTTTATGTTTTTTATTAGCCTTTGTGTGTCGGTTTTGCGGTTTATAAGCTTTAAGGTTTCTTCGTTAAATGACTGCATACCTATTTCAAGCTGAACCGAGCGATATGGCATTTGAGATAAAACGGCAAGCGTTTCGGGGTGTAAAATATCGCCCGCGATTTCAAAGTGAAAACACACGCTATCGGGTATTTTAGTGCCGTAATTTTCTTTAATAAAAAGCAAAATTTCATTAGCGCGTTTGTAGTTTGCATTAAAGGTGCGGTCGACAAATTTTACCGTTTTTGTGCCCGAATTTGCAAGCAATAAAAGATTTTCTTTAACTGTATTTATATCAAAAAACCGTAGACCCCCGCATCTGCCCGAAAGACAAAACGCGCAGCGATATGGGCAACCGCGACTGGTTTCAATATAACAAATTCTGTCATTTAGATTGTCAAAAAACTCTTGTGAGTATGGGTTTGGCGGTGTGGTGGTATATTCTGCTTCAGAGTTAGATATAATTTCACAATTTTTGCGATATGTTAAACCGTCGACGTCTTCAAAGTTGTTTTTCGAATTGATGGCATCAACAAGTTTTGGGAAATTGTATTCTCCCTCGCCTGTAAGCACAAAATCTATAAACTCATACTTTTCTAAAACATCTTTTGCGCGATAGGCGACCTCGGGCCCACCAAGAATAATATTGGCTTCCGTTTTTTGCTTTAATTTTTTGCAAACGTAAAGCGTTTGCTCAATGTTCCAAATATAACACGAAAATGCATAAACATCGGCGGTTGGTATGCCTGCTATAAATTTATCAAGGTCGGCATTTATTGTGCTTTCGACAACATTTACATCAACATTGCTTTTGCAAAATTCTCGCACACCGGCAAGCAGACACCACGGCGACAATGATGCGTGTATATATTTTGAATTTAAGCACCCTATTATAAGCTTCATTTTGCCACCCCCCTAAAATTACATTAAATATATTATATTCTATTTTTTGCTTTTGCACAACAAAAACATAGCAATTTGCATTGACAAAATACGTGTACATATATTATAATAGTCAACACAGTATAACGCTTTTACATAACTGACGGGTTTTGCGAGTTTACGCATAGGAAATGTAAAAGATTTTTAATGCCGACCGTCTGGGCAAGTCAGTTGTTAAAGGCTGATTTGCTCTTTTTTTACGGCAATAACGGAGGAATAATTTATGACACATGAAAATTGGAACGGATTTAAAGCAGGCGTATGGCAAACGCAAATTAACGTACGCGACTTTATTCAAGCTAACTATACCGAGTATACCGGTGACGATTCTTTCTTGTCGGGCGCAACCGAGCGAACTCAAGCACTTATGAAAAAGGTTCAGGCTCTTTTTGCGCTTGAGCGTCAGTTTGGCGGCGTGCTTGATATTGATACCGCAACCGTATCTTCGCTTACAACCTTTTCTCCGGGTTACATAGATAAAGAAAATGAAATTATTGTTGGTATGCAAACCAACCGCCCATTAAAGCGTGGCGTTAGCCCCTTTGGCGGTATACGTATGGCGCGTCAGGCTTGCGAGGCTTACGGCTACAAGCTTTCTGAAACAATTGAAGATGAATTTCGTTTTCGCACCACACACAACGAGGGTGTTTTCCGCGCATATACCGACGAAATGCGTCTTGCCCGACGCTGTCACGTAATTACAGGTCTACCCGATGCTTACGGTCGCGGTCGTATTATTGGTGACTACCGCCGCGTAGCGCTTTACGGTGTAGACAAGCTTATTGAAGAAAAACAAAAAGACAAAGCCGCTATGAGTGAAAAACCCTTTAATGCCGAAAACATTCAACTTAGCAGTGAACTTTTTAAGCAAATAAATTTTCTTGGCAAGCTTAAAGAAATGGCTGCTATGTATGGCTTTGACATAAGCGGTCCCGCGCGCGACACACGAGAAGCAATACAGTGGACGTACTTTGCATATCTTGCCGCTATAAAAGAGCAAAACGGCGCGGCAATGTCTTTGGGCCGTGTGGCAACATTTTTTGATATTTATATCGAGCGCGACATTAAAAACGGCGTTTTGACCGAAGAGGGCGCACAAGAATTATTTGATGATTTTGTAATTAAGCTTCGTATTGCCCGTCATCTTCGCACACCCGAATATAATGAGCTTTTTGGTGGCGACCCAATGTGGATTACCGAGGCTGTCGGCGGTATGGGTGAAGACGGCAGAACCCTTGTTAGCAAGAGCAGCTTCCGCGTGCTTAACACGCTTTATACTTTGGGCTCTTCACCGGAGCCTAACCTTACTGTCCTTTGGTCAAAGCAGTTACCTGACGGCTTTAAAAAGTTCTGCGCAAAGGTTTCAAAAGATACCGACTCTATTCAGTATGAAAACGACGATCTTATGCGCCCTATTTATGGTGACGATTATGCTATTGCTTGCTGTGTATCGGCTATGAAGCTTGGCAAGCAAATGCAGTTCTTTGGTGCAAGATGCAACTTAGCAAAGCTTTTAAACATTGCGCTTAACGGCGGTTATGACGCTATGAGTGGCATTCACATAGGTCCGCAAATGGAGCCTATATCGAGCGAAAAATTAGATTTTGACACCGTTATGGAACGTTATGATATTTACATTCAGTGGCTTTCACAGTTGTATGTAAAAACTATGAATGTTATCCACTATATGCACGACGAGTATTGCTACGAAAAGGTACAGATGGCGCTTCACGATACCGAGGTTGAACGTCTTATGGCGTTTGGTATAGCAGGTCTTTCGGTTGTTGCCGACTCGCTTAGCGCCATTAAGTACGGCTGTGTTAAACCTGTAAGAAACGAAGAAGGCTTTATTGTTGATTATGATACAACCGGCGATTTCCCTAAATTTGGCAATGATGACGACCGCGTTGATAGCTTGGCGCAAGATATGACACACCGCTTTATTGAGGCCCTTCGCAAGACCGAAACCTATCGCGGTGCTGTGCATACCTTATCTGTTCTTACCATTACTTCAAACGTTATGTACGGTAAAAACACAGGCTCTACCCCCGACGGCAGAAAATCGGGCGAACCGTTTGCTCCCGGTGCTAACCCAATGCACAATCGTGAAGAAAACGGAGCGCTCGCGTCACTTAACTCGGTAGCAAAAATCAGTTACGACGACTGCCGTGACGGTGTTTCAAATACATTCTCTATCACGCCTGAGGCACTTGGCAAAACCGACGAGGAACGCATTGACAATCTTGTCACTATTCTCGACGGCTATTTTGCAAAGAAAGCGCACCACATAAATGTAAACGTGCTTAATCGCGAAACACTGATGGATGCTTACGAAAACCCTGACAAGTACCCCAACCTCACCATTCGTGTATCGGGTTATGCGGTTAACTTTAACAAGCTCTCCCGCGAGCATCAGCGCGAGGTTATAAGCCGCACCTTCCACACAGTATTATGATAAAAGGCAATATACACTCATTACAATCTCTTGGCACGGTAGATGGCCCCGGCATTCGCTTTGTGGTGTTTATGCAGGGGTGTAATCTGCGTTGCGGTTGTTGCCATAATCCTGACACTTGGGAGCTGTCAGGCGGCACCGAATATACCCCCGAGCAGATACTCCAAAAGGTTTTGCGCTGTAAAGATTATTTTGGCAAAACGGGCGGTATTACCATATCGGGTGGTGAACCGCTACTGCAAAGCGATTTTTGCCGTGAGTTGTTTTATCTTTGCCACAAAGAAGATATAAACACCTGTCTTGATACGTCTGGTAGTATTTTAAATGACGGTGTCAAAAAACTGCTTACTGTCACCGACCGAGTACTGCTTGATATTAAGTATACAAACTCCGCCGATTACCTTGAGCACGTAGGCTGTAGCATAGAAAAACCGCTTGAGTTTTTAAAATATCTGCAAACACAAAAGATCCCCACTACATTGCGTCAGGTAATTATACCCACCCTTACCGATAGCGAGGAAAACGTTAAGGCTTTAAAAGAAATTGCCGATGCCCACCCCGTAGTCGACAAAATCGAGCTTTCACCCTTTAGAAAAATTTGCCAAACAAAATATGATAATATGGGACTTCAATTTAAATTTGGTCATTTACCCGAACCCGATGTTGAAACGATGAAAAAACTAAACAACTTAATCTAACCCCTGCCGAAATGGCCGAAGTGCTTAAACAAGAATACTGCGGTAGATAATCAAAATTTTAGTTGCTGTTTAAACAAGCATATATTTTATTATTGCGTTTCTTTGATATATGTAATAAAATAATTGCAAGAAAATTTACAAACACAAAAGAGGGGTTTTATGTCAAAATATTTTAAATGTACAACTAATAAAAATCCGCTTGAATATACTTGCGGTGAAAAGATTATTTTTACGGTTTCTGCGCGAGATAATCGCCAAGACACCTTGGGTCGATTTGTAAAGTGGGAGCTTGACGGCGATGACGGACAAAAATCAAGCGGCTTTGATGCTTGCTGGGGAGGTCACCCAATAGTAATTGAAACTACCCTTAAAAAGGCAGGATTTGTTCGCCTTACCTGCACGGCTTATAACGAAAATTATGCCCCCGATTCTGCCTTTGAGGTACTTACGGCATCTGCAGGCGCGGATGTAGACACACTTTCTTACCTTGACACAGTACCTGACGATTTTGACAGTTACTGGTCAGAGCTTAAGGATATAGTAGACAACTTTAACTGTGAGCTTATTTCAAGCGAAGAGGTAACCACCGGCGTTCCCGAAGGCATAAAATGCTATGACGTTAGAATCTCTACTCCCCAAGGACGCCCCGTTTCTGGCTATTTGTCTATCCCTACCGCAGAGGGCAAATACCCTATAAGAGTTACACTTTTAGGCTATAGCGTTGTAGGCGCATGGACCGTGCACGACCCTTACGCTATTTCTGCTTGCTTTAATGCACACGGCATAGAAAACGGTCCTTGCAGAACCGAGGCCGAATTAAAATATAAGGATGAGCTTAACAACTACGGATTTAGCAAAGAAGAAAACGCCTCTAATATGACTACGTATTGGCGCAATATGATGATGCGCGATTTAATTGGTCTTAAATATTTGAAGCAGATGCCCCAGTGGGACGGTGAAAATCTTAGCGTATCCGGCGGCAGTCAGGGCGCATTTCAATCAACAATTATGGCATCGGTTGATCCCGACGTTTCATTTTTAAACATACAGGTACCGTGGTTTTGTAATATGCGCGCCGAACAGTTTGGCTTTGTAAAGGGTAGCCGCCCCGAATTTGCCGAAGGCTTACGCTATTTTGATACCGTAGCCCACGCTATGCGCGTTAAATGCCCCGTTAAAATTAAAATTGGTCTTGGCGATTACACCTGTCCGCCATCAGGCACCATAACGCTTTATAACACCTTTAACTGTGAAAAAGAGGCCGATATTGTACAGGCTATGAAGCATCAATTGACTCCACCGCTTGAAGATGAACACTTTTACAAAAGCAATTGTGAAACAAAGCTTGGAAAATACCGTCATTATAAAGGTAACGAATATGAGGTTTTGGGTACTGCGTTTGATAGCGAAAGCGGTCAGAGGGTTGTAATTTATAAAGCGCTTTACGGCGAGCAAAAAATTTGGACTCGTCTTGAAGGTGTGTTTAACGAATACATACTTCATAACGGAAAATTTATAAAGCGATTTGAATATATAGGTTAATAAAAAGCGAGAGCAAGAATAAAGGGATTATTTTCTTTTACTCTTGCTCTTTTTTGCATTTTATTCGTTTGTTTCGTCGGTGTCGGTATATATGTCTTCGCACGCTTTTTGAACATCTATCAACAAATTTATTGCTTTTTCGACACCGTCAAGCCTTTCGACAAAACATTATAAAATAAATTTAAAAAAGACCGCTTTCGCGGCCTTTTTTATTATCTCTTTATTTCTACTTCCTTGTGGTCGCCCAGCGCGTGTACTACCTCGTAGCTAAAGCCTATACCTTCTTGGGTGTAATACCAATTTATAGAGTTGGTGTTACCTTTTAGCCCGTCAAAAAACGTTTCTTTAGAGCATAGCGTTTCCTCAAAACTGTCAAATTCCTCTGGCCAAACGCCGCCGCACTCGTCCAAAATATTTTGTTTGCCCTGTGTTGCAAATTTTTGATAAAGCTCGTCGTCAATAGTGTTAATCGTCTCAAACTTTATTATCTCTTTTGTAGCGGGGTTAAAGTTTAAAGTAAAGAACGGCCTTGTCGGGTGCGGCGCGCTCTTTTTGTTTAAAGATCCTTCAAAAACGACGCTTATCATATCGTCTGATGCGTAGGTTGTTCTAGCTTCGATGCTAATATTATAGTTAGCGTAGTCTTTGTTTGGTTCTTTAATATCGGTGCTAGAGATTATCAAGTCAAAGTTTTCACCCGTCATGGCATAGAGCCTTTGCGCCACGAAATCACCGATAAACTTGTTTTGCTCTGAAGTGTATTCGCGATCGTCTGGCAGCTTAATAGAAATTTGGTTTTGGTCGTTTTCTTCTATAAGATAACTTATTTCTTGCTTGTCGCCGGAAATCACCGTTTCGCTACTTGTTGTGCCATCGTTGCAACCGACAAGCACTGCAAAAACCATCGCTAACAAAAATGCTAATAACTTTTTCATAAAAACCTCTCCCTTATTTTAATATTCTAAGCCCTTTTGGGTAATGGTTTTTAGCCACTCCGTTTGATACCTTGGCGCCGCCAACCGCCACACCGCAAACGGTAACTGCCGCCCATCCGTTTGGCAGGTCGCTCTTTATTTCTTCACCGTGAAGATATTTTGTTATATCCTCACCGTTTGGATCAAGATCTATTTTGCGTTTAAAACTGTCACCGTACGCCATAAACAGTTGGTGGTGTGGTAAAACGTAGTTCTTTTTAATTTCGCCTATTGTTACACCGCACATAAAGGCATTACCCTTTTTAATCTCAATATCTCCGCTATAAAAAATAGGGGTATCACCATAAAGCATAACGTCATCTTTATTGTAGCTTTGAAGCGTATCATCAAGAAAATCGGTTAAAACGGGATTCAATTTAACATTTTGCTTTTTAGATTGTTTATAAGCTGTCGCTTTTTCGCCCTTGTGACGAAGAACTGCCATAAATTGACCTTCGCCACGCGAAGTATGCGGATAAAATCGACGGGCAAAATGTATGTTTTTACACTCACATCCGTCGTAATTTATACCTTCTTGTGATGCGTCTTTAACCGCATCCTTTACAGGTATTATTTCAAAGTCGGAGTGTCGCTTTAAAAATGCATCTATTTGCATTTCGTTTTCTTCTAAAGAAAATGTACAGGTAGCATAAATTATTGTACCGCCCGAGCACAAACACTTTACTGCGTTATCTAAAATATCACTTTGGCGCTCAGCGCACATTTTTACATTTTCTATGCTCCACTCATCAATGGCTACGGGCTCTTTGCGGAACATTCCCTCGCCCGAGCAAGGAGCATCTACCATAATAACATCAAAGGTTTCGGGGAATGTAGCAGCAAGGCGCGCAGTGTCCATACAAGTGGTAACACAGTTTTTAAGACCCAAACGTTCTATATTGCCTGTAAGAATTTTACAACGCGCAGGGATAATCTCGTTAGAAACAAGAAGTCCCCCGTTGCCGATTTTGTTTTTAAGCTGCGTGCTTTTACCACCGGGAGCGGCGCACATATCAAGCACCTTCGAGTCGGGGTCAATATCTATACACTCGGCACTCGCCATTGCGGCAGGCTCTTGCACGTAAACAAGTCCCGCGTGGTGAAACGGATGATTACCAACCTTTTCAAAATTTAAATAATATCCGCCCTCTACATAAGGGATTTTTTCGTTTCCAAAGGGATTTATTTTTTCAAATTCGTTAATTGATATTTTTGTTTTGTTAACACGAAACGCCTTCACGGGCGGCTCGTTTAACGCCTTTTCATAAAGCGGGTACTCATCGCCAAGCAAGGCTTTCATTCGATTTACAAAATCTATTGGTAGGTTTTTCATAATAACTAATTTCTCACTCCTTGTCATTGCGAGCCGATATTATCGGCGTGGCAATCCGTAATATCACAAAAGAACGGATTGCTTCGTCACTGCCGTTCCTCGCAATGACAAACAAAAGGCTTGATAAAAATTTATAGTTCCATTTCACTATATAGCATACACATTGCAATTGTGGTTATTGCCGCAGTTTCGGTGCGTAAAATGCGGCTGCCCAACGATACAACCTTGCCGCCTGCTTCTAATGCCGCTTCGATTTCTTTTGGCTCAAAGCCACCCTCGGGACCTATAATAATACCGACTGACATACCGCCCTTAATTTCACTTAAAGCTGCCTTGGTTGCCGCCATGCCCTCGGCACATTCGTACGGCACAAGCAACAAATCAAGCTCTTTTGCGCGATTTATAAATTCTTTATACGATAAAACCTCACAAACCTCGGGCACCGATGTGCGTTTGCTTTGCTTGGCGGCGGCTGTGGCAATTGCCTGCCAACGCTCTTGCTTGCTCTTTTTCTTTTTATCATCTATTTTTACAATGCTTCGTTTCATAGAAACGGGGGTTACCGTCGCTACGCCAAGCTCAACCGCCTTTTGTATAATCAGTTCTAATTTGTCACTTTTGGGCAGACCTTGGAAAAGATGAATGTTTATAGGCAGATTGGTGCTTTGATAATTTTCTTCTATAATGTTTACAACAATAGTATCGCCTTCTATCGCTTCTATTTCACATAGGTCACTAATATCGTTACAGCTTACCAAAAACTGCTCGCCCACAGTCATACGCAAAACGTTTTTTATATGATTGTAGTCGTCACCCGTTATAAAATAGTGATTTTCTTTTTTGTTGTCAACATTTACAAAAAAATTATACATACAAGCACCCACCTTTTTTGTTATTATATCAAAAAATATTGCTGTTTACAATATTGATTATTAAAGTATGTTGTGTTAAAATTCAAGTAAAGGTTGGTGATATTGTGGATATCTCAAAAATCGACAAAAATTTTAAGGTTGAAACAAAAATCGAACGCGAGGGTTTAATCTTTTATGATATAGATGAAGCCCCCTTTAAAATACACGGCGTTTTTCGCGAAGGCGAGCATTATGCCCGTATGCCTTTAGATGCCGCAAAAAGCGTTAGCGAAAGAGTGGTTTCGCTTTATAGGCATTCGGCAGGCGGCAGAGTCCGTTTTGTTACCGACAGCCCATACGTAGCAGTTAGCGTAAAGCTTAACGTTGCATACAAAATGTCACACTTTGCTTTTACGGGAAGTGTTGGTTGTGATATGTATTCGGGCACGCGATATATTGGCACTATTGTTCCTCCCGCCAATGTTACCAATGAATACGAGGGCGTTATAGATACACTTTCAAACAAGGCGTGTGAATACACCGTAAATATGCCGCTTTACAGCGAAACAGATAAAATATATATAGGCATTAAAGAAGGTAGCACGCTAAAGGCGGCTCCCGACTATGAAATAAAAAAACCCATAGTGTATTACGGTTCGTCTATAACGCAAGGCGGATGCGCGTCTCGCCCCGGCAATGCTTACCAAAGCATCATTTCGCGTGAGCTTAATGCCGATTTCATAAACCTTGGCTTTTCGGGTAGCGCCTTTGCCGAAGATAAAATGGCTGAGTACATAGCAGGGCTTGATATGAGCGTGTTTGTTTATGATTACGACCACAACGCGCCAAATCTTGAGCACTATAAAAATACCCACGAAAAGTTTTTTAAAACCATAAGAGCGGCACAGCCCGACCTACCCATACTTATGATGACAAGACCGGAATATTATCTTGACGAGGACGAGCAGGCACGTTTACAGGTTATGCTTGATACTTATAACAACGCTACCCTCGCAGGCGATGAAAACGTTTACTATATAAAGGGTCCTGACCTTATAGAATCAGTGCGTGAGTCGGCGCTTGTAGACGGTGGACACCCTAACGACAGCGGCTTTGTAAGTATGGCACGCGTTGTAGGAAATAAACTGAAAGAGATATTAGAATAATGGATTTTACAAAAATTGACAAAAACATGAAGGTCGAAACCAAAATCGAACGCGAGGGTTTAACCTTTTACGATATTGACGAGGCACCCTTTAAAATTCACGGCGTTTTTCGAGAGGGCGACCGCTACGTACGTATGCCGCGTGAGTTTGCAGAGAGTGTAAATGATAGCATAAAATGGCTAAACGGTCACACCAGCGGCGGCAGAATTCGCTTTGTTACCGATAGTCCTTATATAGCTATGAAACTGCAGGTAAGCGGCACGAGTAAATTTTCGTTCTTTTCGCTTGCGGGACTTATAGGCTGTGACGTTTATTCGGGAAAGCAATACTTTGGCACCATTATTCCGCCTCTTGATACCACTACCGAATATGAAAACGTAATAAACATACCAAATCCCGAAGAACGCGAATACACGATAAATATGCCTATTTATTCCTGCGTGCACAAGGTTTATATCGGTATAAAGGAAGGCTCGGTTTTAAAACCCGCTGGCGATTACAAACTTACAAAACCTATCGTTTTTTATGGCTCGTCTATCGTACAAGGCGGATGTGCGTCAAGACCCGGTAATACGTATCCGAGTATTATCTCACGTGAACTGGACAGCGACTTTATAAGCCTTGGCTTCGCAGGCAGTGCCAAGGGAGAGGAAGAAATAGCAAATTACATAGCAAAGCTTGATATGAGCGTCTTTTGTTATGATTACGATTATAATGCAGACGATCTGGAGTATTATAAAGCTACTCACGAAAATTTCTTTAAAATCGTAAGGGCGGTCCACCCCGACGTCCCCATCATAATGACCACAAGACCTAAAAAGCATCTGGCGGCGGGCGAGCTTGACAGAATTGAAGTTATGATGCAAACGTATCAGAACGCCGTTGATGCGGGCGATAAAAACGTTTATTACATAAAGGGTTGCGATTTGTTGGATGACTCTATTGCCGAAAGCGCACTTATAGAAAACTGCCATCCAAACGATTGCGGCTTTGCAAGTATGGCGAGGGTTTATAGTAAAAAACTAAAAGAAATATTAGCATAAAACAAAGCCACGGATTATCCGTGGCTTTTACTTTTATAATTTAATTTTAGCAAGACCCGCTTCTGATGTTTCTTTATAACGCGAAGACAGGTCAAGTCCCGTTTCTTTCATAGTGTGTATTACGTGGTCAAGCGATATTTTACGGCTGTTCCACAAAAAGCTTGAAAGATTTACAGCATTTATAGCGCGCATTGCCGCAACGGCATTACGCTCGATACAGGGTATTTGCACAAGGCCGCAAATTGGGTCACAGGTAAGACCCAAGTGATGCTCTATTGCAATCTCGGCGGCATATTCAATCTTATCGATTGTAAGGTCAAAAAGCTCGGCCAGTGCGGCAGACGCCATAGCGCAAGCCGAACCTACCTCGGCCTGACAGCCACACTCGGCGCCCGAAATGGATGCGTTGGTTTTTATAAGATTTCCTATAAGCCCCGCCGTCATTAACGCGTGATAGATTTCTTCATCGGTAAAGCCCGATTTTTGCTGATGGTAAAAAAGCGTTGCAGGTAACACACCCGCCGCGCCACAGGTGGGCGCCGTTACAATAGTTTCGCCCGCGGCGTTTTGCTCGCCAACGGCAAAGGCATAAGCGCAAACCATACGGTTTTGTCGCGTTTCAGGACTTTCGTCTATATGTTGGCTATTAAAAAGCGTTTTTGCCTTTTTTTGCACTTCGAGCCCGCCCGGTAATACGCCCTCGTCCTCAAGTCCGTTTTTAATAGAGCGCTTCATAGCATCCCAAATGGTTGCTATGTGCTGTTTTATATCATTACCCTCATTTTCTAAAACGTATTGCCATAGTTTAATTGATTTTTCTTTACAATACTCAGCAATATCGGTAAATTTATCGTGACAGTAAACGTTTTCTAATTTTTCGGGCGTCATATTTTCAAACTCAATATAGCCGCCACCCACGCTAAACACTCTGGTTTGTGCAATCTCTTTGCCATCTTTAAAGGCTACAAGCATCATCGTGTTTGGATGCGGAATATTGTTATCGTCCATATTAAATTCTATTTCACAAGCTTTGGGCGCAAAGGTTTTTATAATAACGGTGTCGGTGCCGTGACCACTGCCCGTTTTAGCAAGCGAGCCAAAAAGTATGGCCTTAAAGCTGTCGGCAGAGCTGTTTTGTTCTTTAAATATTTTACACGCTCTTTCGGGCCCTATTGTATGCGAGCTTGAAGGCCCACGTCCAATTTTATAAATTTCTTTTATAGATGTCATTCCGCTCATAATCTCACCTCTAAAAATTCACTTTTATATTATACTATTGTTTTTCGGTTTTATCAAGATAAAAAAGTGTTGGCAAACGACTTTAAAGCCTAATTTTTTCTTGATAAAATCAGTATTATATGTTAATATAATATGAATACTTATATATTGTAAAAATTTTTTTGAAAGAAGGTACCCACGTGTCAGACAATCGCGCAATCGGCGTTTTCGATTCAGGCCTTGGCGGTCTTACCGTTGCTCGCGAAATAATGAAGCTGTTACCAAATGAAAACATAGTTTATTTTGGTGATACAGGTCGTGTGCCTTACGGTACAAAGGGCCGCGATACCATTCGTAAATACGCGCTTCAGGACGAACGCTTTTTGCTTTCTCACGATGTAAAAATGATAGTTGCCGCTTGCGGTACGGTATCTTCCGTTGCGGCTGATACTGCCAAAAGCTTACCTGTTCCTTTTGTCGAGGTGGTATCACATTCGGTAAAAGCGGCGGTGGCGGCTACGCGAAACCAAAAAATCGGTGTTTTGGCGACCAGCGCCACCATAAATAGCGGCGCGCATAAAAAACAAATTCTCGAGCTTTTACCGCAATCCGAGGTTATTGAAGCGGCAGGCACTCTGCTTGTTCCCATTGTAGAAGAGGGATGGACCACACCCCATGATACCGTTGCTATAGAAACCCTCAAGCGTTACCTAAAACCAATGATGGAAGCAGGCGTTGATACACTCATTTTAGGTTGTACTCATTTTCCTGTTTTATCAAGCATTATAAGAGGAATTTTAGGAGATTCGGTAACGCTTATAAATATGGGCGAGGCTACTGCAAAGGCAATAAATCGAATGCTTGAAAGTAGCGACTGTCTTAACGACGGCAAAAATACAACCAGTTATAAGTTTTACGCAAGCGATAAAACCGAGGCATTTAAAAGCACGGTAAACATTTTATTAGGCGATTATAACAAGAATTTTCAGATAGAACAGGTAGATATAGAAAAGATATGAAAAAGGTTTTAGTAAAAGTAAAGGGTACGCAGGGAATTGACGGTGAAAAAGCAGTTATTGAGCTTTCTACCGAAGGTACGCTTCGTGAATTTGAGGGTGATTATATTATCACATATTCAGACGATCCTACCGAATCGGGCACCCAAACAAAAACCCAGCTTACAATACAAAAAAGCGGTACGGTCATTTTGGATAGGCGCGGCGATTTAAACTCGCGTCTGGTTATTACCGAAGGTGAGCGAAATAATTGTCTTTATGCTATACCGCAAGGCAGTATGACGCTTGGTATTTATGGCAAGCAGGTAAAGAGCAATATGACCGCAAACGGCGGTACGGTAAAAATGATTTATTCAATAGATATGAATCTACAGCCTTTAAGTGAAAATGAGGTTGAGATTTTTGTGGAGGAAAGATAAAATGTCAGTTTTAGTAAGTGAAGCAAAAAATCAGATTGAAAAAATACTTATAGATGCGGCAAACAAGGCAATGCAAAGCGGCGAATTATGTGAAACAGAGCTTGCCCCCTTTAAAGTAGAGGTGCCCGCTGACCGCAAAAACGGCGACTATGCCGTAAATGCGGCTCTTGTTTGGGCGCGCGGCTTTAAATCGGCTCCCCGCGCTATCGCCGAAAAGCTTATGGCTAACATTGATTTTAGCGACACATTCATAGAAAAATATGAAATTGCCGGCCCCGGCTTTATAAACCTGTTTTTGTCGGACAAGTACTATGCCGATATTGTTGCCGACGTTATCACAAAGGGCGATAATTACGGCAAAAGCAATTTTGGCGAAGGCAAGCGCGTGCTTGTAGAGTTTGTTTCGGCAAACCCCACAGGACCTATGCACATAGGCAATGCGCGTGGCGGCGCTTTGGGCGACTGCTTGGCGGCTGTAATGGCTGCTGCGGGTTACTACACCGAGCGTGAATTTTATATCAATGACGCAGGTAACCAAATTAACAAGTTTGGTCTGTCCCTTGATTTGCGTTATCAACAAATTTACACCGACGGCATTGAAATGCCCGAGGATTCATACCACGGTGAAGATATTATTGCTCACGCAAAAGCCTTTGCTGAAATTAACGGTGACAAATATATGTCGGCTGACGAAGCAACTCGCCGCAAAGCCCTCGTTGAATTTGCACTACCAAAAAACATTCAAGGACTCGAGGACGACCTTGGCAAATACCGCATAAAATATGATACTTGGTTCCGTGAAAGCACCTTGCACAACAACGGCGAGGCCGCTCGCATAATAGAGCTGCTTAAGCAAAGCGGTCACACCTATGTTCAAGAGGATGCTTTATGGTTTAAGGCTACCGATTTTGGCTGTGACAAAGACTTTGTACTCGTCCGTGCAAACGGCGTACCTACCTACGTAGTGCCCGATATTGCTTATCACTACAATAAATTAGAGGTTCGTAAGTTTGACAAGGCTATCGATATTTTAGGTGCCGACCACCACGGCTATATTCCTCGTCTAAAAGCCGCGCTTACCGCCCTTGGTGTAGATGCTGACCGTCTTGACGTAGTTCTTATGCAGATGGTACGTTTGGTACGTGACGGCGAGGTTATAAAGGCATCTAAGCGTTCGGGCAAGGCTATTACCCTTGTAACACTTCTTGACGAAGTGCCGATTGATGCCGCAAGATTTTTCTTTAATTTGCGCGAGCCAAACTCTCACTTTGATTTTGACCTCGACCTCGCAGTAAGCGAGTCAAACAGCAACCCTGTTTACTATGTTCAGTATGCGTACGCTCGTATTTGCAGTATTTTGCGCAACTTACAAGAAGATGGCGTACAAAAACGCGAATGCACCGCAGAAGAATTATGCTTGCTTAACGCTCCCGAAGAGCGCGAGCTTATCATTCACATTTCGGCTCTTACCGACGAGATTATTCAGTCAGCAAAATCTTATGACCCCGCGCGTCTTACCCACTACGTAAACGAGCTTGCTACAAAGTTCCACAAATTTTATGCCGCTTGCCGTGTTAAAGGCGATGACGAAGCTCTTACACAAGCCCGTCTTAACCTTTGCTATGCCACAGGCATTGTTATTAAAAATGTACTTGATATGATGAAAATTTCAGCTCCCGAGAAAATGTAAAAAGAAAGGATGACCTGCTATGAAAATGGACAACCGAAATCTCACAATGCTTATGGACCTTTATGAAATGACCATGGCAAACGGCATTATGCAAAGTGATATGCGTGACACTATCACATATTTTGATATGTTCTTCCGCCGCGTTCCCGACCAGGGTGGTTACGCCATTATGGCGGGTATTGAACAGCTTATTGATTATCTTAACAATTTACATTTTGACGACAGCGATATCGAATATTTAACTTCACTCAATCTTTTTAGCAAAGAATTTATAGATTATCTGCGCGACTTTAAGTTTTGCTGTGACGTATGGGCAGTGCCCGAGGGTACACCCATTTTTCCAAACGAGCCTATAGTTACCGTTCGCGGTCCTGCAATACAAGCAATGCTTATTGAAACTATGGTACTGCTTACCATAAATCATCAATCTCTTATCGCTACTAAGGCCAACCGTATAGTTCGCGCCGCAAAGGGACGTCCTGTTATGGAGTTTGGCGCACGTCGCGCACAAGGTGCCGATGCCGCTTATTATGGTGCGCGCGCCGCAATAATTGGTGGTTGCAGCGGTACTTCAGACATTAAAACCGCAAAGGATTTTGGCACCAAAGCCAGTGGCACTATGGCGCATAGCTGGGTGCAATTGTTTCCTGACGAATATACAGCATTCAAAACCTATGCCGAAATTTACCCCGACAGCTGTATGCTGCTTGTAGATACCTTCAACGTTTTAAAATCGGGTATTCCAAACGCTATTAAAGTATTTGACGAGGTATTAAAGCCTCGTGGCTGCAGACCTCTTGGCATTAGAATTGACAGTGGCGATATTGCTTATCTTTCTAAAAAAGCGCGTAAAATGCTTGATGAAGCAGGCTATCCCGATGCTAAAATTTGCGTTTCTAACTCGCTGGACGAGCATCTTATACGCGATATGGATATTCAAGGCGCTTGTATTGACAGCTACGGTGTTGGTGAACGTCTTATCACCGCATCAAGCGAGGCTGTTTTTGGCGGCGTATACAAGCTTGTTGCAACCGAACAAGACGGCGTTATTACACCAAAAATTAAAATTAGCGAAAACATTGCAAAAATTACAATTCCGGGCGTTAAAATCCCGTGGCGTCTTTACGATAAAGAAACCAACAAGGCTATTGCCGACGTTATTACCCTTAACCACGAAAAGATTGACGACACAAAACCTTACGAGATATTTGACCCAACATATACTTGGAAGCGTAAAACCATTACCAATTTTAAGGCGCGCAAACTACAGGTCAAAATTTTTGAAAAGGGCGTGCAGGTGTATACATCTCCTACCGTTTCAGAAATTGCTGCCTTGCGTGAAGAGCTCGTAAACAATCTTTGGGATGAGGTTAAGCGTTTTGAAAAACCGCACAGCTATTACGTTGACCTAAGTCAGGATTTATGGGATCAGCGCAACGAGCTGCTTAATAAATCTAACAAAAAATAAAGGAGACAAATAATGAAAAAGGTTATAAGTCTTATTCTTTGTGTTGTTTTTGTACTTTCTCTTTCCGCTTGCGGTAAAGACGGCGACAAAAAATCAACTCACAGCGTAGATATTGAGTACTATGCAAAATTAGGTCAGATAAGTGACCTTGAATATAAGCTTGGCGACAGCATTGAAAACACTAAAACCTTACTTGACGAAACCGTTGACCACCACGGAGAGTCAAATTATTTTGACTACCCTTCGGGTGAGTATACCGTTATGACCGACGGCACCGTTTGCGCTTGTTACAAAACCGAGGACAAGGATGCCGGCATTTCACACATTGTAAAATACGGCGATGCTTACGGCTTTAAGGCAGGCGACGTTTCTACACAAATTCGTGATATTATGAGCGATATGGGTTATGATGCCGACGAACGCGAGGCAAAGCAGGGCGAGCTGTTCTTTATGCCTGCCGCCGCAGATATGACTGTATTAGAATACCAAATTAAAGATGTTTCCGTACTTTTTGTATTTCAAGAACACGCGCTTGGCGCCACGGTAATATCAAAATAATTTTTTAGGAGTCCTTATTTTATTATGCTTTTAGACCAAAAACAATTAGCCGGCACTTTTCCCGCAATGGCATTGCGCGGACTTGTTGCCTTTCCAAATATGTTGCTCACCCTTGACGTAGGCCGCAAAAAATCGGTTAAAGCAATTGAATTTGCGATGGACAAAAACGTACCGATTTATCTTGTAACGCAAAAAGATATTGCGGTAGAAGACCCAACCGCCGATAATCTTTACGATATCGGCTGTCTTTGCCGTGTGCGTCAGGTGCTTAAAATGCCCGACGGCGGCGCAAAGGTGCTTGTTAAGGGTATTTATCGCGCGCGTCACATCAATTTTACCGATAACGGCGCGCATTTTGTAGCAACAATCGAAAAATGTGATGACAAACCAATTAAAAACCGCGAGGTTTACATCGAGAGCCTTATTCGTCGCATTAAAGCCGAATTTGAGCGTTACGCTGCTGTGGCGCAAAACCTACCGGAAGATATTATTTTGGGAGTTGCAACAAACAAAGAATTAGGTAGCCTGTGTGATTTTATTGCATTTAACATTCCTGCGCCTTATGATGACAGACAGTATGTTCTTGAACAGCTTAACGTCGTAACGCGTGCAAAAATATTGCTTGAGCTTCTTAACAAAGAACGTGAGGTTACCGAAATTGATAACCGAATCGGGCAAAAAACACGCGCTCACATTGATGAAAATCAGCGTGATTATTACCTTAAAGAGCAAATGCGCGCCATAAGTGAAGAGCTTTACGGCGACGAAGCCGCAAACGAGATAGAGGAGTATCACCAAAAGACCGAGGCGCTTAACGCTGACGACAGCGTAAAAGAAAAAATTCATATCGAAATTAACAAGCTTTCAAAAATGCCTCAGGGTGCTCACGAAAGCACCGTTTCACGCGCATATATCGAAGCTTGCTTGTCTTTGCCTTGGAACAAGTGTGACAATACGGTCGTTAATATTAAAAAAGCTCAAAAAATACTCGACCGTGATTTTTACGGTATGAAAAAGGTCAAAGAACGAATTTTAGAAGCGCTTTCAGTGTACGCACTATCTCCCGAATCAAAGGGCAACATTCTTTGCCTTTACGGCCCTCCCGGTGTTGGCAAAACCTCTATTGGTAAGACCATTGCCGAATGTATGGGTCGAAAATATCAGCGCATTTCACTTGGCGGTATGCACGACGAGGCCGAAATAAGAGGTCACCGCAAAACCTACATAGGCGCTATGCCCGGAAAAATTTTAAACGCAATCAAAAATGCAGGTGTTTCTAATCCGCTTATTTTGCTTGATGAAATCGATAAATTAGGTTCTGATTACAAGGGTGATCCCGCAAGTGCTTTGCTTGAGGTATTAGACCCTGAGCAAAACTGCAATTTTACCGATAACTTTGTTGAAATGCCTTACGATTTAAGCCGTGTAGTATTTATTACTACAGCCAACTCACTCGACACTATTCCTGCGCCGCTTCTCGATCGTATGGAGGTCGTATCACTTGACGGCTACACCAGAGAAGAAAAATTCAACATTGCCAAGCGCCATATTATACCGCGCGAAATAGCTTCTCACGGATTAAGCAACAAAAACTGCCGCTTTGCCGATAGCGCTATTTACAGCATTATTGATTTTTATACCCGCGAGGCCGGTGTGCGTAAGCTACAGCGCACGGTAGGCTCACTTTGCGGTAAGGCGGCAAAACAAATTGCCGAAGGCAGTGCTCAAAAAGTAAACATTAAAGCATCTGACCTTACAGAGATGCTCGGTCACAAAAAATATCGTCCCGAAGCAATACTACCTCAAGACGAGGTAGGCGTAATTAACGGTCTTGCCTGGACACAGGTTGGCGGTGAGATTATGCAAATGGAAGTAGCCGTGCTTGCAGGCACCGGCAAAACCGTGCTTACGGGCAATTTGGGCGACGTTATGAAAGAATCGGCCGAAGCCGCAATTACCTTTGTGCGCGCTAACGCCGAAAAATACGGCATAGATACCGAGTTTTACAAAACACGTGATATTCACATTCACGCAACCGAATCCGCCGTACCAAAGGACGGACCAAGCGCGGGCGTTACAATCACCACCGCACTTGTGTCGGCGCTTACAAACCGCGCAGTTCGTCGTGATATTGCAATGACAGGCGAGGTTTCTATTCGTGGTAGGGTGCTCGCTATTGGCGGCCTTAAAGAAAAGGCTATGGCGGCATATCGTGGCGGCGTAAAACGCGTATTTATTCCTCACGACAATATTCCCGATATCCAAGAGGTTGACGAAAAGGTGCGCGAAAATGTTGAATTTATACCGGTAAAATACGTAACCGAAATTATCGAAAAAGCACTTTTGCCGCTTGTTGAAGAACCAAAAGAAAACAAAACCTTTATTCCAAACAGCACCGCAAAGGCAACCGCTATAAGAAATTAAAAGAAGGTGACCATTTTGAACTGGAACAAGGTAGATTTTGAGGCGGCGTTTGGCACGTTGGAGCAGCTTACCGCATCAGATTTGCCCGAAATATGTTTTTCGGGCCGTTCAAACGTTGGAAAATCATCGCTTATAAATAAAATTTTAAATCGAAAATCTATAGCTCGCGTAAGCTCGACACCGGGCAAAACGGTTACCATTAATTTTTACCGATTAGACGGCTTTCGTCTTGTTGACCTTCCGGGATATGGATATGCAAAGGTTGCCGATCGCGACCGCGAGCGTTGGGCAGAGCTTATGGAAGGCTATTTTCGTACAGGCCGCAACATAAAGCTTTGCTTACAGCTTATTGATATGCGCCACCCCGCTACCGAATTTGATATTTCTATGCTTGAATTTTTGTCTCATTTTGAAATACCGTATGCGGTAGTGCTCACCAAGTGCGACAAGCTTAACAAAACCGAATATAACAACCGCCTTGCCGCCCTAAAGCAAGAATTAGGCGAGTTTGGCAACGGTGTTACAATTATTCCGTTTAGCGCGCTTAAAGGCATCGGCGCCGACGAAGTGCGAAAAACAATAAAAACTGCTGTTGAGGAAAACTAATATGAATTTTAGTGAAATCGCAACTTTTAGACAATCCTGCCGTAATTTTGATAATACAAAACAGGTTGAACAAGAAAAGCTTAATGCTATTTTAAATTCGGCGCGCTTAGCGCCATCTGCCTGCAACGGTCAGCCGTATCACATTACAGTTTGTGTGGGCGACACCGCAAAAGAGGTGGCAAAAGCCACACAAGGTATGGGTATGAATAAATTTTCATCTGACGCGCCTGTACAGCTTGTAATATCCGAACAACCTTACGTAAAAAGCGCGGCTGTTGGCGCAAAGCTTAAACACAACGATTACCGCTCTATCGATATTGGTATTGTTGCGGCTTACATCACTGCCGAAGCCACCGCGCAGGGCTTGGGCTCTTGCATTTTAGGTTGGTTTGATAACGATAAAATTAAAGCCTTATGCAACATTAACCAAGATGTGCGTCTTGTAATTTGCGTTGGTTATGCCGCTATCGATGACGCATTGCGCACAAAAAAGCGAAAAGACTTTGACTCTTTATTTGATTTTAGATAATTTGATTGCCTAACAACATCTTTATTTTGGAGGCAAAATAATGAAAAAAACATTTTTAAAATTTATTTCTTTTTTAGTTGCTGTTTTAATATTTTGCTCTGTCTTGCCGCCTGTACTTGCTTTAAATGCATCCTCTTCAGGCACTGCAGGAGACGGTGTTTTTTGGAATATTGATACCCTCGGCACACTTACAGTAAGCGGTAAAGGAAGCATTGTTACAGATGCGACGTCTACCCCTTGGTACAACTATAACGAATCAATATTTTCGGTCATTATTGACGAAGGCATTACAGCCATTCCTTCCGGTGCCTTTTCGGGCATTGCCGCCACATCAATCTATATTTCTTCTACGGTAAATCAAATTGCCGCCGACGCTTTTAATAACACCGCTAATTTGCAAGATATTACCGTTTCTCAAAACAACAACACCTATTTTAGCAAAAACGGTATTCTTTTTAGCAAAGACAATTCAATCCTTATTCGTTATCCTGAAAACAAATCAAGCTACTCTTCTTACGTTATCCCCGCGGGCGTTAACACTATAGATGCGTTTGCCTTTTACGGCGTTTCAAAAATTGACTCTTTGTATATTCCAAGCTTTGTTACGGCAATACGCTCGGGCGCGTTTTCTTTTTCAAATATAAAAGAAATAACCCTTTCAGACACGTTAAAAAGCATTCCAAATAACTGTTTTTCAAATTGCCATAATATACAAAGCATTAAAATTCCCAACAGCGTAGAAACCATTTCTTCTAACGCATTTTATAATTCTTCTATTTCCTTAATAACAATTGGTTCGGGCGTTAAATGTATTGAAGCATACGCCTTTGGCGGTTGCGATAAGCTTTCTTTTGTGCATTATACAGGCACAAATGAGCAATGGAACAGCATTGATATAACGCTTGGCGAATATGACCTTGACATATTAAACGCAGCCCCGCATTTTGTAAACGAAGATACCCTTAAAAAAGGCTTTGCCGCAGGCTGTACTACCGACGGTCATACCGACGGTGTGTTTTGTAATGACTGCCAAATGTTTATTACCGGTAGTGTTATACCCGCTATGGGCCACAACTGGAAAACCGACGGCACCTGTATGGTTTGTAATGCGGCTTGTCCGCACAATGTTGGCTTTGACGGTAACTGTACCTTGTGTCATTTGTCGATTGGCGTTGCAGAAGCTTTTGAAAACCAAACAAACAATGTAAATCTAATCAACGCCGATTCATCCGTTATGGTTAAGTTCACCGCAACTGCTGACGGTCAATACGTTATTTACTCTTTTAACGGCAATAGCGAAGCCGACCCTAACGTTACGCTTTATGACCAAGATAAAAACAAAATATCAAGTAATGACGATTATCTAAGCGGCTTGGATTTTAACCTTGTGTTTACTGCAGTTAAAGGCAAAACCTATTATTTTAAAATTAGCGACTGCCTACACGCTTCCTCCTTTTCGTATATAATTAAAAAGCATATAGTTTTTTCACATCAGCCTACGGCAAAAGAACCTTATGTTGCGCTTAATTGGGATTTTGATACCTCGTTCCAATGGTATCAAAACATACAATCCTTAACCAAAATTACTGCCAATAACGCAACCGTTGTGACAAACCAATTTGGCCAAAGCGCATACAGCGAGCAAAATGGCTGGTCGGGCGTTATTTATGACTCCGAATATACCGTCGGTCTCGATTTCTTTACCGTTGCGCTAAAGTCGGGCGACGTTATCGAGCTTAATTTTACAGGCGATATATTGGGTGCCGGTATTTTTGATTATGATACCAATAATGACATCTGGCAAGATGCGCAAAACACAAGATCCATATCACTTACCGCTACCGCAGACGGTAACTTTACAGTTTACGCCGTTAAGGCAAATACCGACGATAATATTTTTGTTAACGCATCAATAATTCGCTACAGCGCAATAAAGCTAAACGGACAAACCAAACAAACTTTGCAAAATCCCTTAATTGGTTCTTATTATAGTTGTGTTGCAACCACCCCCGAAGGTAGCTTTACTTCAAATATATTTAAATTTTCATATCATATTACAAAGCAACCAAGCGCCCAAAGCCCACAGCTTACACTTAATGATAACACCAATGCAAAATATCAATGGTTTAGTGTTAAATCGCACGAGCTTGAGATTACCAACAAAAACGCCGTTCCTTTTTCGCTTGCCGAAGCAAACTTGGTTTCTACCTATGACAGTATAAACGGATGGCACGCGCAAAATGCCGATGGCATTGGCGCTTACTTTACAATTAATCTTAAATCGGGTGATCAGTTAAAAATAGTTTCATCAATAGATAAAAATATTGAATTTTATTTAATTGATTACAGCCGCGAAGATATTATTGCCGCATCTAAGCAAATCGACCATTATTTAATTACCGCGCCAAATGACGGCAACTTTATTCTTATTGCAAAAAGCAACGCAGTTTATGACACCTTTATAAAAGTATACTCAAAAACAACCGTTTATGAGCAATTAGAGGGTCAAACCCAATCAAAGCTTGTTGTAACCTCGTCAGGCAATTTTGCTTGTCTTGTTACGTTTGGTGACAATTCAACCGAAATGTCTGAAATAATAAGCATACAAGACGATGGTATGGCGGGCGATGTAAACCGTGATAATGTTGTTAACAACAAGGATATAGGCTTGCTTATGCGGTATCTTAATAACTGGGATGTAAAAATTAACACCATTTCCGCCGACGTTAATGATGACGGAATAATAAACAACAAGGATTATGGCTTATTGGTAAGATATATAAATGAATGGGATGTAACCATTAAATAAAATCAAAAGAAAATTCTTTTGCGAGACTTCCGTTTAGGAGGTCTCGCAGTTTTATTGTTCCGACCATTTTTGATTATAATGTAACGATTTAAACTCTAAACATATTTAAAACATAGATAAAAACATAATTTTTTTACATTTTTGCAAATTTTTTCTAAAAACCTCTTGACTTTTTATATGACGCGTCATATAATAGTACACGTCATATAAAACTTATAAAGGGGTGCCATTATGCGGATTAATACTACTAAGCTTGAAATTATTCGAACAGCATCACATATGATACTTGAAAACGGCTATTCTGCAACATCGGTACGCAGTATATGCTCTAAGCTTGATATTGGCCTTGGGCATATGTCATTTTACTTTCCAACCAAAGAGCATTTACTGGCAGAGCTTACCGTTATGCTGTGTAATTTTCAATGGAAATTAATGAAAGAAGAGGCCGATGACGGCGTAAGTTTGTTGCTTGCCCTTTGTCTTGAGCTTATGTCAATGGCTTCTGCCGCCGAAGAGAATGAAATTGCTCGCGATTTGTTTATTTCTTCATACACAAGTCCTCTAACGCTTGAAATTATACGCAAAAACGATGCCGCAAGAGCCAAAACCGTTTTTGCCGAATACTGCCGCGATTGGTCTGACGAGCAATTCACCGAAGCCGAGGCGCTTGTGTCGGGCATAGAATACGCAACGCTTATGACCACAAAAACATCTTCTTCATTAGACGTGCGTATTTCAGGCGCGCTTGATACCATAATGTTAATTTATAACGTACCGCCTGAAATTCGACAAAAAAAGATTAAAAAAGTACTTTCTATGGACTACAAAAAAATTGGCGGACGTATTTTTAAAGAATTTAAGCAATATATTAATGATGTAAATGAACAGGCTTTTGAAGAGCTGTTTACATAAATCAAGCGGTACGATATGAACATCGTCCCCTACAATATAAAATGTATTTTGGAGGTATATATTATGAAAAAATTATTTACAAAAATTTTAGCGGTAGCTGTAGCTTTTGTGCTCGTTTTATCGGCAATGCCCGCAGTATTTGCCGCCGACGAAATTGCAAGCGGTACCGCGGGCGAGGGTATCAATTGGGTGCTTGACTCAGACGGTACGCTCACCATCAGCGGTGAGGGTGAGATTGTAGTTGATTGGTATGCTCCCCCTTGGGAAAATTATATTAACGACATATATGTTGCCCATATTCAAGAGGGTATTACCAACATTCCGGGCACCGCTTTTTGCTATGCTGAGAATCTTGTAAGTGTAAACGTTCCCGCAAGTGTCACTGATATGGATGAAAACGACACAAATCCTTTTTGGTCATGCTTTGCTCTCCAAGAGATTAATGTTCACAAGGATAACGCAGCATATACCAGCGTTGACGGTGTTGTCTTTAACAAGGATATGTCCGTTTTGTGCTTTTATCCACCAAACAAGGCAGGTTCAACATACACCATTCCGTCCAGCGTAACAACACTCACTACTAATTCTTTTAATTATACAAAAAATATCCCTTTGTTAACAATACCGGATACTGTCACAACTCTCTCAAGTGAGTCTTTTGGTAACGCAGAAATAAAATCAATAATTCTCAACAATAATATTACCGTTATTCCCACGTACTGTTTTTCCGCTTCTTCGCTCGAAAGCATAGTAATTCCTGACAGTGTAGAAACTATAGAACACGGCGCTTTTTATGATTGTAACAATCTTAAAAGCGTAATCTTCGGCAGCGGTGTTAAGAGTATTGCCGATAGCATTTTCCACTACTGTTATGATCTTACCGCTATTCACTACAAAGGTAGCGAAGCGCAATGGAACGAAATTGCAATTCATGAAGATAACGAATATCTTAATAATTTGGCAGTTCACTATGTATCTGACGAAATGTACAAAGATGGCTTTGATGCAGACTGCGAAACAGACGGCCATACAGGCGGTATTTACTGTGCAGAGTGTGAAGCTTATGTAACAGGCAACACAATTTATGCGCCCGGTCACTATTTTGAAAACAGTATTTGTACCGTCTGCGGTAACGAATGTAATCACCAACACTACGATTTTGACGGTATTTGTGATATTTGCGGTCAAGATGCTCCTGTTGGTGCCATAAACGTAGGTGAAACCAGATCCGTATACGTAAAAGAAAAACATGGCGCTAATATCGTCACGTTTACTGCGACCGAAAACGGCGCATTTGTACTTTCATCGGACACAAGCGATACTCGTACTGACCCTTATGTAACGCTCTATGACAGTAACATTAACGCAATAGATAGCAACGATGACGAAGGTGGCGGTTATAATTTTGAATTAATCATCAATGCCGTAGCCGGAGAAAGCTATTACATTGCATTTTCAAGTTATCAAAATGATTCTACATACAACATTACTTTTGATAAGTATCATACATTTTTGCATCAGCCCTCAGAAAAAGAACCTTATGTTGAATTTTCTTGGGATAATGCAGAATATCAGTGGTATACTGCAACACCCAACTCGACTCCCATTACTTCAAACAACGCACAAGTAGTATCTTATGACTGGGGTAGTAGCTCATACGACAGTCAAAACGGCTGGACAGGTGTAGACGCCTCTTCCGATAGCGAAACCTACGATTATGACTTTTTTACCGTGCCGCTCAATGCCGGCGAAAGCATAAAGGTAGAGCTTTTTGGCGATTATTATGATGGCGTAGGTCTTTGGGATTATAATCAATCAGATGGCATTTGGTATGACTTGACAGGAAATACCGAATATCTCCTAACCGCCGAAGAAGACGGTAATTATACCTTCTATACCTATTCAAATACAGGTGATATAACGGTAAAAGCAGATTTTGTTAAATTTGACTTTAACAAAATCGACGGTCAAACCGACGCAGAGCTTGATAATCTTGCTATAGGTACATATTATGCCTGCTTTGCTACCATAGACGGTAAAACTATATCCTCTAACACATTTGAATATACACATTTTATAAACCATCAGCCAACCGCTTCTGAGCCATACGTAGCGCTTAACGAGAAAGCAGATGGCGCCGAATATCAGTGGTACAAATTAGAAAATGGCATACGCGAGCTTACCGATGCAGAGGCAGAACCCTTCGATATGAGCAGCGCTCCCGCTTTTTATAGCAGTGAAAACGGTTGGACCGGTTACCACAGCGACCAAGACGACAACCTACATTTCTTTTATATTCATCTTGACGAAGGCGAGTCGATAAAGGTTAAAGCCAACGGTAACGCATCGGAAATTTATATGTATAATCCCGAATTGTCCGAATTTACCCAACGTGCTACCCCTGACGAAAACGGCGAGGTAACCTTGACGTCGGTATATTCTTGTACCTATATAATTGCTGCAGTATGTGATGTTGATACAACCATACGTGCGTATGACAACACCATATTCAACACAATAATAGAGAACCAGACTGCCCCTTCATTAACAGAATTTAATATTGGCACAACATATTTTTGTAAGGTAACAATCGGTTCCAATGTTCTTGTTTCTGATATTTTTGAGTGCAAATACACTATTATTCATCAGCCTACCGTTTCAGAGCGTTACGTACAGCTTTCCGACGATACCGACGCTACATATCAATGGTGGTCGGTAGATACCGATACCGACAAAATAACTGTAGTGCCGGACGAAAATGACGCAGAGTTAAAAACCACCAATGCAGGCACCTATTTTTGTTATGTTACTTTTGCCGACGGCAGCACCGAAAAATCAATATTTTTAGACTTAAATATAATTTTTGGCGATGTTAATAACGACGGTAGCATCAATAACAAAGATCTTGGCATTTTGATGCAGTATCTTAATGATTGGGATACTGTTATTAATACCGATGCCGCCGACGTAAATGCTGACGGTAAAGTCAACAACAAAGACTACGGTCTACTTATGCAATATCTTAATAATTGGGATGTAACTCTTGGTTAAATAACAAAAGCCCTGCCGATATCGGCAGGGCTTAACTTTTTATATTTTACATATTTTCTTGAATATATTCTACCACTTGACCTACAGTCTTAAGGCTTTCAATTTTTTCATCGGGAATTTCTATTTCAAACTCATCTTCAATAGACATAAGCATTTCAACCACGTCAAGACTGTCTGCGCCCAAATCATCTTGAATATCAGTATCCATTGTAATAGCATCGATATCTGTATCAAGCTGTTCTGCCAAAATCTCTCTCATTTTTTCAAATACCATAAAATTATCCTCCATATCAGGCGTTGCCGCCGAAAAATTTTTCTTATATAAAAATAATATGTATTATAGCGCTATTTGTCAATACTTTTTTACAAAAAATAAGTGTAAAAAATTTAAAATATATATTGCTTTTTAATATACTTTTTGCTAAAATTATAAAGGAATAATATCACATTGGGGGTAGAAATATGAAAGCTATTATTAACGGTAAAATAATACTTAAAGACCGTGTCGTTGAGGGTCAGGCTCTTCTTTACAGTGATGTAATTGAAGGCATTGTACCTACTGATAAGGTGCCTGCCGACGCCGAGATTATTGACGCTTACGGCGGTTACGTGTCACCGGGTCTTATTGACATTCATATTCACGGCTATTTATCTAAAGACGTTTGCGACGGCGAGGCTGACAGCATTCGCACAATAGCAGGCGGCATTGTTAAAAACGGTGTAACCGGCTTCTTGCCAACCACAATGACTGTTGATATGACAGTCATTAAAAAGGCGCTTCAGGTTTGCCGCGATTTAAAAGAAGAGAGCAAAACCTGGGCAGGCTCTACTATATTGGGTTGCCACGCCGAAGGTCCGTTTATCAGCGAAAGCAAAAAAGGCGCGCAGGACCCAAAATATATTCTTAAGCCCAACGCTAAATTTGTAAAAGAATATGCTGATATAATCAAGATTATTACATTAGCTCCCGAATGCGATACCGAAGATTTTGCCGCTATTCGTGAAATTGCTCGCGATACCGACGTTGTAATCTCTATGGGTCACACAAGCGCCGACTATGACACCGCAATGGCAAGTACAAACGTTGGCGTAAAACACGCAACTCACCTCTTTAACGCTATGACACCTTTGGCTCACAGAGCGCCGGGTGTTGTTACAGCGGCATTCAACAGCGACGTTACTTGTGAAGTTATAGTTGATACCTTCCACGTAAACGCTTGCTTCTATGATTTGCTTTATAAAATTAAGGGCAGAAAGCTCTGCTTTATTACCGACTGCTTGCCGGCAGGTGGCCTTCCTTACGGCGAATACACCTTGGGCGGCACCAAGATTATCTACAACGACATTGTTTGCCGACTTGAAGACGGCACCGTTGCAGGTAGTGTATTGCCACTAAACCAAGGCGTATGGAACGTTTACACCAATTCTAACATTCCACTTAACGAGTGTGTAAACGGCGCAACGCTTAACCCTGCTACCGCAATCGGCGTTGCCGACCGCAAAGGCTCGCTTGAAGTAGGTAAAGATGCTGACATCATTATTACCGATGACAGCTTTAACGTACAAAAAACAATTATTGGAGGAGAAGTACGATATGAATCTTAAAGTAAATGCTAAACTTGACCCAAAATTTGCGCCGATGTCTGTTGTTTGCCGCGATATGCGCGAAGCAACCAAAGAAAACGGCCAAGACATTGTTATCGCTGTAGAGCGTAACAAGGGTTACACAACTACATACAAGACCCGTATTTTCAAAGATGGCACAGGCAAAGACGCCGAAAACTTTGCTTTTGTAGAGCGTATTGTTAAAACTCTTTTGTGGGTTGCAGGCGGTTACAAAATTATTATTGCAGGTAGCGATGTTGTAGCACAAAAAATTAAAGAAGCTTACAGCTATGGCGGCGCACGTGACTTTGACGTTAAGTTTATGGAACGCGTTTATGAAGAAAAGTTCAGTGTTTCTAGCGTAGCTCTCGCTGACGCACCACTTGATAAATCATCTGCTTCTCCTGTAGGTCGTCATCTTGACGGCTGTCGCATCGGTTTTGACGCAGGCGGCTCTGACCGTAAGGTTAGCGCAGTTATCGACGGCGAAAGCGTTTATTCTGAAGAGGTTGTTTGGTTCCCAAAAACAAATTCTGACCCCGATTACCACTACCAAGGCATACTTGAAGCAATGAAAACAGCCGCTTCAAAAATGCCACGCATTGACGCTATTGGTGTTTCAAGTGCCGGCGTTTACGTTGACAATCGTATAATGGTTGCTTCTCTTTTCCTTAAAGTTAATGATGATGATTTTGAAAAGAAAGTTAAGAATATGTACCTTGACGTTGCAAAGGAAATTGGCGAGAATATTCCAATTGAGGTTGCAAACGACGGTGACGTTACAGCTTTGGCCGGCGCTATGAACCTAAACGACAATTCTGTTCTTGGTATTGCTATGGGTACTAGTGAGGCTGCAGGTTACGTTGACCCACAGGGCAACATCACAGGCTGGCTTAACGAGCTTGCATTTGCTCCTGTTGACTTCTGCACTGAGGCTATGGTTGACGAATGGTCAGGCGACTACGGTTGCGGCGTTAAGTACTTCTCACAAGACGGCGTTATCAAGTTGGCACCATACGCAGGCATTGAACTTGACGAAAGCCTTTCTCCTGCTGAAAAGCTTAAGGTTGTTCAAAACCTTATGAAAGATGGCGACGAAAGAGCTGCCGCTATTTATGATACTATCGGCGCTTACTTTGGTTATGCAATTGCTTACTACAGTGAATTTTACGATATCAAGCACGTTCTTATTATGGGCCGTGTAACAAGTGGTAAGGGCGGAGAAATTCTTCTTGAAAGAGCACAGGAAGTTCTTGACAAAGAATTCCCAGAGCTTGCTAAAAAGATTAACCTTAACATTCCTGACGAAAACGCACGTCGCGTTGGTCAGTCTGTTGCCGCTGCAAGCTTACCAAAACTTAACTAATAAGTATATATAATAAACCCGAGCAGAAATTCTGCTCGGGTTTTTATATTGAAAAGTCTTTTCCTGTTATTAAATAATCTATTGACTTTTTAAAATACTTAGAAAGAATTATAAGCATTTCTAAATCAGGATTGCGTTTGCCGTTCTCATAGTTTGAAAGAGTTTCTCGGCTTATATTCAAATCCATCGCTACTTTTAATTGACTGTAATTTTTTGCTTTGCGGATTTCACGCAATCCTATCATTTGCATTATTCCACCTCCTTCTATATTTTCTTCTTGATTTTATTGTAACACTTTGTTACAATAAAAATGTAACAATCCGTTACATTTACTATAGGCGTGGTGGTTTTTATGTCTGTATTTTTTGCTACCGAAATGAATTTTATTCCGGATTTTTATTTTAACAACAAATCAAAATTTTTAAAAATTTGTTTAAATAATCCATATTTTTTATGTGGACTGTTCAACACAGGGTTACAAATTGCACACCCCTCAGGGTTGTGTGATGATACTGTTTTTAACAGTAATGAATTTTCTACCTATAATCTTTCTTTTTCTCGTAATCAAAAAATTCTTTTTATATCTTTGCCCCGCCCTGAAAACTCTTCACAAATAAGTTATTTAAGTTTTTATTGCCTACCCTATACAAAAACTAAATTTTCTGTTAAACCGTTGGGACTTTATGCAATACAGCATTTTTCAAATTTGTTGCAAGAAAACATTATCAGCTTTTACAATGCTTCTAATTGCGAAATAAAATATAATATAACACCGTGCGAAGTAAACGCTTTTGAAACGTTTTGTGATATAATTTTTAAATAAATAACCGAACAGAAATTAACGGAGCGCTCCGTTCGGGGCGCTCCGCTTTTTTATTTGGTATAAAACTCATCATCTTCCCATTTTGCAGGATTGTTTTCAATATATTGCCAAATTTCGAGGTAATCCTGCTCGCCACGAATGACATGGTCGTAAAATCTTGGTTGCCAAATTGCCCTACCTATTTGTTTTGTTATATGGCCTTTAGTTTGCTGAATTACTCTATCTATTGTAGGGACGACCATTGGTCGTCCGCCGTTGCCTGAATGTATTTGCAACAAAAGGTGTATATGATTTGGCATTATGACATATTTATCAACGGTTATATTCTTATATATTTTTTCAATATTTTTTATTGCAATATTCACTATTTTTCCGTTTTTGTTCAAGGGAATTTCTTGCGGACGAGCAATGCTCGTCCCTACGTTGTTCCAAAAATAATTTATCTTATTCTTGGTACAAATGGTAATAAAATACCCGCCCGGTGTATTATAATCGAAATTTTCCAATCTTATTTTCTTGCGTTTTGGATATTTTTCTATATTTTCGTAATTTCTTTTTATTACGCTCTCACCGCGCCAGGTGTATGGGCGATTTGCCGTGTCTTCGCCAATGATATATTCATCGCGGTAACCGTCTATAAACTCATATATATCGGTCACTTTTGCGATTTTATTTAACGGACAATTGTGCCCACAAATGTCACATCCCCATAAAATATTATTTTGCTTTAAAATTTTAAGCTCGCCGTCATCAAGCTGTTTTTTTTGACTTAAATTTGATAAACACTTACTTTTATCTAACTTTACGGGGCATGCCGTGCTACACCTGCCGCAATGTATGCACTCGCCATATTTATTTTCACACTCTATATGTAAATCGGTGACAATTTCGCCCAAAAAAACAAAGCTTCCGTATTCTTTTGTTATTAGTAATCCGTTATCACCCTTTACGCCAAGTCCTGACACAGCGGCGGCATATACCTCGGGTATAGGCGAATTATCACAAAAATACTCGAACTTGTTTTCAGAATATTTTTTATATAATGCTTTACACGCGTTTTCTAACATATTGCCACATACCGTATGATAATCGGGCACGGCGGCATAACGACTTAAAAATTTTGGCGGCTCCTCTTTTACTTTATAAGGAAACGCACATATTATTATTGTTTTAGCATTTTGCGGCAGACGGCTTTTTGCGCGACAATCAAGCAAATTATCTTTTACAATATCAAAATCGCAAAAACCGACATTTTTTATGCCTGATTTGCTCAAAATGTCGGTAATTGTTTTATTTATCATTTTCTTACACCCTCAAAAAAATCGGTAAGTATTTTTTTGCATTCGTCTTCTTTAATTCCACCGTAAACCGTGGTGCCGCGCGCAAACGGTAACGCGGCTATATTTGTAACCGAATCCATACAGCCCATAGACAAATCATAGGCTCCAAAAACAACCTCGCGTATGCGAGCGTTTACTATAGCGCCTGCGCACATAGGGCAGGGTTCGAGCGTTACATATATTGTGCAACCGTCAAGTCGCCAATCGTTTAAATAATTACAAGCAGCATTTATTGCCTCGGTTTCGGCGTGCGAAAGCGCATTTTTTTTGCTTTCGCGCATATTGTAGCCTTCGCCAACAATTTTGCCGTCTTTAACTATGACGGCTCCAACAGGAACCTCACCGTTTTGCGCGGCAATTTTTGCAAGCTGTAGTGCCCTTGTCATAAATCGGCTGTCCATTTTATTTTCTCCTAAACCTTAAAATATGCCAGCGATTCAATGAAATTTAAAACAATAAATACAATTACAGCCCAAGAACTAAAAAAGAATTTATACTTTTGCTTTTCACTAACATAGCACTCACTTTTTTTAAGCGAATAATCTTCTTTTTTGTTGCTTGCCATAATATATATACTTAATATTGCGGCAAGTATACTTATTGTTAAATATATGATATACAGTATATTTTGAGCGTTTGTATCAATTAGATTTTGTAAATAAGTAAATATTATAGATATCGCATTATTTACACAATGTATTACAACACAAACCCATATTGAATTAGTCTTTACATAAACGTAACCTAAAATAAGACCAACAAATACCGCAAACGGAATTTGGTCAAAATTACCGTGCATAATACCAAAAACTATGGCCGACGTAATTATTGCAAAGCCTTCGCCATATTTTTTAAGTAACCCTAACACAATACCTCTGCAAGCAAATTCTTCTACCAAAGCCGGCACTATTGCTGTTGCTATAAAAGAGAGTAAAAATCCGTAAACTCCGGTTGGATTTTCACCGTAATCTACCTCGTAATCTATTCCGGCATTATCAAAAATAGTCGAGGCATAATTCATAGCAATATTTGCAAAAGAACAAAAACCTATACCAAACAGCAAATATGGCAAAAAGTCGCCCTTTTGTACCTTGTTAAATAAAATTAACCTATCTATTCTTCTTCCTGTTGCTTTAACTGCGATTGTAAACGGAATTAAAAACATAATGCAGGATAATACTATCTGGAATACTTGTTGCATAGCAGGATTTTGCGCAAATTCTATTGCCTGCTCATAAGACATTCCCGCTATACGCCTTGCTAAAAAAATATAAACAAACGACCATACAAAGCCTATTATAGATAAGCATAAACAAGGTATGGCGATCAATAATGCCAATTTTCTTATTTCTTGCTTTTCTTGATATATTTCAGGACTTAATCCATATGGATATATTGGCGGTTTTGGTGGCTGCGTATATGCTTGTTGCGCATAATTATTTTGTTGTTCGGTAGGTGGTGTGTAACTATAATTGTTTTGTTGTGTGTTAAAATTGTTTTCTTCAAACATAGAAATATTCCTTATTTTAATAGAGTTATTTCCTCAAAACCTAAAATATGGGCGGATTTTACTCCGCCCGATTTTATTCTTCTGCAGAGTCAACTGCGCCTGCGTCGGCATCGGCTTCTTCGGGAGTGTCGTTTACCTCTGCCTCATCGTGCTCTGCCTTAGCAACCGACAATATTCTCTCACCTTCGGCAACACGCATAACGCGTACACCCTTTGCAGGACGCGCAAATTCAGAAATAGTGTCACCAAAAATACGAATAACTATACCGTTTGAAGCAATCATAATTATATCTTCATTGCGTTCTATTGGTAATACTGCGGCAACATCACCGTATTTTTCTACCTTGTAGTTTGTAAGACCCTTACCACCGCGTGACTGTAAACGATAGTGTGATATTGGGCTAATGCGTCCGTAACCTGTTTCGGTAACGGTAAGAATACGTGTATCCTCTTTACAAAGAGCCATATCTACAACAATGTCGTCCTCTGCCATATTTATAGCTTTAACACCGCGTGCGGTTCTACCCATAGAACGAACCTGATGCTCATTAAAGTGAATTGCCTTACCCTTTTTGGTAGCAACAAGCAAATTATTATCGCCATCGGTCATTCTTACGTGGGCAAGCTCGTCACCCTCGTCGATAGAAATAGCAATAATACCGCTCTTACGTGTGTTTTTAAAGTCAGAAAGCTTTGTACGCTTAACAACACCCTGTCTGGTAATCATACAAATATATCTTTCATCCTCATCTGTGGCAGTAACCGGAATAATAACGTTAATCTTTTCACCCGGCATAAGCGGTACCACATTTACAAGGTTCATACCCTTAGAGGTACGTGAGCCTTCAGGAATTTCGTATGCTTTTATGCGATATACTCGACCTAAGTTACTAAATAACATAATACGGTCGTGTGAAGAGCAAACAAACATATTCTCAACACTATCTTCTTCACGGGTGGTCATACCTGTAATACCACGGCCACCGCGATGCTGAACATTATATGTGTCAGAAGGCAAACGCTTAATATAACCGTTAACAGTCTTTGTAATAACGCACTCTTCAAGCGGAATAAGGTCTTCAATATCTACCTCGCCTGCAACGTCAGAAATCTCGGTGCGGCGCTCATCACTGTATTTATCACGAAGATTTAATGATTCTGTCTTAACGATATCAAGAATTCTCTCGCGGGAAGCAAGAATTTCGTCACACTCTTTAATAAAGTCGAGTTTTTCCTGCAATTCGTCAAGTATCTTTTGTTTTTCAAGACCTGCAAGCTTACCTAACTGCATTTGAACGATAGCAGTAGTCTGAACATCGTCAAAACCGAATCTGTCGGTAAGGGCTTGCTTACTTTCGGGAATTGTCTTGCTGTTACGGATAATTGCAATAACCTCGTCAATAAAGTCAAGGGCAGTCTTTAATGCCTCAAGAATATGAGCGCGTTCAGCCGCCTTTTTGCGTTCAAACTCGGTACGGCGACGAATAATCTCATACTGGAAATCAATGCTGTTTTGCAGCATTTCTTTAAGTGTTAAAATTTGTGGCTTGCCGTTTACAATAGCCAAAAGAATTGCGCCAAAAGTTGACTGCAAAGCAGTATAGCTGTAAATCTTGTTAAGAACTACCTGTGGACTCGCGTCACGCTTAACATCAACAACGATACGCATACCGCCATCTCGCTTTGATGAGTAGTCAACTACGTCGTCTATACCCTCAATTTTCTTTTCGGCAGCAAGGTCATAAATATGCTTAACAAGGTCTTTTTTACGTACCTTATATGGAATTTCAGTAATAACTATACGGAATTTTCCGTTTTTGGTTTCTTCAATTTCAGCCTTACCGCGAACAACTATTTTGCCACGGCCTGTAGCGTATGCGGCACGAATACCGCTGCGACCCATTATAATACCACCTGTTGGAAAGTCAGGTCCCTTAATATGCTCACAAAGCTCGGGTAGGTCTGCATCCGGATTGTCAATAAGACAACACATAGCGTCAATAACTTCGCCCAAATTGTGAGGCGGAATTTCGGTAGCCATACCAACAGCAATACCGCTTGAACCGTTTACTAAAAGCTGTGGAAAACGAACCGGAAGAACCTCGGGCTCTTCGAGTCGGTCATCATAGTTAGGAAGCATATTAACGGTATCTTTTTTGATATCGTCAAGCATACTGTATGAAAGACGGTTCATTCTTGATTCGGTATAACGGTAAGCAGCAGCGGGATAGCCGTCAATATTACCAAAGTTACCGTGACCGTCTATAAGAGGATAACGAAGCGAAAAATCCTGAGCCATACGTACCATTGCATCGTAAACAGAGGCGTCACCGTGTGGATGATAGCGACCAAGCACTGTACCAACCGTGTCGGCGCACTTACGGTATTTACTTTCAGGAGAAAGTCCGTTTTCATACATAGTATAAAGAATACGGCGGTGAACCGGCTTAAGACCGTCACGCACGTCAGGAAGCGCACGACCTACAAGCACCGACATAGAGTATTGCAGCATACTGCTTTTAACTTCATCAGTAATCTCAACAGGAACAATATTTGTTTCTTCACTACTGGGCCAATATACATTTTCTTGTTTTGCCATTTTTCTTTCTCCTTTCCTTAAATATCCAAATCAGTCGCATAAATTGCGTTGTCTTCAATAAATTTACGTCTTGGCTCTACCTCTTCACCCATTAAAATGGTAAAGGTTTCATCAGCCAGTGCGGCATCCGCCATAGTAACCTGTAAAAATGTTCTGTGTTCAGGGTCAAGCGTAGTCTCCCAAAGCTGTGTAGGATCCATTTCACCAAGACCTTTATAACGTTGAACGTCTACACCTGCACCAAGCTCTTCTACCTTTGCAGCCTTTTCTTCATCGGTAAATACGTCAAAGTGCTGTTTACCCTTTGAAATACGGAAAAGCGGCGGTTGAGCCAAATATATATGACCGGTTTCAATAAGCTGTGGCATATATCTGAAGAAGAAGGTAAGCAAAAGTGTTCTGATATGGCTACCGTCAACGTCGGCATCGGCCATAATAACAATTTTATCATAGCGTAGCTTGCTTATATCAAAGTTTTCGCCAATACCGGTACCTAAAGCAGTAATAACAGGGGTTAGCTTATCATTTCCGTAAACCTTATCTTCACGTGCTTTTTCAACGTTAAGCATTTTACCCCAAAGTGGTAAAATTGCCTGATATGTTGCATTTCTTCCTTCAACCGCACTACCACCTGCAGAGTCACCCTCTACGATATAGATTTCGGTCTTTGTAGGGTCGTTAGAAATACAGTCGGTTAGTTTTTCAGGCATACGGGTTTTGCTGCCAATACCTGCCTTGTTACGAGATGCTTCACGCGCTTTTTGAGCAGCCTCACGCGCATTTGAAGCGGCAATTGCCTTATCTATTACAATTTTAGAATCAGCAGGATTTTCTTCTAAATATTTATATAATTGGTCATTAACTATGTCACGTACCAACTGACCAACCGATGTATTACCAAGCTTTGCTTTAGTTTGGCTTTCAAACTGTGCATCGGCAAGCTTAACCGATACAACGGCTACCAAGCCTTCCATAATATCATCGGCTTTAAGATTATCAGAAGATTCCTTTAACTTTTTAAAGTCGTGAGCATATTTATTTACAACGCGTGTTACTGTTTGACGGAATGCCTGCTCGTGAGTACCACCGTCAATGGTATGTAACGTGTTTGCAAAAGAAAGAATACGGTTATCGTAGGCGGTAGACCACAAAAGTGCTATTTCAGCCATTTCGTCGCCCTTAGAGCCTGAAAGATAAATAACGTCATTTATAAGACTTTCTTTTTTTATGCCTGCAAGCAAATATTCTACGTAAGATTTAATACCGCCTTCAAAGCAAAGGTCATCACTTTTACCGATTGTTGCAATAGTTTCGTCAGTACGCTTGTCGGTAAGAACTACACGAATACCTGCATTAAGAAATGCCTGCTCACGTAAACGGTTAAGCAATATATCATAATCGTAGGTTGTAGTATCGGTAAATATTGTAGGGTCAGGCTTAAAGGTAACGGTAGTACCTGTTTCGGTAGTATCACCAATTATTTGGAGGTCGGTAACAATAGCGCCCTTTTCATAACGCTGTTTGTAGATGTGTGTTCCGTCTTTAACCTCAACCTCAAGCCAGTTAGAAAGCGCGTTAACAACCGATGCACCAACGCCGTGCAAGCCGCCTGATACCTTGTATCCGCCGCCACCAAACTTACCGCCTGCGTGAAGAATAGTAAATACAACCGTTACGGTAGGAATACCCTTTTGTGCATTTATACCTACAGGTATACCACGACCGTTATCGCTGACGCGAATTATACCATCATCAAGTATTTCAACATCAATTTTAGTGCAATAACCTGCAAGAGCCTCGTCTATAGAGTTATCTACAATTTCGTAAACAAGATGATGTAAACCGCGTTCACCGGTAGAACCTATGTACATACCTGGACGCTTTCTTACAGCCTCAAGTCCTTCCAAAACCTGTATAGACGATTCGTCATATTTTTCGGTTACGGGTAAATTTAATTCTTCGCTCATTTTAAATCTCCTTTTTTATAATGAGTCTATATAGCCTGTACGCTTTAATAGCGTTTGAGACGATATTTGTGAAATATAAACTTTTGAATCTTTTAATTTTTTTCCTGCAATTACAAAAGTACGCGGCAGATCATAACTTACTGTTATAACCCTACCTTCTTTCTCTGCCCTGTTTAAAAAATCACGAGTTCTTTTTGAAATAGAGGTATTTTCAAGATCAAAAATTCCTATTATTTCTTGTGTGGGCAGCATTACATTGTTTCCTAAATGTATGTACATTAAGCAATACCGCCTTTTTTTATATTTATTACTTTACCTGCTTTTAAGTTTTTTATGTTAGAAGTATCACAGCAGGTAATAAAAGATTGCCAATTGCGTATGTGATTTAAAATATAGTTTTGACGGTTTTCGTCAAGCTCGCTCATAACGTCATCAAGCAAGCATATTGGATATTCACCGCTTATTTCTTTTATAACCTCGGCGCCTGCAAGCTTAAGCGATAGCGCAACACTGCGCTTTTGACCTTGCGAACCAAAGCTTCGCGCGTTTATGTTATTTATACTAAAGCTTATATCATCGCGATGCGGTCCTATAGAGGTTGTTGCGGTATACATATCATTTTCACGAGATATTTTAAACATCTCGGCATTTAAATTTTCATACTTAGAAACGTAAAAAATTTGTATTTTTTCTTTTCCGCTCGAAATACCCTCATATATTTTTGAAACATATTTATTTAAGGTGTCTATATATCTTTTTCGGTAATTAATTATTTTGTTACCCATATCAGATATTTCTGTCTCAAAAACATCAAGCATTATAGCTACAGTTTTATCATATTTATAATCTTTTATAACTTTATTTCTTTGCATTACCGCTCGGGTATAGTTACGCAATATTTCAATATAATTAGGGTAAAGCTGACCGATAACCGTATCAATAAAACGTCGGCGTTTATCCGGTCCGTCGGTAACAAGTGTTAAATCTGACGGTGAAAAAACAACAGCATTATATTTGCCGGCAAGAAAAGACGTGTTGGGTAATTTTTTTTCATTTAAAAAGGCGGTCTTTTTTTCATTAAAAACAATTTGCGCGCTGTTTTGCACACCAAGCATATTAAATTGAGTATAAATTTTAGCTTGTGCTTCACCAAACTTAATAAATTCGGTATCTTTACTGTTTCTAAAACTTTTTGCGCCCGAAAAAAGCCATAAAGCCTCTATTATATTTGTTTTACCCTGTGCATTTTCGCCGCATATCACGTTAATTTCACTGTCAAAATCTAATTTTAAATTTGTTATGTTTCTAAAATTTTGAATTTCTAAACTATTAACCTTCATTTTTTATTACAAAAGCAAAATTTTCAAAACTTACGGTATCACCGTCACGTAGTTTTTTGCCACGCATGGTACAAACCTCATCATTTACAAGTACAAGACCGTCTTGTATAACCATTTTTGCCTGACCGCCCGTACCAACAACGCCCGAAAATTTTAATGCTGCATCAAGGCGTATAAATTCATCTTTTATGTATATTTCTTTCATTTATTTTAACCTCATAGGCATTATTAAATATAACATTTCTTTGTTTTCATCGTCGGCTGGTGTTATTGTTACACCGGCATTTGCACCGTTAAACTTAAATGTAATTTTTTCACATTCACAAGCCTTTAACGCCTCTAATAAATAACGGCTGTTAAGTCCCATTTCAAACTCATTACCTTCTAAGCTAATAGCCATTTTTTCTTTTGCACGACCTAAAGCTGTAGAACAGCTTATAATTAACTCTTGTTCGCCAAATGCGCAACGTATTGGTGTTGAAAAGCTATCATTAATAAGAAGTGAAACACGCTCAACACTGTCTATTAATTCATCACAAGTAACTGTGGTAGACTGTGTGTAATCGTTAGGAATAATTTTTTCGTAGTTAACAAATTCACCCTCTAAAAGACGTGAAATAAACACATAGCCCGAAATTTTAAATAAAATAAGTCTTTTACCTAATTTGATTTCTATTTCTTCGGTATTTTCGTCAATAAGCTTTACAACCTCGTTTAACGCCCTGCCTGAAACTATAAACTCTATATCATTTGATATGTTAATATTTTTTCTTCTTATTGCAAGACGGTAGCCGTCGATTGCAACAAACTGTAATACACCGTTTTTAACAGATATATTTATACCTGTTAAAATTGGACGTGTACCTTCTATTTGAGATACAGCAAATATTGTGCCCTTTACAAGCTCACAAAAATCATCGCCGTTTAATGTTAAATTTTCACCCTCGGCAAGAGATGGCATTTCGGGAAAATCGTTTGCTTCCATACCCATAATGTCAAATACAGCCTCACCGCTTCTTATATGACAAACAAGTCTTTCATCACTTTCAATTTCTACATCAATGCCGCGAAGCTTGCGTAAAATATCTGCAAGCAGTCGTGCATTTATTACAATATCGCCTTCTTGTTCACAAGAAGCATATAACTCTTTTTTCATACCCATTTCAAGATTGTATGATGATAGTGTAAGTAAGCCCTTTTCGGCTGAAAATAAAATACCCTCAAGTACAGGCATAGAGCTTTTAGCACCTACTGTTTTTTGCATTTTTAAAACCGCATCTAAAAGCAATGAACGTTCAACTCTTATTTTCATATAATTGACTCCTTTTTTTAAATAAAAAAATAAAAAATTATAACAGTAATAATAAGCTATGTGAATTGTGTGTAAAACTAATAAAAACGTACAAAATACGCGAAAAACGTAATTTAAAAACACGTTTAATTAAAGTTTAATAATTTTAAAAATTAAATTAAAAGTTTAACAAATATAATAACTTTGATTTAATTAAGTTGAAAAATGTGGAAAACTTTTTTAATTTGTGCTTTTTAAATTTTTAATAATATCTTCTATAAGTTCTTTTTCGTAAGGCTTGTCTTGTAAAAATTTTTCAATATTTTGTACTCCGTATAGTACTGTTGTATGATCTTTACCAAAAGCCTCGCCTATTTGCTTGTAAGAAAGCTTTGTTATCTCACGCGCGATATACATTGCCGACTGACGAGCTAAAACTAAGTTTGCAGTACGTCGGTTAGAAAGAATATCACTTTCTGAAACATTAAACGTGCGGGATACCTCGCTTATTATTTTTTCTATATTGATTGGCGTGTTTTCAGTATCGTTTATAATATCTTTAATAAATGACTGTATAATTGAAATGTTTGGTTTTTTATTTTCAATTTTAATAAGCGCGTTAAGCTTGGTCATAACGCCTTCAATTTGGCGTGTATTAGATTTTATTTTTTCTGCAATATAAAATACAAGATTCTCATCAAGCTCAATATCAAACTGCTGTGCCTTGCGGTTTATAATACCAACCCTTGTCTCAAAATCGGGCAACGTAATATCTGCAGGAAGACCGGCCGAGAGACGCGACTTGATGCGCTCATCAAGGGTTTTAATATCTTTAAGAGGACGGTCAAGAGTTACTATTATTTGCTTATTGTTTTGGTAAAGAGAATTAAAGGTGTTAAAAAATTCCTCTTGTGTCGATTCTTTACCTGCAATAAAATGAATATCATCAAGCAATAATACGTCTACATTACGGTATTTATTTCTAAAGTCGTCTATAGTACCCATACCAAGCTTACCTTCGTGTAGTGATTTAATAAGCTGGTTAGTAAAATCCTCACCTCGAACAAATTCTACCTTTTTGTTAGGAAATTTTTTCTTTATATGATTTTTTATTGCAAGCATTAAGTGTGTTTTACCAACGCCGGAAGGACCGTATATTGTAAGTGGGTTGTAAATGATGTTAGGGCTTTCGGCAACGGCAAGTGAAGCCGCGTGTGCAAAACGGTTGGTAGAGCCTACAACAAAGTTATCAAATGTGAAAAATGCCTCAAATGTAAGACCCTCACATTCCTCTTCAGCTTTTTTTATTGTTTCTTCATCATCAATTACAATAAATTTAGCCGGTATTTTAATGCCCATTACGGTTTCAATAGCGTTATTAATAATTTCACTGTAAACGCTTTGAATCATACCTTTTATGTAATCATTAGATGCCGATAAAACAAATTCTTCACCCGTTATAGATTCGGGTTTTAAATATTTAAAAAACGTATCAAATGCAATTTCTGAAATTTTTTTCTTACACTCTTCACAAACAGCACTCCAAATATCATTTATAGAGTTAAGTGACACTAAAAATTCCCCCTATTTTTATATATTATATATATTAATTATAATTATATATAAGTATAGCATAAGTTATTAACAATTTCAATGTTTTTTACTTAAAAAATACTGACAAAAAAACGCATTTTAAAGATAAAAAATGCGTTTTTGGTTTAAAGCTTTTCTATATTTAAAATTTCTGCCTTTTTTTCGGTAGAACAGTAGGTAATTTCATAATCAGAAAACAAAAATTTATAAACATTTTCACTGTGCTTATACGCAGGCTTTGGGTCTTGCTGTATTATTTTTATGATTTGAATTTTAAGCTCATCAGAAATATTTTTAAAAACCTCGTCACAATAAAAAACCTCTATTTTATGATCTTTGTTTTCTTGTGCAAAAGAACCCGTAGCCTCTGTTTTACAGTCACAGTACGGAATATAAGGTTTAATATCATAAATAGGGGTGTTATCAAGCAAATCTACACCGCTAACCACTAAAATATCGCCTAATTTTTGGTCTTTTTTTACTTTTTCTAATTTAACGCAAGAAAGACCTAAATTATTAGGTCTAAATGGCGAACGTGTTGCAAAAACGCCAACACGCTCATTACCGCCAAGGCGCGGCGGACGAACTGTTGGCGAAAAGCCGTCGCGATGATTTTTAGAAAAATCAAAAATAAGCCACAAATGTGAAAAATCTTCAATACCGCGTAGAGCATCGGTATTTTTAAATTCTTTTTCAAAAATTATTTCACCGGTTATTTCTTCTATTAAACCGCTTTGACGCGGAATACCAAATTTTTCTTTAAAATTTGTTTTTATATAGGCTATGGGTTTTATGTTCATAAAAATTTCCTTTTTTAAATTTATTAAAATGATTATATCAAAAATAAAACAAAAAATAAACCCTTGCTATAAAAATAACAAGGGTTTTTGCGGTTTAAGCTTGCAATCTTAAAAAATCTGAAAGGAATTTTTTAAATAAAAACCGCAAAATATAAAAATTATATAAAATTATGTATTTTTATATAATTTTTTAACTGTTTCTGATACAGAAATATTTAAAACTTCATCAATAGAGATATCTTTTTGTATATTATAATTATCAAAAAAATCACTTAAGTAAAGAGCATTAAAAATTTCTTTTTCAACATCTTTAGTGCAAATATTATTTTCTTTTGCTATTTGTTTTATTATTTGTTTTGTATTCATATTTTTTTATCCTTTTAAATAGTTATTCGACAAATTACAAAAAGATTATAGCAAATTAAGTTTGTCGAAAATTAGGGAAGTTTGTAAGAAAAATAAAAAATGTCATCAAAGTTTAAAAAAACATATGATGACATTAAATTTTATTCATTTCTTAAGGATAAAAAATTAGCTGCAATTTTTGCAATATTTATATCAGTATCTAAAATATTTTGTTGTTCCTCATTTTCTATTAAAACAACACAGCCTATAATATCTCCGGCGGCAATTACAGGCGCCGCCACTAAAATTTTGTTGCTGTCACCCTCAAAGGCAAAAATATCTTGATTATCGTTATTTATAAAGCTTTTACGATCTTGACAAATATTTTCTAATTGTGAAGATATTTGCTTTTCAATTATTTCTTTTTTATTTTTTCCATCAGCGGCAATAAAATGATCGGTATCACAAATAGATACGGTAAGATGCGTACCACTTGAAATAGAGGTAACCAAATCCTGCGCAAAAGATAACATTTCACCCATAGGTGAATATTTTTTAAAAATGACCTCACCATCGTTGTTGGTAAAAATTTCCAACGGGTCGCCTTCTCTTATCCTCATTGTCCTTCTGATTTCTTTGGGAATAACCACCCTGCCCAAGTCGTCTATTCTACGAACAATTCCTGTTGCTTTCATATATACATTTCTCCTTAAATTTCAAATCGTGATACTATTATTTGTAACTCGTGGGAATTTATACTGTGTATTCTTTACTTTTTAAGTTGTTTATGTTATGATAATATCAAATTAATCAACATAATAAAGGAAATAAAAATGAGACAATCAACGGTTGATAAGATATACAAAAGAATAAGAGCCAAATACCCTGACATTAAAAGCGGAACAAAGATTGAAGCATTGGTGCGCAAATCTATTTTCAGAAGAAAATTGTTAGTAGCATTTTCACTGTATGCTTTATCAATTTTATCATATCTTTTTTTCTCTAACACGGACTTGTTTTTTAAAGATCCTCAATCTGCCACCTGCGAAACAATATGTGCTTTGGCAAAAATCTTGGGTGGAATCTCAGCCATTGCAAGCGTAATGATATTTGCCAAATCTTTACATGACCCATTAACACCAAGTGAATCAAGAGAATTACAAGAAAAAGAAACTTATGAAAAAACAGGTCATAAATAATATATAAACCTTTAACAGCGGAGTGAAATCTCACTCCGCTGTTTCTTTATATCTTTCCACTACACTATGTATCGCAAAGCAAAATCTGTCGAAAGGTGTCAATGTTGTCTGTAAGGGGTCTCCCTCACGGATTCTCATCGTTCTTCTAATCTCTTTTGGAATAACCACACGACCTAAATCGTCAATTCTTCTCACAATACCTGTTGCTTTCATATATACATTTCTCCTTAAATTACAAATTGTGTTGTTATTATCTGTATTTTGAGGAGATTTATGCTTTAATTTAAATTTTGTTAAATTTTATTTTTGACCGTAATAGGCGTCCTTACCGTGCTTACGCAGATAGTGTTTATCTAACAGTTCCTGTTGAATTGCATTGATGTTTGGATTTATGGCTTCTGTATGATATGCCATAAAAGCAAGTTCTTCCAAAACGACGGCATTATGTACCGCATTATCGGGGTCTGTGCCCCAGGCGAACGGTCCGTGAGAGTAAACCAAAACTGCGGGAATATCGTCGGCTGATTTATCCTTAAAGGTCTCAACGATTACGTTGCCGGTTTCTTTTTCATATTCACCTACTATTTCTTGCGGTGTCATTTTTCGAGTGCAGGGAATTTCACCGTAAAAATAATCCCCGTGGGTCGTGCCATAGGCAGGTATGCCACTGCCTGCCTGCGCCCAATTGGTTGCCCATCGAGAATGAGTATGAACAATGCCACCAATCTTTTCAAAAGCCTTATATAGCACCAAATGAGTAGGTGTATCAGAAGAAGGCTTCCACTTTCCTTCAATCACATTTCCCTCAAGGTCAACCGCAACCATATCTTCAACCGTCATAGTGTCGTATTCTACACCGCTGGGCTTAAT